>JAJTBN010000087.1 GCA_021286895.1 Bacteroidota bacterium | reverse complement strand
CTAAAACAGTTCGATGGAGAACTTAATCGTACTCGTTTCTATAAATTATTATTCCTTCTTACGGTAAAAGAAAGAATCCCCGATTTTCATTTCATCCCTTATAATTTCGGCTGCTATTCGTTTCTTGCCGAAAAAGATTTGAATGTAATGCGGAAATATGGCTATCTGGAAAATTCGAATAACCCAAAACTTAAATCGGTACCCGCTGATTCAAAAGTAACTGATGATATTCTCGAATCCATCAAAACAATTAAACAGAATTTTGGTAATTATACGGCAAAGGAATTAATTAGATATATTTATAATAAATATCCTTATTATGCACTTAACAGTAAGATAAAAGATAAGTTCATTTCGGATGACTTGCTTAAAGATTTTAAACCATGCGACTCGAAAATCATTTATTCCCTTGGCTATGAAGGTAGGGACATTGATACTTATCTGAATATTTTAATCAAAAGCCATGTTACGCTTCTTTGCGACGTAAGAAAAAATCCTTTAAGCATGAAATTCGGCTTTTCCAAAAGCCAGTTGAAATCATATTGCGAAAAATTAAATATTGGTTATCTGCATTTTCCCGAATTTGGTATAGAATCGGTTAAAAGGAAAAATCTGCAGGAACCTTCTGATTATAAGAGTCTATTTGTCGATTATGAGAAAAATGTTCTTCCTCATAAATCCGCGGAAATAGTTAATCTTATAAAAGTTATTTCAACTCACAATAAAATCGCCTTTACCTGTTTTGAATCCGATCCGGGTATGTGCCACCGTTCTTACTTGCTTAATTTTGTATTCAGGAACTACAATCCGGATTACAAATTAAAGCATCTATGACACGTGAAAAAATATTATTAACTTCGCTTACATATCCACTTCCATCTACAACTTACGAAGAATCATTTTGTACTGCAGGGTTTAAAGATGATGGCTCCATGATTCGTATATACCCTGTTCCTTTTTACCGTTATAAAGAAATACATAAATATTCGTTAATTGAACTGGATATTATAAAGCGCAAAAAGGGAGATAAAAGACCGGAGAGCTATTCACCGGCGAATATTGATTTAAAAGATTTAAAAATATTGAGTAAAATCGGTACCGAAGATTACTGGAGCCGTCGTCGTGAATATTGTTTGAAAAATGTATATGAAAATTTTGATGACATTATTAAACAATCAAGAGAACCTGAGTTCAAATCTCTTGCAGTTTTTAAACCCAAGAACGTTGTAGATTTTATTATTGAAGAAGAAAATGAAAAAGATTGGAAACCGTCCTGGAAAGCGGCAATGGATCAATATAAAATATTTAATTCTCCGGAAAGAAAAATTAAATTGGAGAAAATACCGTATAAGTTCAAATATCACTTTTTTGACTCAGCTGGGAAAAAGCATAAACTCCAAATACTTGACTGGGAGATTGGCGCTCTTTATCGGAATTGTCTGAAAACCGCCGAAGGCAATGAACAGGTTGCTTTGGAAAAGGTTAAACAAAAATATTGGAATGAATTTATAAATCTGGATTTGCACTTTTTTGTCGGGACAACTCTTGAATGGCATCTTAAAAGAGCTCCAAATCCGTTCGTTATTATAGGAGTGTTTTATCCGCCACTTATACCTTTAAAATTAATATACTAATCAATTATGAAATAATTCTCAAATTTATAATTTGTGTTGTCTAAATCTTAGAAGTTTTTCTTCGATAACAAAGTATGAAATCACTAAGTTATTATAATTTTGAATCCTTTTAACTCCCCATGCCCCACATACCCGTCGTGCTGCAATCTTCCAACGACTATTCCCGGGTTTACATTGTTCGCGTTTGAAAATTCCGTGATTGTTTCTTTCGTGAACACCCCCTTGCCCGCGAATTCAATATACGCTTTTTCGTTTATAAGGAAATTTCTCGCGAACCTGTCGGCTTCTTCTTCCTTCTTCCTGTTGCTCTCGATTCCTTCCGCTTCTTCCAGAAATACATCCTTTTTGCCGTGCAAAAGCAGATGCCCCGCTTCGTGAAAAAATGTGAACCATAAGTGGTCGTTCGTTTTGTACCTGCCCGATAACTGGATTAACGGCGTCGTCCTGTTGTACAGCCACCTGAACGAGCCGCTTATCGCCGCTTTCGGTATGTTAGGCGTGTAAACCAGCGCTACGCCGCATTCACCGCATATATCACGCGTCGCTTTAAAAAAATCACGCGGGTGCCCGTTCGCGATTTCCTTTATTCTATGAAGCGCTTTCCTGAATTTGCTCCTGCTGTATTTCTTCAATTTTAATTCTCTTGCCTGAATCTCTCCCTGCCTTAACCATGCCGATATTGAGTAAGGGTTCGAAGAAATACTTGGCGATTTTCTGAATGTAGCGTTTGCTGTTTGTGCTCTGTAAATTCTGTTCCAGCTTCCGGGTTTAGCTATCCCGAAATATCTTATCAGACTCTCTGTTCTGTCCGAAATTGTCTTTGTTTCGGGTATCCATTTCATTTTCTGCATTTCCTTTATCGGAAATTTCTTTACCCACTCTGAATATTTTTCAGCCTGTTCTTCGGCCTCTATTTCCGCAAGCTCTATCCTGTATTTGCTTTCTCTCTCAAGCCAGAAATCTGCGGGTATGTTGAGTACATTTTGAAGAGATAGAGCGGTGTTCACAGTTATCGGCTCCTTGCCTTTTATTATTTGGTTTACATTCTTTTCTTTCTTTCCAAGCCTTTCCGCTAGTTCGTGCTGGCTCATGCCGATATTATCGATCGTCTCCTGCAGCGTGTCTCCCGGCGGCGAAAGAAGTTTTCTCCTTATTTTGTAATTATTGCTCATAAATTTAATTTGATTTTTTAATGGTAATCCGTTATCTCAAGAATCTTTATCGATGTAACGCTGTCTGTGTCTATTCCTCCGTCTTCTTTTTCGGGTATCGGCTCGTGATTTATCTCAAATATCATTCTCCAGTTTCCGGATATGTCAACAGCGAATTCCCCGGCCCTGCCGCCTTTCAATTGGTGGCAGTTTGCCGCAGGCAGTGTCATTAATACCGACAGATTCGCCGATGCCTCTATTTCCCGCAAACGCTGAACTACCTTTTTCGCTCTCGTGCCGTATTGCCTCACTGTTTTTGCGGGATTGGTAAGATTCTTCTCGAGTTTTCTGTCTTTATATATAATTATCATTAATATACAAAAATATTTACAAAATTTGTAAATAAAAATTAATAATACAAATCAGGCTCCATATACCAATGAGCGTTTAATCCAATCTCAAAGTATGTGTAATCGCCTATAGCATATTATCAAATCGTGATAATTATTATTCGGGCAACTGCAGTCTCGATTCGCAGTTAGAGCAAGAGCGGATCGCAAAGAACGCAAAGAATTCACAAAGGGCGCAAAGAAAAATTTCTATAGCCCGCGGGATAACGCGGGAACAATTAGCAGTTAACAGTTAACATTTAGCAATTAGAGCAAGAGCGGCTCACAAAGAACGCCAAGGATTCACAAAGGGCGCAAAGAAGAATTTCTATAGCCCGCGGGATAACGCGGAAAGAATTTTTACAATTAGCATTTAGCGGTTAGCAATTAGAGCAAGAGCGGATCGCAAAGAACGCCAAGGATACACAAAGGGCGCAAAGAAAAATTTCTATAGCCCGCGGGATAACGCGGAAACAATTAGCAGTTAGTGGTTAGGATTTAGCAATTAGAGAAAGAGCGGATCGCAAAGAACGCAAAGGATTCACAAAGGGCGCAAAGAAAAATTTCTATTTTGCAAGGATTTCGCAACATAGAGCAGTCGTAGTAACGCGTCACGAAGTCCCGATAAATCTGGACGCAAAAAACGCGCTGGGGTTTCGTGAAGAGGAGGTTCGGCATTTGTGTTTATTCGCTTTTTGCCGGTTTTGGGGTTATTACTCTTTTTGACCTTATTGCGTCTGGATTCCCGCTAAGAATCCGCCGCGGCGGACTGGAATGACAAACGGAGAGTATCACCGCTCTATCCGCTCTTATCTGTTCCATCAGCTCTTACTGTGTTCTATATAAATAGTATAAGCTCTTTAATAGTGATAATTAGTGTTAATCCGTGGCTGAATGCTCTTCTTGATTCTCGTTCTTTACGATTTTTTGACTTCAAACTCAATTATAAAATCGGTATTTTAATAGTTGTTTCGCTCAATTTCATAGAGCTTCAATAAAATATATTCACGGAAAAGAAGATTCACAATAAATCACATATTTTTCAATAATAACTAAAACAGGATTTATCTATATGGCTACTAAATATGTCTATTACTTCGGCGGAAAAAAAGCCGACGGTAAAGCTAACATGAAGAATTTGCTCGGAGGAAAAGGCGCTAATCTCGCGGAAATGGTTAATATCGGTCTGCCCGTTCCTGCAGGTTTTACTATCACTACTGAAGTCTGCACGGCTTACTATAAAAACAAAAAGAAATATCCAAATGAATTAAAAGGCCAGATGCTTAAGGCGCTCGAAAGAGTCGAAAAGCAGATGGGCGCGAAGTTCGGCGATAAGGTTAACCCCCTTCTCGTCTCTGTGCGCTCGGGCGCGAGAAGTTCAATGCCCGGTATGATGGAAACCGTTCTTAACGTAGGTCTCAACGATACAACACGCGAAGGTCTTATCGCGAAGACCGGCAACCCGAGATTCGTTTACGATTCACAGAGAAGACTTATACAGATGTACTCTGACGTGGTGATGGAAAAAGCCGCGGGCATCGAACCCGAAGAAGGCAAAGGCGTAAGACAGCAGTTGGAAAAAGAACTGCATAACATGAAAGAGTCGAAGGGCTACAAACTCGATACAGAACTTACGGCTGACGATTTAAAGGAACTCGTCGATATCTATAAGGCGAAGGTTCTCGAAGTTCTCGGCGTTCCGTTCCCGGAAAACGCTATGGACCAGTTATGGGGCGCGGTCGGAGCGGTGTTCCAGTCATGGAACGGCAGACGCGCGATTGCCTACAGAAAAATCGAAGGCATTCCCGACGAGTGGGGAACAGCGGTCAACGTTCAGTCGATGGTGTTCGGCAACATGGGCGATTCATCGGCGACGGGCGTGGCATTCACGCGTAACCCCGCCACCGGCGAAAATTATTTCTACGGCGAATGGCTCGTCAACGCTCAGGGCGAAGACGTTGTCGCGGGTATCAGAACTCCGAACCCGATTAACGAAGTAGGAAAATCGGAACACAACGCGCATCTTGATTCTCTCGAAACCGCGATGCCGGCTGTTTATAAGGAACTTCACAAGATTGAACTCAATCTCGAGAAACACTATCACGATATGCTCGACCTCGAATTCACGATTCAGGAAGGCAAACTTTACATGCTTCAGTGCAGAGTCGGCAAGAGAAACGGCGCGGCGGCAGTTAGAATGGCAGCCGATATGCACAGGGAAAAACTCATTTCGGCCGAAGAAGCGGTCATGAGAGTGAAACCCGAGCAGTTGGACGAACTCCTGCATCCGGTACTTCTTCCCGCGGCTGAAAAAGCGGCGCATCTTATGACGAAGGGTCTTCCGGCGGGTCCGGGCGGCGCGACGGGCATGGTTGTATTCACTGCCAACGACGCGGTCGAGTGGAAGAAACAGGGAAAGAAAGTCATTATCGTAAGAGAAGAAACGAATCCCGAGGACATCGAAGGCATGAGAGCGGCGGAAGCGATTCTGACGGCGCGCGGCGGAATGACGTCGCATGCGGCTCTTGTAGCGAGAGGATGGGGCAAATGCTGCATCGTCGGCGCGGGCGAACTCGAAGTGAACCTCGAAGAAAAATATTTCAAGGTCGGCGATATTGTTGTAAGGGAAGGCGAATGGATTTCTCTTAACGGAACGAAGGGCAATGTTTACGTCGGCAATCTCGAAATGATGGACGTCGATACCGACAACGAAGATTTCAAGAACTTCATGAAGATTTGCGACAAGGTGAGAGTGATGAAGGTAAGAACGAACGCGGACACGCCGGACGACGCCGCGAAGGCGAGAACTTTCGGCGCGGAAGGTATCGGACTTTTCAGGACAGAGCATATGTTCTACGGTAAGAATACCGAGCAGCCGCTCTTCCTTCTGAGGAAGATGATTATGTCGGAAACGGAAGATGAAAGAAAGAGCGCGCTCAACGAATTGTTCCCGTTCATAAAGAGCGACATGAAGGGCACGATTGAGGCGATGGACGGATTCCCTGTAACAATCAGGACTTTAGACCCGCCGCTTCACGAGTTCGTACCGAACAATCCCGATGAAAGAACGAGACTTGCTGAAAGTCTTGGAATTTCGATTGAAGAATTCAACCAGAGGGCTGACGGTCTTCATGAAAACAACCCGATGCTCGGACACAGGGGCGTAAGGCTCGGCATCACGTATCCTGAAATCACGGAAGTGCAGATAAGGGCGATATTCGAAGCGACCGCTGAACTTCTGAAAGAAGGCAAGAAGCCGATGCCCGAAATCATGATTCCGGTAACATGCACGTCGAGAGAGCTGAAGCACCAATATCAGATAATCGACAGAGTCTACAAGGAAGTATGCGAAAAATTCGGACTGAAGAAATTCAACCACATGATAGGAACGATGATTGAGATTCCGAGAGCGGCGCTCGTAGCGGATTACATCGCGAAGTACGCGCAGTTCTTCTCATTCGGCACGAACGATTTAACCCAGATGGGATTCGGATTCTCGAGAGACGATATCGGTTCATTCCTTCCGGATTATCTGAAGCAGCGCATACTGCCGGTCGACCCGTTCCAGGTTATTGACAGGTACGGAATAGGCGAACTTATGAAAATCGCGGTTGCGAAGGGCAAAGCGACGCGTCCCGACATCAAGTTAGGTATCTGCGGCGAGCACGGCGGCGAGCCGAACTCGGTAGAGTTCTGCCATCAGTTAGGACTCGCGTATGTATCATGTTCACCGTTCAGAGTTCCGATAGCGAGACTCGCGGCGGCAAGAGCATCCGTCGAGTACAAACACGGAATGCTGTTCGGCGCGAAACCGGCGGCGAAGAAAGCGGCGCAGAAACCCGCGAAGAAAGCCGTAACGAAAAAAACTCCGGCTTCTAAGAAACCGGTGAAGAAGACGGTGAAGAGATAATCTTGAGGAATCAAGAAATCAGAAGTTAGTAGTTAGAAGTTAGTAGTTAGAAGTTAAAAAATATTTGACATTTCACTCGTTCCCGAAGTCTCTTCGGGAACGAGTTCTGTTTTAAGCAATCCAAAAACATCCCGATATTTTAAGTGCCGTAGGCACGACAGTTTTTTAGAAGAAGGATTGATATTAAAAGTGCCGTAGGCACGACAGTATACTGTCGTCCCTACGGGACTTCAAATATGCGAATACCGTTTTTCTAAAAGAATGTCGTCCCTATAGGACTAAGCAATTAGCAGTTATCATTTAGCGGTTAGCAAATAGAACAAGAGCTTTAGACGAATAAAGTGCCGTAGGCACGATAGTTTTTTAGAAGAAGGACTGACAGATATGAAGCCCCGTAGGGGCGAAACCGAATAGAAAATCACGCATCATTTTTTTGAAGCCCCGTAGGGGCGGCACTCAGAATGTAAGCAACATACCCGCGCCTTTTGAATAATCCGTAACCTGCGGATAGAACGTTACCTGTACTTCGCGTTTCTTTTCCTTGCCGCGCGCGTACTGTTTGCCTGTGTTGATTCTTTTGTGATTGAACGCTACCGTGCTTTTCCCGCACAGGTAACCGATGGCGGCGCCGACGAATATGTCGGATGCCCAGTGTGTATGCTCTATCATTCGTGTGATTCCCACTACAGACGCGAGAGTGTACGAGATTATCGGCACGACGGGCGTGCTGTTGTATTGTTCAGCGAAAACGGTTGCGATTGAAAATGCGGTCGCGGTGTGCCCCGACGGGAACGCGTCGAAGGACGACACGGATTTCTTGTTCGGGTTTCTGATTTCCTGTACAGGTCCGAACCATTTACCGCTGCCGTTTCCGCGGGAATTATAGACCGCGCTCGGGCGTTCGCGTCCTGCAAGGAGTTTGCCGGCGCGGCACCAGAGGCCTGAACTGAGAGTTGCTTCGAAAAGGAACATGGAAGTCTCGACGCCTTTTCCGCTTCCTGTTACGGCGCTCGCTCCCGCGAAAAGTCCTGCAAACAGGAATCCGTAATTGCCGCCGAACTCCGTGATTTCGGGGCTGATGGCATTTACCCAGTTGTGATTGACCTTGAGGTTTCTCACTCTGTCGTCAAAATATTTGTCGGCGGAAAAAAGTCCCGCTGTAATAACAATTCCTCCGGCTATATATGGAATGTCTCCGCTTTCGAGCCTGAAGAGACTTGAGAACTGATTATACATAAGCCCGGGGAATCCTGCGATTGCGTCGAGAGGTTTTACGTGAAGTTCTTCGGGAGATTCACTGAAAGATTTTTTCCCGGCAGTAATAATTGTGGAATCGTATTTACTCGATGTCTGAGCCGAGGCTTCATAAGCGAGAAATAAAATTAAACAGAAAACAAATAATCGGATAACCGGTAATATTATCATCTGAGATTAATTTATGATTTCAACTGATTTCGACTGAAATCTTCACAAACTTATTGTATAAAATATTCCTTACGGGGATATGGCAAACCCCGCATCGAGTTAATAATTATAAATTCTTTCACTTTCTTTAACGGCAGATGCCGTCACTTTCCGCTTTTTGTCTGAAACGATGCCTGAGAAGTAGAAGGCACTTTCATACAGAGATACAATGAATTTTGAAGACAAAATAATGAAATTACAGTTATAATAAAATAGTTTAACGCTGAATTATTTGTAAATCATCAATATACGTGCCATTGATTTTAAATTGAATTTGTACAATTTAAGGCGAAATGTTGGGGTTTATATATTGATTTTCATAAACTTAGTTTCATTTTGAGAGAAGCGGGTCGCAAATTGAGAATTTCAATTAGCAGATAACTACAAGAGCAAAAAAATTTTTTCAATTAATAATTATAGACTTCTGAAAAACGACGTAATATTAGTTTGTCATCCCGGCGAAGGCCGGTATCCATAGCAGAAATGCGCTTTTCGTTGCTGAGGTTTTCACCAAGATAGGGTTATTCAGATGTCTCTAATTAATAATTAGAGGCTTCTGAAAAACGACACTTGTCTGCTCTTTTAGTGACCCCGCCTTTTAAGGTGGGGTAAAGGAGAATCCATATAAGATGACTTTAGTCCTAAATAACATAAATTCTGTGGCTAAAGCCGGATTTTATATTATTCTTTCACCCCACTCTAAAGAGTGGGGTTAGTATTTCTGTTTAAAATTTCCTTTGTACGTTTTTCAGAAGTTTCTAATTATTAATTATAGACTTCTGAAAAACGATGTAATTAGTGCTTGTCATACCGGCAAAAGCCGGTATCCATTACGGAAATACGATTTTCGATTTCAAGGTTTTCTCAAATAAGAGTTTTTCAGAAGTTTCTAATTATTAATTATTAATTATTAATTATTAATTGTCTTTGACAGGTTTCTTTTCCACCCGGTGAATTTTGTACGCTTAACCGGTGTGCCGGAAAAAATATTGTTGAATTGTTCTTCGGTGAATGAAGAAAGTTCTTCTTTGGATTTGTTGAAGTGCAGCGGGTTAGGGAGAAATAAATTGTCTTCGGTGAAGAATTTCTTTTTGTTGTAGGGGCATACGTCCTGACAGATATCGCATCCGAAAATCCAGCCGTCAGTATTTATGTGCGATGGGATTTCGTTTCTGTTTTCGATTGTCTGGTAAGAGATGCAGAGATTCGCGTCGAGTTTATAGGGTTCGTAAATCGCGCCTGTCGGGCAGGCGCTGGCGCAGATACTGCAGGAGCCGCAAAGGTCATCCGCGGGCCTGTCGTAATCGAGTTCTTTGTTGACGAGAATTTCGCAGATGAAAAAGAACGAGCCGTATTCGGGTTCGATTATGTTCGTATGTTTTCCCTGCCAGCCGATACCTGATTTCACCGCCCAGGATTTTTCGAGTACCGGACCGTCGTCGACATACGCGCGGGTTTTGATTCCCGGTTCGAGCGCTTCGATTTTCGCGCACGCGGATTTAAGTTTCTTCTTCAGGATTTTGTGGTAGTCTTTGCCCCAGGCATAGCGCGAGATTTTCGGTTTGTCATCCTTGTGTTCACACGGAGTATCATAAAGGTACGCGAGTGAAATCATTGAAACGGCGTCATCCATTATCAGGCGCGGGTTTCCGCGTTTACCGGCAGTATTTGAAATCCAATTCATATCCGCGTTACGGCCTTCGCAAATCCACTGATTAAGGTAATCGGATTCTTTTTTCAGTTCTTCGATTTTAGAAAACCCTGTTTTAAAGAAGCCCTCTTCGCGGCAGATTTTTCTGATTTCAGATGACAAATCCGTATTCATCAGAAATCGAAATTGAAAGAGGTTGTTTGCGGTTTTTCGATGAAGACGTCATCGTCCTCGATTTTTACTTTATACGTTCTGAGCGGATTGACCTGGTTTTCGGAGTGCTTTCCTGTAATCAGGCTGAACTTATACATGTGTACGGGGCAGAGAATATCGCTGCCGGAAACTATGCCGAGATGCATTTTGGGTGTATGGTTATGCGGGCAAACATTATCGACGGCGTAGATTTTCCCTTTCACGAATAAAATCGCCGCTTCGCCGCCGCTATCGGCTGTAAAAAGAATTCTGCCTTTTTCTTTAAGTTCGGTTAGCGAACACGCTCTTATGAATTTATCCGTTCCGTTCATATTCATCTGCGACCTCTTTTATTGTTCTCGCGTTCTTAAAAAGCGAAAGAATTTTGCTGAGCACTTCCTCGACTTCGGCGTCCGGGCAGGAAGCGCCGCTTGTAAGGATAATCCGCACTTTATCTTTAAGCGGAATGAAATTTCTCGTCTCGGATTCGGTTCCTGTGTGAATGTTATAATGCCTTACTGATGAATATTCCGTGATTTTTCCTGCATTTGAAATAAAGTATGTAGGCAGTGATTTTTCGCAGAGTTCCACGATATGAGAAGTATTCGAACTGTTGTATCCGCCCACGACGACGGCGATATCGGCGTTCTGTTCGAGCAGAGCAAGAGTAGCGCGCTGGTTATCGTGCGTGGCGTAGCAGAGCGTATCGCGCGTATCGGCGAAATGCTCTTTAATATTCTCCTCTCCGAATTTTTTTATCATAACGTTTCTGAGGTAATCGGCGATTGCCTCAGTTTCGGTCGCGAGCATAGTAGTCTGGTTAAC
>JAJTBN010000086.1 GCA_021286895.1 Bacteroidota bacterium | reverse complement strand
AACTTACTACACGATTACACTCTTCGTACTGTCCGAAATATCGGGGGAAGATCACAAAGTACTTTTTTCCTAAACTTCCATTCCCTTTTTTCTTTTTGCCCGCATAAATGCTGTCTTTGTGGGACAAAAAGGAGTCTCTATCAAAATAATATGTATTGGATTTAGCAAAAACAAAGAATGGCTCTTTTGAAGAAACAAGCTTTGTATAATCTTGTTTCGGAGTAGGGTTTATTTTAACCCATGTAACCTCATTAATTAGTTTTACTTTTTTATTTTCAAGAACCTTCAAAGCAAATCTATAGGGAACTAATTGCAAGGACCCGTTAACCCATTTATCGCCAACGTTAAATACCACCGTGCCAGTATTTTTTATTATTCTTATACATTCTTTAAATACTTTAATAAGATTATCTACATAATCCTCAACTTTTTCTTCATTGCCTATACCAACATTCCCATATTCTCTTTGTTGAAAATATGGTGGACTTGTTATTACGCAATCTATTGAATTGTCTGGTATATTTTTCAACAATTCTTCACAATCGCCACAAAGTATAGTATTCAAGGGCAAATTATCTATTTTTTCCTTCATTCAACAAAATATTGATATTTTTAATAAATTATTAGTTATTTTTTATTTCTAATTTGACCTGCCGGTCTTTTGTCTGCGACAAAATTCTATTTATATTTTTATCCGTATATACTTTTTGAACACTAAGAGTAGTAAATTTCGGTTCGCTCTTTGAACCGAACGCTGAAAGTTTATTCAGTAGTTATTTTTCTATTGGATACAGTAAGGACTTGGCTCAGTTGTTTTTATCAACTCCCTCATGCGAAATCCCAAAATTAAAGTAGTGATCTTCCCTCAAAAATACGGACACCCCGAAGAGCGTAATCTTGTAGTAAATTTAATTTAATTAATGTCATTTTTAGATTCAAATTCAAAAGGCGATAAATACTACGAAGTTGAATGTGATAGGCACACTGATTGAAGAAGAAATATAGTGTTTTTGAACAGATGGGATACAATTTGGATGGATTCATAAAATGAAGCTATGCATTTTTTTTTTACCGAAGTCATATGTGAATACAAATAATATATATATTGAACGGCCCACCCCCGCCCCAATGAATCGGGGCACCCCCGCCAGCGGGGGACATTTATTACCGTTTCACTTATATTAAATTTATAATTTAATTTTATATACGGCGGATGCGGGGATTGGTGAGGGCGTGGATGTATTTGTTGGTAAAGAGAGCGTAGCGGAGGGAGTCCATTGCGTGGTCGTTGTATTTTACGGGGAGGTCGAGGAGGTTGCCGTTTAAGTCTTTGCGCCAGACGTATTCGTTGAGTTCGTTGTTGAAGTTGGTGTTGGATTTGCGGGTGTAGATGGTTTGGGATTTTACGCAGTCGATGCCGCCTATTATGGCGTTTTCAGCCGGGATGATGTTGTATCCGTGTTTTGAGATTTCATCTATTTTCTCGGGCGAGGACGGGTCGGCGTAGATTGGTTCGCCGTTTTTGATTTTATGTTTTGCAAGATAATGTATTAGGTCGGCGGTTGTGAGTTTTGTTTCGTATATGAGTTCTGTTACGTAGTAAACGTTGTCGCGGATGCCGATTCTGAGCAGGCAGGTGGGGTTGTTAAATCCGAAGTCGAGGCCGTAGATGGTTTCGTCGAAGGTGACGGGGAATGAGGAGGTGGAGCGGATGTGGCTGTAAACCTGCCCTTCGATTTCAGCGTATTCGCCGAGGGCGTATATTGAGTAGAGTTTCTTGTCCTGAGATTTGAGGGATTCGATTGTTTTAGCGTAGGATTCGGAGAGGAACGGGTTGTCTTTGTATGTCGAGCGGATGTATGTAACGTCGTCATGGAAACGGACGCGGCGATTGATGTATGAGTTTTCGTTTTTGGGGTTGTAGGTCAGGAACAGCTGGTTAATCTTTCCGTCGTTAGATTTTCCTGAGAGTCGGGTTTTCAGGACCATAAAGTCTTCAAATGTAAATTCTTCGGCTTCTTCCATCCAGATGTAGTTAAATTCGGTTGACTGTATGCGTGTGGGGTGGTCGAGAGAGGTGAAGAGGATGTAGTTCGAGTTGTATTCGTATGTACGGTTTGTGCGGTTATGGAGTTTTACGTTATAGAGGTTCATTTTCGAGAGTATCTCGAAGAACATTTTGTATGCAGAGATGCGAAGGGAGGGGAGGGTTTTGCGTGTTATGAGGAAGTTTTTGTTTTTCTCGGATAGCATTTTGTGTATGAATAACTGGCAGATGGAGTGAGATTTGGACGAGCGGGCGCCTCCTTCGTTGAGGACGACGGTAGTGGGGGCGAGGAGGTTTTGTTTGAATACCGATGTATAGCGTTGAATCATGTTTTTTTGGTTAAGATAGTTTTTTGGAGTATGGAGATGTTATCATTCAGCGATAATAATTCAAAGAGCAGTAGTTAGAAGAGAGCAAGAGCGATTCACCACTGAGCACACCGAGAACATCCCGATGCAAGATCGGGACAAGACAGAGAAGAGCAAATTACCGCAAAGGCGGTAAGAACGCAAAGATTTTTCGATAGCCCGCGGGATGACGCGGAATTGCGGAGGACGCGGGCTTTGGAGATCAAAATCTATCAAGATGAATCGGGATGCCCCGGTAACTCGGATTAGACGCCGAACGCGTAAGTATTATTTAGAATAAAGAATCAAGAAGAACAAAGGGTTCTTAGGTATAGTTTTATAGAAGTGATGCTGTGCATCCCTTCTACCTGGATTCCTGCTAAGAACATGCAGGAATGACAGGGGAGTAGAGATGCCGCTTCGAATGACAAGAACGCACATGCGGGATGACAACGGGGGGTAATTTTTGTTTAAATTAAATATTTGTGCATGGTTTTGAGATAATAAAAACCCGGGGAGTGCCCGGGTTTTTATGGATCCCTGCATGCGCCGGGATGACAAACTATTAAGATATTGTTTGAAGATGTCTCTTCTTTTTATTTATATGAACAGCGGAGCGAGTACGAGTGTTACGGTCGAGAGCAGTTTTATTAATACGTGCAGTGACGGGCCCGCGGTGTCTTTGAACGGGTCGCCGACTGTGTCGCCGACAACGCCCGCTTTGTGCTTTTCCGAACCCTTGCCCATGTTGTGCTCAGGGTCTCTCTTTTCGAGTTCTATGAACTTCTTGGCGTTATCCCATGCGCCGCCCGAGTTGTTCAGGAAGAGCGCCGTTATTACGCCGACGATTGTTCCGACGAGCAGCATAGCCGCGACGACTTCCGCGCCTGTGGCGTTGGAGAGGTCTGCCTTGTAGAGGTATTTGAAAATTACGCCTACGAGTACGGGCATGCTAACTACGAGTATGCCGGGCTTCACCATTTCCCTTAACGCCGAGCGTGTTACGATATCGACCGCCTGAGCGTAATCGGGTTTTTCCGTGCCCTGAAGTATTCCGGGTTTCGCCTTGAACTGGTCGCGTACGTTCTGTATGATGCTCTGCGCCGAACGTCCTACGGCTTTGATTGCCCACGCGGAGAAAAGGAAGACGAGCATAGCGCCCATGAGCGCTCCTATGAACACCGCGGGTTTCGTGATATCGACCTGATTGAGCGAGCCGCCGTATTCTTTTATTTCAACTATGAATGCCTGATACAGAAGGAATGCCGCGAGAGCCGCTGAGCCGACCGCGTAACCTTTTGTGAGGGCTTTCGTTGTGTTTCCGACCGCGTCGAGCCTATCGGTTTTGACTCTGATTTCTTCGGGCTGTTGTGACATTTCAACTATGCCGCCCGCGTTATCCGTGATGGGTCCGAAAGTATCCATCGCGAGCACGAATGCCGCGGGTCCTAACATACCCATTGTCGCTACGGCTGTAGCGAAGAATCCCGCGTCTTCGAGTCCGTTGATTGTGTTGCCGAGTGTATAAGACGTGAAGATTGCAATGGCGATAACTATAGAAGGAATCGCGACGCATTCAAATCCGACCGCGACGCCTGAAATAATGGTTGTCGCCGGTCCTGTCTTCGCGGCTTCGGCGATTGATTTAACGGGGTTGTATTTATATTCAGTGTAGTACTGTGTAATCCATAAGAAAATAACCGACGTTACGACGCCGATGATACCGCTGATAAAGAAGTGCCACCATGCGGTTGGCGCGGCGGTCGCGATGTGTCCGTTTCCGAAAATCCAGTAAGACGCAATACCGAAACCAATCACCGCGAGTATTGATGTAACGTAGTAGCCTCTGTTAAGGGCGTTCATCGGGTCTTCGTCTTCTTTCGCTTTAACGGACATGATACCCACGATAGAGGAAATTAGTCCGAACGCTCTCGCGAGGAGCGGGAAGAGAATGACCAGAAGCAGTGTAGCGGGTTCGTTTCCGAACGCGCCGGGGTTCGCTTTAAAGAGCATAGCGGCGAGAATCATCGCGCCGATATTTTCCGCTGCCGTAGATTCGAAGAGGTCAGCGCCGCGTCCCGCGCAGTCGCCAACGTTATCACCGACGAGGTCGGCGATGACGGCCGGGTTTCTCGGGTCGTCTTCGGGAATACCCGCTTCGACCTTACCTACGAGGTCGGCTCCGACGTCAGCGGCTTTTGTATAGATACCGCCGCCGAGCTGTGCGAAAAGAGCGACGAAACTCGCGCCGAAACCGTATCCCGCGATGAAGAACGGAATCTTTTCGGTCGGGTGATTACTGAAAGTTAAGACTATGTAAAATAACAACACAACGCCGAGCAATGACATTGCAACGATGAAAAGTCCCGACACCGCGCCCGCTCTGAGAGCTGTCTGCAGAGCGCCGTTGAGTGATTTCATCGCTTCGGATGCTGTCCTGATATTGGCTCTTATTGAAATCCACATTCCGATATAACCTGAAGCGACTGAACTCAGCGCTCCGAGTATGAAGGAAAGGGCCGCCCAGAAAGCAAGTTCGGGTTTCTGGAACGTGTAAAGTAAATAAACCAGGGCAGTAGTAGCAACTGCCAGATACAAAATAGTTTTATTTTGCCTCCTAAGAAATGCTTCGGCTCCCTCTTTGATAGCATTGGAAATTTCCTGCATCTTCGGGGTACCAGTGTCCCTTTTCATAACGTTCTTAATCAGGAAGACCGCGAACGCCAAGGCAAAAATACTAATCGCGAAAATTAGTACCAGTGTTAAAGACATAGAATATAGGTTAAATTAACGAATAACAATTATATAATATTAATAATAGAAACTGTAAAATTAATTATATGGTTTCATTAAATTTACGTAATAAATCAAATATTTATATCAATGTAAATGAAAAAAGGCCTGTATTTCAGCGGGTGCCGTTTACCTAATCCGGTTCATTTTCCGGTTCGGGTTCATCGGGCAGGAAATTTTTATTGAATTTGTTCATCGTGATTTTTATATCATCGGTAAGAAAACTGAGTAAGCAGTCGCGGTAAACAGGCAGAAGTTCTTTGATTTTTCCGGTTTCATCATCGGTAAAATTTGTAAGAACAAATTCCACGTATTCATCTTTTCTTAAGACTTCATTTTTTCCAATGCCAGCGCGCATTCTGGCAAATTCATCCGAATTGAGATGGTAGATAACGCTCGCGACTCCATTATGTCCGGCGTCGCTGCCGTTTGTCCGGACGCGGATTGTGCCGAGAGGGAGGTGGAAATCGTCGTGCACGACGAGGATATCATTTGTGTTTTCAATTTGAACATAGTTTTCGGAGAATTGTTCGAGCGCGAGTCCGCTGTTGTTCATGAAAGTTACGGGTTTCAGAAGGAAAAAATCCTCGTTTCGGAATTTTCCCTGAGCGAAATAGAAATCGCCTTTACCGGGTTTAAAGTTTATTTTCAGGAAATCGGCAAAGTAGTCGAGTATTATAAACCCGATGTTATGGCGTGTGAGAGCATATTGTGTTCCGGGGTTGCCGAGTCCTGCAATAAGTTTCATTTGAAAAATTTATATAAATAAAAAACCCTTTAATCTCGCAAGAAATTAAAGGGTTTTATAACTAAATGAAATTCTATTCCGCTTCTTCTTCCTTCTTGCCCTTAGCAATTACTTCGGGTTCGGCAGGCGTTTCACCTTCGACCGCTGCAGGAGCCGCTTCTTCGACTATTGTCGGCGGAACGACCGAAACGATAACCGTATGCTCTTCATTAAGGAATTCAATATTTTCAAGTTTCATATCGGAAACTTTTACCGAGTCGCCGATGCCGAGATTCGTAACGTCTACATCGATGTGCGACGGCAGATGCTGAGGCAGACAGTTTACCTCGAGTTTGTGCATGATGAACTGCATAATTCCGCCTTCTTTGATACCGGCCGGATTTCCGTTCAGTTTTATAGGTACTTCAACCTTAATCTTTTCTCCTTCTTTAAGACCGAGAAGGTCAAAGTGAATCAGTTTACTGGTGATGGGGTCGAACTGTACGTCCTTAAGGATGCACTGTCTGACATCTCCCTCGATATCCAGATTGATAACACGCGATTCGGTTGTCGAGATAACCGGTCTGAGCGACAATTCCGGAGCCTTTATGGCGATGTTGTCTCCGCCGTGAATATAATATACACCGGGAACTAAACCCGATTTCCTCAGTTGTCTTGAAGTTGACTTCTTAAAATCTGATCTTTTCTCTGCTTTTAAGTTTATTTCTGACATGACACAAAATCTAATTTTTACAAACCATTAATATATCAAATTTCCTGCAATTTATCAATTGAGAAAACATGAATTGTTTGTCTCTATAAAATTTACAGAGTATAGTTTCATAAACGATTTTTTAAGAAATTTTCCGATTAGAGCAGAAAAACGCAGTAAATGGCTGATATTATAATTATTTATATATGATTTGAAAAATATTACTATGAGACTTCTAAAAAACAAAGTTATTTCAATGTAACAGAGAGTTCCCCGTTAAAGCGGGGGGATTCCCGCAAATTAATACTTAAATTTAGAAATTTCTAAAATTGTTCAGAGAATTTAGAAAACGGTTTACTTATAACAAAACCGGGAGTCGCCCTATAAAAGGGGGACTCCCGGATACGTATTATAGACAGAAGAACTTTTTACTGAACGGCAGTTTCCGATTCCTGTTTTTTCTTTTTTCTGCCGAATATTTTCTTAAATAAATCATCGGTGCTTGCATAGATTGTCGGGATGATAACGAGCGTAAGGAACGTAGATACCATCAGACCGAAAATAATCGCGACGCCCATAGGTCTCCAGAACGCGGAATTCTCGCCTCCGATGACCCAGCTGAAAGTACGCCAGTCGAAGTCGACGCCGGATGCCAGCGGTACAATACCGAGAATTGTAGCAGCCGCGGTAAGGAATATCGGGCGCATTCTGATGATACCCGCCTGTACGAGGGCTTCATCTCTTGGAAGGCCGCGCTTTTCGAGTTCTTTCTCGAAGTCAAGCAGAACGATAGCGTTTCTTACAACGATACCGGCGAGCGCGATTATGCCGATACCCGTCATTATAATACCGAAAGGCGTGCCTGTTATAAGAAGTCCGGAGAGGACGCCTATTAAAGAAAGCAGGACGGATATCATTATAATGAGCGGAATTCTAATTGAGTTAAACTCAACGACCATAAGGAAGAATATCAGGAGCAGTGAAATGATAAGCGCCTTGCCGAGGAACTGAGAAGATTCTTTCTGGTCTTCCTGCTCGCCGGTATAGTCAAGGTTGTATCCTTTGGGTATTTTAAAGTTCGCGAGTTTCGTCTGGACGTCTTTCAGAACATCGTTGCCAAGTCTGCCTTCGGCGTTCGCGGAAACTGTAACGACGCGTTTCAGGTCTTTTCTGCTAATCGCGCCGATACCTCCGGAAAATTCAACCTTTCCGACTGACGAAATCGGAATTTTCTGTCCGTTGTTATTCGTGAGATACATGTTATCAATCATGTTTATATCGTTCCTCTGTTCTTTCATCAATCTGACCGTCACATCGTATTCGTCCTTGCCTTCGCGAATCTTGCTTGCCGTGGTGCCGTTGATTGCAGTTCTTACGGACGCGCCAATCATTGCCGTATTCAGTCCGTACAGCGCGGCTTTCTCGCGGTCGACGATAATTTTTATTTCAGGGCGCGCCGCGTCATAATCAGATTTAAGGTCTTTGAGTCCGGGTATATCCTTTATTTCTCTTTTTATCTGTTCTGAAATATTTCCGAGCGTTATGAAATCGTCGCCTGATATTTCGATATTAACGGGCGGACCTGTCGGCGGTCCGTTCGCTTCTTTTTCAATCGCGATTTCACCTCCGGGTATGTCATTAATAGCCTTCCGGATTTGCTCGAGCGAGAGCACCGAACTCTGGTCTCTGTCAATCTTGTCAATAAAATTTATAGTAATGACGCTTTTTGTCGGAATGCCTTCGCCGCTGAAATCGAGCGGATTGTTTGAAGAGCCGACGTTTGAGATAACGTATTGAATATCTTTCAGCGGCGGAATCTTCTTCTCGATTTCTTTCGTTAATTTGTTAGTTTCTTCTATGTTAGTTCCCACGGGCATTTTCACGTTGATAACAGCCGAGCGCGGGTCAGTGTCGGGAAAAAATTCCACTCCGTAATTGAATTTGCCATAGATTATGAAAACAAGCACGAACAGCCCCGCTGTGAGAGAAAGCGTGGTCTTTCTGAATTTAAGGGATTTTCTGACTCCCTTTTCATAATATTTCAGAGCCGTTCCGAAAAGCACCTCGTCGAAATGTTCGAGGAATCTTCCGATAGGTCTGAATTTTTTCTTTTGGGAGCGCTCCTTGTCTTTTTTAAAATGAATAAACACCGACGCCTGAACCGGGCTGATGACCATAGCCACGAACAGTGACGAGAGAAGACATACAATCAGAGTGATGGGCATGTATTTCATAAAATCGCCGACGATGCCGGGGAAGAAAAGCAGCGGCAGGAATGACGATATAATAGTAAGCGTAGCGATTGTCACAGGGAAAACTACCTCGCGGGGTCCTTCTATAGAAGCGCCGTGGGGGTCATAGTTCTCTTTTTCCTGAAGCCTGTAAATATTCTCCACGACAACGATGGCGTCGTCAACGATTATGCCGAGAACAAGTATGAGAGTGAAAAGAACAATCATGTTAAGGGTAATTCCCATCATGCTCAGGATGATGAACGATATCAGGAACGACAGCGGTATAGACGTCGCAACAAGAATCGAATTTTTAATTCCCATAAAGAAGAAGAGAATCAGGAACACGAGCACCATGCCCGTGATGACGCCGTTTTCGAGTTCGTGTACGGTTGTTTTTATATAGTCCGAATTATCGCCTGTAATATCGAATCTTACTCCGTCGGGAATAAGTTCTTTATTATCCTTGAGGAGTTCATGAACCTTGTCCGAGATTTCGATTATGTTCGCGCCGCTTCTTTTCTTGACAGGCAACGAGATGCTTTCCAATCCGTTTTCGCGGGCGTAGGTCTGGCGTTCCTTGTATCCGTACGTCACCTGAGCCACGTCTTTTATGTAGACCGGAAAATCACCGTTCTTTTTCACGACAATATTGCTCATAAGTTCAGGATTTTTGTATTCTCCCGGAACCCTGATGAGAAAACTCGATTTGCCGACGTCTATATTACCGCCGGGAATATTGAGGTTTTCCGCAGATACGGCGTTGATAAGGTCGTTGAAACTCAGGTTGTAATAGTTAAGTCTGTTCGCGTCAGCGTCTATTTTAACTTCTCTGTCGACGCCGCCGACTACTTCGGCAGAAAGCACGCCCGGAATCTGTTCAATCTTATCCTGAACATCCGTGCCTATCTTTTTCATTTCCGCGGGATTCAGGTTGCCAGTGATGTTGACGTACATCATCGGCAGTTCTGAAAAGTTAATTTCCGTAATTACGGGTTCTTTGATATCGTTCGGCATTTTTGTTTTTGCCGTGGATACCTTGTCTCTTACTTTCTGAAGCGCGTCGTCGATAATAACGTCAGTATTGAATTCCACAGAGATTGAACTGAAACTTTCTCTGGACACGGAAGTGATTTTCTTGACGCCGCTAATGCCTTTGACTTCCTTTTCAATCTGCTGCGTAACCAGATTTTCGATATCCTGCGGAGACACGCCCGGATAGACGGTGGCGATGAATACGTACGGTATCTTGATAGACGGGCTTGATTCTCTCGGCATCGAGAGATAGGAGAACCCGCCCATGATGACGATAATCGCGACAAGCACGTACACCGAAACTCTGTTTCCTACTATAAGTCTGAAAAATTTCATAAAATTCTTTCGTTTTGTTTAATTGATTACTTTCACGTTATCGCCGTCGTTAAGTCCGTAGAATCCAACGTTAATAAGCGTATCTCCTATGTTGAGTCCTTCCTCTATGAGCACCTTATTATCGGACCTTCCGCCGAGTTTCAATACGTGTTTTTTCGCGACATTGCCTTCGAGGACGAAAACGAATCTTTCGTCTCCGTTGTCCACGATATATTCCTGAGGAAGCACGACAACGTTCTCTACCTTCATGTTGGTGAAAGTTATGTTAGCGGACATTTCGGGTTTAAGTTTTCCGTTTTTATTTTCCGCGACGAGTTCGACCTCGAAAGTTCTGTTTTGCGGGTCGATAGTGGGGGACACGTAATTAATCTTAGCGTCGAATTCTTCGTCGGGGAAAACAGCGAATGTAACCTTTACGCTTTCCCCTCTGGTAACCTGCGCGAGGTATCTTTCGGGAACGCCGCAGCTGATTTTGACTTTCGAAACGTTGACAACGCTCACAATCGGAGCGCCCGGAGATGTCATTTCGCCTTTATTCATGTACTTGCCGTCAACAACTCCGTAAATCGGAGAGACGATATAACCCTTGCTGAGTCTTGTTCTGTACAGGTCAACGGATTTAAGCGCGATATCCATCTGAAGTTTAGCGTTGGTGTACTGTTGTTCGGTAGCGACGCCGTCGGCATATAGTTTTTCTGTCCGTGTGAAGTTCTCTTTCGCGAGTTCAAACTGAGCAATTGCCTGATTGTAAGTTGCCTCGTCGACATCCTTTTTAAGTTTGACGACGACTTCGCCCTTGCTTACTCTAGAGCCTTTATCTTTTGTGAGGTAAGTAATGAGTCCGCCTTCTTCGGACGAAAGTTTCGCGCTTTCGAAAGGTTTCACCGTGCCTACTATATTGTAATTTTCTTCGAAGTATTCGCCTTTAACGACCGTTGTTTTCACAAGCGGCAATTTTTTTTCCTCGCCCTTGCCGTTCTTGTTGCGGGAGCACGAAGAAAGCGTAATGACGAGCAGAGCTGCGGATAATAATAT
>JAJTBN010000085.1 GCA_021286895.1 Bacteroidota bacterium | reverse complement strand
TCATGTTTTAAAATCAATTAATCTTATGACATACTTATTCAGCAACATATCGAACCTCGTTACATGCGCCAACCCCGAAGGCAAAGCCAAAAGAGGAAAAACTCAGAGCGACATATACAACATCGAAAAAGGGTATTTGCTTTTCGATAAGAACATACTTTACGCGGGAAAAGAAGCGGGATGCAAAAGATATATCAAAGAGAACAGGATTAAGGGAATAAAGGAAATCGACGGCGCGGGAAAAACAGTAATGCCCGGATTCGTCGATTCGCACACGCACCTCGTATTCGCAGGCTCGCGCTCGAACGAGTACGAAATGAGAATCGCGGGGAAGACTTACGAAGAAATAGCGAACGCGGGCGGAGGAATAAAATCGACTGTCGCGAACGTAAGAAAGCATTCAAAGGAATCTCTTAAAAAGATTTCAGAAAAGAGGCTTTACAATTTTATAAAATACGGTACTACAACGCTGGAATCGAAGTCGGGATACGGACTTGACACGAAGAACGAAATTAAGATGCTGGAAGTAATAAACGAATTGAACAGAAAGAACAGATACGGACTGGAAATTCTTCCGACGTTTTTAGGCGCGCACGCGGTTCCGGCGAACATGAAGAAAAGTGATTACATAAATTTGATTTGTTATGAAATGATTCCGAAAATCGCGAAGAAAAATCTCGCGAAGTTCATAGACGTTTTCTGCGAAAAGGGTTATTTCGACGCGAAGGAAACAGAAAGAATTCTTGAAACGGGAAAGAAGTTCGGCATGATTCCGAAACTTCACACTGAGCAGTTCAACGCGATAGGCGGAATCGACACGGCCGTTAAATTAAACGCGATATCGGTCGATCATCTTGAGGTTTTAAACTCAAAAGGAATTAAAAAATTAAAAGACACAGACATTATCGCAGCACTACTTCCCGGAGCCTCGTACTTTCTCGACATGGTATATCCGCCGGCAAAAGAAATCATTAACAATGAAATACCCGTTGCTCTGGCGACGGATTTTAATCCGGGCAGTTGCATGACCGAAAACATGCAGCAGATAATGTCTCTCGCTTCGATTAAAATGAAAATGTCTGCCGAAGAAATCATAAACGCGGCGGCTATAAACGGAGCGTACTCGCTTTACATTCAGCACCGCGCCGGCAGTCTTGCAAAAGGCAAACAATCCGATATACTTCTGTTCGATTTTCCGTCATATAAAGACCTGATTTATCATTACGGCGTGAACATGCTTCAGGCTGCCGTAAAAAAAGGTAAATTCGTAATAAATGAACTATAAAACAAGAATTTACGTTAAAATTAAGGTAATCATTTAATATACTTTTTCTCAATATATGGAACACATGGTCCACAGTGAATCGGACAAGTACAAGTCTGATTTATTTGAAGGGTTGAAAAATAAATTCGGGGACAGATTCAGCAAGGAAGACTTCGATTTCATTTCGAAGTGTTTCGATACGTATATGTTCGAAATGATTAAACTCATGAGAGAAGGTAAATCCGTTCACGAAAAATTCTTTTCAGACATAATTCTCAACTCCGTTGACGGAATAATCGGATACAACACGGAAAAGAAAATATTTTTATGGAACCGCGGAGCAGAGCAGATTTACGGTTATACAAAAGAAGAAGTAACGGACAAAGACATTTCATATCTCGTACCCGATAGGAATATAAAAGACGGCTCATTTAAAAGAACTCAGGCAGAGATACAGGAAAAAGGATTTGTATCAGGCGTCGAGACAAAGTGCAAGACAAAGGAAGGTCCGCTCAAGGAAATCAGCATGTCTCAACATCTCGTGTTTGACGAAAACGGGGACCCGATGGGAACGGTAGCGATAGTAAGGGATATGACGCGTGTAAAAAAACTTGAAAAGGAACTGCGGGAAAAGGAAAATCTTGCTCTTATCGGACAGGTCGTATCGAGCATTGCGCATAATCTTTCGAATCCTTTGAATATAATCTCCGGAAACGCCGACTATCTGCTGCTCGAAAAGAAAGAAGACGATGAAGGGTATGAAGAGTTAAAGGTAATAGTAGACGAAACGACGAGAATTACAAAATCAATCCGTTCCATATTAAACTTCGCGCGTCCTCTCGCTCCGATGCGCGAGGAATACACGTTCAACGAACTTGTCGATGAAGCGACAAGCGGGTTCAAGTTCCTTACCGGGAACAAAACAATAAAACTTAAACTTAAACTTGAGAAGGACCCGGCAAAGATTAAAGTCGACAGAGAACTTTTCAAGGATCTTATATTAAATCTTATTAGCAATTCAATTCAGGCGATTCCCGCCGACAGGCAGGGACTCATCGAAATCACTACTGAAACAACAGACGGAAAATCAATTCTAACTATCAGCGACAACGGAACAGGCATTTCGGAAGGAGACCTTCCGAATATATTCAAACCTTTCTTCTCAACTAAAGGATACGGAAAGGGAACGGGTCTGGGATTATCGTTCGCTGAAAGAGTGGTTAAGCAGCACGGCGGAAGCATCGAAGTCACTTCCGTCGAGGGAAAGAATACGACATTCAGGATAGCGCTCTGACAATTAGTAATTAATAATTTGTAATGAGTAATTAGGATTATCCGGTTGTTTCGTTTTGAAATGCTCTTAAATTATTAATTAGAGACTTCTGAAAAACGATGTAATTAGTGTTTGTCATACCGGCGAAAGCCGGTATCCATTACGGAAATACGATTTTCGATTTCAAGGTTTTCTCAAATAAGAGTTTTTCAGAAGTTTCTAATTATTAATTACTAATTATTAATTATTAATTGATTTCCCGTACTGATAAATCTTCACGCTTTCTTCCGTAATTAGCGCGCTGCCGATGCACCCGGTTTCATCGAACATCTTTTTCAGTTCATCTATCTTTTCAGGCGTATCCACGATTTCAATTACAATCGGCAGGTCGGAGGAAAGTTCGAGCAGGTCGGATGTGTGAACCTTGCTTGCTTTGCCGAATCCGGAAAGCCCTCTTAATACGGTTATTCCCGAGAAATGATTCTTCCGAGTGTATTCGACGAGATACTGGTAAAGCGGCTTGCCGCTGAATTTATCGCTTTCCCCGATGAATATTCTCAGCAGAACTGCGTTTGATTCTTTTTGCATGACAATAAATTATTTTGCTATCATTACTGCAAGTTCCTTTCCGAGATAAACGAAAAGTATGCAGAGAAAAAGATTTAAAAACAGGTTCATGGAAAATGAAACCCACTCGCCGAGTTCGCCCAGCCTGAATGATTCATAAGCGAATGTCGACATAGTCGTGAAAGCGCCGATAAACCCGACGGCAATCATATCGCGCAGGTCGGAAGAAATATTTTTCCCGTAAGCGACCGAATACAACAGGAATCCCAGTACGAAACTTCCCGCGACATTGACTACAAGCGTTCCGAACGGAAAATTCGGAAATATATTGTTTACGAATTTTGCCGTAAGAAAACGGGCTATGGAACCGAAGAAGCCGCCGAAACCGATGTAAAGTATTTTTATCATGACATTTTAAAATAAATATTTTTGCTTTCCAATCCAATTAAGAAAATAATGCAACGTGTAAAATGCAATGCGTATAAGTACAATTTAAAATCTAAAGTGGGGTCAGGTATTTACCTGCCCCGCAGACCGTAGGTCTGTAATTGTTATACCTTATAATATAAAATGCGGTAATGGTTAAAAACAAAGCGGCAGGCTTTGCATTGTGTCAGGTGGTAACACCTTACGCACGCTTTAGAAATTGCAAAGTGCAAAAGGCAATTTCATATTTATAGTTCTCTTTTGTACTCTAAATTCTAAACATTAAATTATGGATTCCTGATTCTTGAATCAATCAGCAGGCTTGATTCTTGATTCTTCCACCAATATTTCTCTGTTTCTTAAGTATATTTAAAATTATATTTATACAAATATGCGCCGGTTATTCCTCATATTGACGATTCTCGTATTCGCCAACTGCCTGTTTGCACAGAATACCCGTATTGTATTCAAACTGAAAAAAAGCGCGCCTGTCAGTATTGTTAATGACGTAATATCCGGCATACCGTCGAAAAATTCGCCTGCAGGAATAATCAGGAAATTCAGCGCTGAACCCGTTAACCGGCTGTTCGCGAAGAGCATGCAAAATATCAGCGCTAAGGATAAAACGGAATTCGCATTGGACAGAATTTTCGTTTTTAATGTTCAGGAACAATCCGTCAGCGACGCCGTCAGAGAACTGATGAAAAACCCCTACGTTGATTATGCCGAAAAAGTAAAAGTATGCAGGCTTGAATCAAACGCCTTTACCCCGAACGATACTTACTTTCAGAATCAGTATTATCTGAATTCCGTCAATATGATTTCATTATACGGAAGAGCGGACGCGACTAATGTGATTATCGGCGTGGTCGACTCTGGACTGGATTTCGGACATCCCGACTTGCAGCAGAGTTTTTACATCAATCAGGGCGAATACGGAAACGGTAAAGAGTCGAACGGCATTGATGACGACGGTAACGGGTTCATCGATGACTGGCGCGGATGGAACTTCATCGGGAACAACAACCAGCCGGACGACGACAATCTTTATTCGCACGGAACGTCCGTAGCATCCATACTTTCCGCCGGATTCAACAACAACACAGGGATTACGCCTGCCGCTCCTTTCAGCAAATGCCTTGTGATGAAGTGCTTCAACGCGCAGGGTCAGGGCTACGAGGACAACATTGCCGAAGCGATATTGTACGGCGTAACTCTCGGTGTCAGAATTTTCAACTTTAGTTTCGGAGACTATATTTACAGCAATCTTCTTAAAGATGTTATCTCTTACGCGTATTCAAAAAACGCAGTAATGATAAGTTCCGCGGGAAACGACAACACCGACTTGTTTCACTATCCGTCATCGTTCGACGAAGTCATATCCGCGGGAGCCTCTGACGAACTCGACAGAAAAGCCTCGTTTTCGGCTTACGGAAATACTGTGGATATCTATGCTCCGGGCGTAAACATATTAACTGCTTCAAGAACCGGTTTAGGCAGCGCCGAATTCGGCAGTAATTATCAGTATTCGGCAGGCACCTCGTTCTCGGCGCCGATAGTAGCGGGCGCGGCTGCAATTCTCAGAGCAGCAAATCCTAACCTTACCAACGAAGAAATACGCGGCATACTTGTATCTTCTACGAGATACTTTCCCGGGCAGACTGGCTGGGACTACATTTACGCATCCGGAATATTAAACGTCGAATCATCTTTCAACAACAGCAACAATCCTTCTTCTGTCCGTATATTTTCGCCCTATCTGAATTTCCCGGTTACGAATGACACGGTACCGATTTTTATCTCGGCCGCTTCAGCGTTCTTCAGGTCATATACAGTATCTTACGGAATTGGGATGAACCCTTCACAAATGAACACAGTATTCACTTCAGGTTCTCAGGCAATCAGAGATACTGTCGCGTACTGGCACACAGGTTCATTGCCGGACACAACAATTCTGCTTACGCTCTCCGTAGCGACAAATAACGGTAGAACGATAGAACACAGAACATACGTCAGAAAAGACAATTCCGCTCCGTCTTTCGGTGCATACGACAGCAAGGAAATTGTTTATCAGGGCAGTTTCGCGGAGAGAATAAGGTTTTTGTCGAACGTTCCGGCGACAGGCATTATTCATTACAGGATAAAGAATTCCGGCAGCCCTTACAGCCTGCTGTACGCCGACGAGGGAAATCTGGGATTTTTATCACAGGAACATTACGCCTACATTAGGCATACACAGCTTCAGACGAACACCCAGTACGAATTTTATCTTGAACTAATTTCATTTAACGGTAAAAGCACGACGCTCAACGACGCTTCGTTTGTCTTCACCTCTAAAAGCCGTATAAATCCTTACGGTTATACTAAAAAAAGTTACAGTCTTCCGCAGAGCGAAGTATGCGGAACAGTCCTTTCTGTTTTAAACGACGGAAGAAAAACTCTGATAACAAACAGTATTAAAAATAACCTGTACACCGAAGCATACAATTTCAACAACGGCATCTTCGAAAAAATATCGCCCGCGATATGGCTCGGTACAAGCGTTGCCAGAGACATAGCCGATATAAACGGCAACGGGAAATACGACCTTCTCACTTCTCAGCAGAGAAACGGCTCCATATACGAAGCGCCGGCGTACAGCCAGCTGCCGTCGGTTCAGATATGGAACAATGAAACAGGCGACGAATACTGGTCATCTAAATTCGCTGATGTTGACGAAGACAACACAAAGGAAATACTCGGGTTTGGTCTTCAAGGTCTGAAAATAATGAAATATCAGGGTTCGTTCGTGACTTCAGCTACGCTTCCCTTTTATCCGTCAGGCACAGGGGCTTTCGCTAATTCACAGACGGTTCTTACAGGCGATTACAACAATAACGGAAAAACGGACATTGTTTTCACGAACAATTACATTGACTCGGACAACAATCAAAATACTACCCTGAATCTCTATGAACACGGCACAGGAACGGGTTTTTCCAGAGTGTACAGCATTGATTATCCTTCATTGGTGATGAAGGGCGAAAACCTTACCGACGGAGATTTCGACGGCGACGGGAAAAAAGAATTCGCGGCCGGGTACAGTTCTGACCCAAAAAGCTCACTGAATCTTTTTCTGCTTGTGATTTACAAATATGTCAACGGACAGTATACGGAAACGGCGGTACTCGAGTTCTATAATAACTATAACGGCGACGGGTTCTGCAGAGCGGGAGATATTGACAACGACGGCAAAGACGAAATACTTGTGAACTTCGATAAAAACTTCTATATAATAAAGTACGAAAACGGAAATTATACACCGGTTTATTATTCACCCGATTACAGTTCGTACAACGGAATAATTTACGACTTCGACGGAAACGGCACAAAGGAAATAGGAATCAACAACAATGATTCTCTTGTATTCATCGAAAAGGATGTTCAGTTCGCTGGACCGCAGACTCCGTCCGATTTCACAGGATACAGCGCCGATTCAAACAGTGTGATACTGAATTTCTCTCCTGTTCAGGGAGCGGATTATTACAGGATATACAGAGGTAACAGCGACACAACAGGGTATACGCTGTACGACTCGGCTTATGCAAATATTTATACTGACAACAGCGTTTACAATAAAAGAGATTACTACTATAAAGTATCGGCGTATGCCGGTTCGTTTCAGATAAAGGAAAGCAGGTTATCGGATTACGTCAAAGTACATGTGCACAACAAACTAAGAATGACCGCCGCGTCTTATTCCGAAGGATTGTTATCCGTATCCTTTTCCGGCGCGGTATCATTGCGGATACCGGAAATGAGCGCGTTTATACTCAACGGAACGCGGAATCCTTTGTCCGCGGGCGTTAAAGACCAAAACACTTACGTTCTCTCGTTCAATCCGAAACTGCAAAACGGAAGTTATACAATAGGTACAAAAGGACTGAAAGACTTTTACGGTTCGCCCGTAGATACAAACGTTCAGGCGTTCACGGTTAACAACACGGACTCTTCATCTTTTTATCTGACCTCGGTTGCTCTTTCTTCCGCGAGCACTCTCAGGGCGGAGTTCAACGCGAACACCGACACCACAACATCGGTAAACGCGGCGAACTATACCTTCGAACCGTTCGGCATAACTGTTGTTTCTGTGCAGAGAGATGCCGTAAATAAGAACGTGCTTTATATAAAACTCAGCGGAAGCAATATCGGAGCAAGCGGGCGCTCATATTTCCTGCGTGTCAGCAATATATATTCCGAAAACGGTGTCAGGATTACGCAGGGCAGCGGAAGCGTCTTCAGCCTGTCGTTCGTAAAAGAAGACCTGTCCAGCGCCGTTGTTTACCCGAATCCGTTCAACAGAACCGCATCCGTAAATAAGAAAATAATGTTCGCTAATCTTACAAAGACAGCGACTGTAACCGTATATTCGCTTACGGGCGTACTCCTCGCGGAACTCAAGACAAGCGGCGAAAACGGAGGCATCGAATGGGACGCCAGAGATACGAAAGGCAACGAACTTCCGACAGGCGTTTACATATTCAGAGTCGAGGGAAAAAATTCCGCGGGTTTAAGCGTGGATGAAAAGACCGGCAAGTTCGCGGTCATAAAATAAAAAAGGGCTGCTCTTTGCGGAACAACCCATTGAAACCTATTTGTATTAAAATTACTTCTTACCGTTGATGTAATCGCCGAATTCCTTACCGGCTTTGAACTTTATGGTTTTCTTAGCAGCAATTTTAATTGTGGCACCTGTCTGAGGATTTCTTCCTGATCTTGCTTTTCTCTTACCCGTTGAGAAAGTTCCGAAACCTACGAGACCAACTTTGTCGCCCTTCTTTAATGCTTTCTTTACTGCTTCCATGAAAGAATCAAGAACGGCTTTTGCGGCAACTTTTGTGATTTTAGCATCACCTGCCAATTTGTCAATGAGTTGTTCTTTGTTCATATTTTTAGTTTTTTAAGGTTTAGTTGATAACGTCTAAAAATAATATTGTATTTACTAAAAAGCAATAATTAATTTAATCTTGTACCGAGGTACATCCCCCGAAACCTTTTTCTGTACTGCATTTTCCGTAATCGCTTTTTTACAATCAGTCGTTAGGCCTTGGAACTCCTTTATTTTCGGGGTTTCCGGACTCCCTGCGTACTCCTACTACAAGCGGTTTGGCCTTAAATACACGGTCATCGTGTATTTTGAGCGTGTATCTGCCTTCGGTCAGATAAACCTTGCCGTCGTCCGACCTGGTAACTTCACTGCCGTATCTCTTTTTTACGTACTTAATATAAGCATCTGCCAGATTTCCCGAAACAGAGAGGTCGTAATTGAAATAATTCAGACCAGCATCGCAGGAATAATCGGAATTATACACAGGCAATGAATCGTTCATAAGAATTTCAATGCTGAAATTGTATTGCGCGTTCGCGTAGAAATTGATGCTTACCGGAACGGGAGTGTCGTAATTCCAGTCAAAAGTTCTTTTTCCCCAGCCTCGTGCATATTCGACCGTATCGATATCGAAAATATGAAGCCTTTCTCCGAGAACCTCCGGCGTCAACGCTCTCAGGTAATTGATATCCGCGACATAGACCGACCTGCCGTGCGTTCCCGCTACAAGTTCGCCTTTAACGGGCTGTATAACGATGTCATGAACAGGCACATCGGGTAAATTCTTAACAGGCATGAACATGTTTCCTCCGTCAAGCGATATGTACAGCCCGGCATCAGTGCCGACGTAAAGAATATTCTTCTTGGCCGGGTCTTCTTTTATGACGTTTACAGGTTCAAGCGGAAGGTTGAGCCCTATTCTTGACCAGCTTCTTCCGTAGTCAATGGACTTAAAAACATACGGCTCGAAATTATCCCACCTGTATCCGTTTAGCGAGACATAAACTGTCGCCGCATCGTGAGCCGAGGCAGTAATTCTTGTAACCCACATGTCTTTCGGCAGCCCGGCGGATATGTTCGTCCATTTCTTGCCGCCCTTGCGTGTCGAATAAACCGCCCCGTCGTCACTGCCCGTATAAATTACCCCTTCTTTCAGAGGCGATTCGCTTATTGTGGTAAGAGTCCCGAACGCTACGTTTCCGATTTTGCCTTTGTTCGTGAGGTCGGGAGAAATTGTTTCAAAACTATCGCCTTTGTTATCCGAACGGTGGAGCCTGTTAGAGCCGAGGTAAACTACATCCATGTTATGAGGAGAAAGCATAATGGGACTCAGCCAGTTGAACCTGAAAGGACGCTCGCCGAGTTTATGTTTCGGAGTAATATATTTATATTCGTTCGTTGATTTTGAAATTCTGAAGTAATTACCAAACTGGAAACCCGTGTAAACAATATCGTTGTCCCTTGTGTCCACGGAGACCTGCATCCCGTCGCCGCCCATTAGGTTTTTATAAGCATACTGTCCTGTGCCGTGCCACTCCGTATTTTCCCTGTTGGTGGAAGGTCCGTACCAGACGCCGTTATCCTGAAGCCCTCCGTAAACGTTGTACGGCGTAGAAAGATCGTAATTCACCGAATAAAACTGTCCGACACTGGGAGAATTGAGTTTTGTCCAGTTCTTTCCGTCGTCGTAGGACATGTTCAACCCTCCGTCGTTCCCGTTTATAAGATGGCCGCGGCGGTTCGGGTCAATCCAGAGCGCGTGATGGTCCGCGTGAACGTTATCCGCGTTTATTGACATGAAGGTTTTGCCCGCGTCCTCGGATTTTATTATCGGAACTCCCATGATATATATCTTGTCCGAATTAAATGGCGAGACCCTTATGTTAGCGAAATAGTAACCGTATGTATAAAACATTCCTTCAAGAGAAACATCATGCGTTTTTGTCCATGTGAGTCCGAAGTCTTCCGAACGGTAAACCTCCGCGCCGTATATATCGGTATTGAAAAGTTTGCTGTTAGCGTCTTCAAGGTACTCGACCAGCGAAAGCGGCTTCAGTTCGCCGGATTTTATTCTATCGGTTATATATTCGTAATTGTATTCCCTCGGAAAATCCTTTGAAACAAGAAACGCCTCAACGTCCTGTTTCTTTAGTTTGAGAAAATTATCCGCCGACATCGTCCGGAGCATATCCACGGTCACTTTTCCGTCCGGTTTTTTCTCCGTTGAACGCGGCTTATTGTTATCGATAAGAGCGTAAACCCTTTCAGGCCTCGAAGGACAGACGCCCAGACCCGTTCTTCCGAAACCTTCACCGTCGGGAAGTCCGGCGTCATCGAGTTTTATCCACGTCTCCCCCTTATCTGTGCTTCTGAAAATACCGGAGTTTTTTCCGGATTCCCTGAAATCCCACGCGCGCCTTTCTTTTTCCCACATGGCGGCAAGCAGTACGTCGGGATTCGAAGGATTAGCCGCGATGTCTATCGCTCCGGTGATGTCATTCACGAAAAGAACTTTCTTCCACGAAGCGCCGCCGTTCGTGGACTTATAAACTCCCCTTTCCTGATTAGGCGAATAAAGATGTCCGAGCGCCGCCGCGAAAATCGTGTTGGGATCGTCGGCGGAAATGATTATGCGGCCAATCCTGTGAGTCTCTTCAAGACCGAGACTTGTCCAGTTCTGTCCGTCGTTCGTTGTTTTGTAAATTCCCGTGCCCGCATAACTTGAACGGCTTGAGTTGTTTTCGCCCGTACCGGCGTAAACAATGCCGCGCGTCCAGTCGACGGCAATGTCGCCGAGTGTAATACACGGCTGGTCGTCAAACAAAGGAAAAAACGTTGTGCCGTTATTCGTGGTTTTCCATAATCCGCCCGAAGCATAAGCGACGTAGAATATGGTGGG
>JAJTBN010000084.1 GCA_021286895.1 Bacteroidota bacterium | reverse complement strand
AAATGAATAATAAATCTTTTTATTCAATTAATACTCCCAAAACAAATTCCGTAATAGTCCCGTAATGAAAAGAAGAGAGAAGGATTTACAATTTTAGCGAATTTTTCGTTGATATGCAACTTTATATTTTATTTATTGAAATAATTTAGTTAGTTTTGCATATTCACGTTAAGTTTAGTTCTTTTACATTTCATAAATCTTAAACTTTAATGGTATGAAAATCAACATAACGGCGAGGCATTTTAGAGCGAAAGCATCCACTCAGGCATTCATTAAGGAAAGGATTAACGGACTCGAAAAGTATAACGAGAACATTATACACACGGATGTTATACTTTCTTACGACAAGCCGCCGGCGGACACGAAGTACTGCGAGGTTGTACTTAAACTAAAGGAGAAAACACTGACTGCGAAAGAATCGGCAGCAGATTTTGAGAAAGCAATAGATTTTGCAATAAATAAGATTGAAACCAGACTCTACAAAGTAAAAGACAAACAGAAAACTAAAAAAAACCACACTAAAACAAAATAACTATTATTGATTGACAGCCTAAAAGACATCAAGGAAATCAAAAAAGACAAAATCTCCGTTGAGTTCTTCTATGAAGAGTGCAGAAACAGGTTTCAGTTAAAGAAAACTACAAGCGGAAAAATCTCAAAGGACAGGATGATAAACGAGAAGGACCTGCACAGACCCGGTCTGGCGCTTGCGGGTTACGTAGACCTTTTCTCGTTTAACAGGATACAGATATTCGGCAATACCGAGAATAAATACCTGAACAAACTATCCAGGGCGGAACGAAAGCAAAAACTTATGAGATATTTTTCTTTCGACGTGCCGTGCATAATCTTTACACACGGAAACAAGCCTTCGTCTGAATTCCTCAGAATGGCGGAAGAGAAAAAAATCCCGATTTTCACGACCTCCCTGAACACTGTCAGGTTCTATTCGTTCATTACCGATTTTCTTGACGACCAGTTTTCAGCGCAGGCGGCTATACACGCATCCTTCGTCGACGTTTACGGCGTCGGTCTGCTTTTCTGCGGCAAGTCGGGCATCGGCAAGAGTGAAATCGCGCTCGACCTTATTGAACGCGGGCACAGGCTCGTTGCGGACGACATCGTTATAGTGTCCAAGAAACTCGAATCCGTTCTTATGGGTTCGGGCACGTCTCTCGCCAAACACTTCATGGAGATAAGGGGGCTTGGTATATTAGATATACAGAAGATATTCGGTATCAGGGCAATCCGGTATCAAAAAAGAGTCGAGGTTATCGTCGAACTTGAGACGTGGGACAGTACTAAAACCTACGACAGAACGGGTCTGGATACTAACATAGTAAGCATTCTCGGAGTAGAAATAGAAAAAATAAATCTGCCGATTTTTCCGGGTAAGAATATAACAGTCATTGCAGAAGTTATTGCTCTTAATTATCTTTGCAAACATTACGGCTACAACGCTGCCAAGGTTTTTGAAAAGCAGCTTGCAGAACGGATTAAACTTAACTCCAAAGCGGATAAATTCGCGAACGAACTAAGGTTCCGCAGGAGCACTGAGTACTTTGAACACGATTTTGAATAACACTTTTAAATTTTAAACGGAGGTATTTTAAATGGTCTGGACATTAGAGTTGGCATCTTATCTCGACGATGCACCTTGGCCGGCAAATAAAGCTGAATTAATCGACTACGCAACAAGGACTGGGGCGCCGAAGGAAGTTATCGAGAACTTGATGGAGCTCGAAGATTCAGATGAGCCTTATGAAAGCATAGAGGAAATCTGGCTCGATTATCCCACTGACGAGGATTTCTTCTATGATGAAGAAAATAAAGATTTCTGATCTTTTGTTAAACTTATTATAAAACCCAATATGCAGAATATTGGGTTTTTTTGATAATGAATGAACTTATCTAAACCATTTATTTTTTCTTTTCTCATTTTGCTGTCACTATCTTGCCTCGCATTCGCGCAGGAAGATGACGAGCCTGTATTGAGTAAGATGAAGGTCTCTGGCGCTGACATCGAATTCAAAGGAAATAACGCCATAGATAAAAGCCGCATCGCGTCGATTATCAAGACAGGTAACTCCGATTACTTCAGCAGCGAGGACTTCGTTATGGACATAAAGAGAATCGAAAAATTTTATTTTGATAACGGTTATTTCGACGCGTTCGTTGATACGGCTACATCCGTGTCGTCGGACGCCGAAATAGACGTGAAGTTCATCATTACTGAAAATGCCCCTTACATTATAGGGGAAATAAATTATTTCGGTCTCGAAACTCTTTCTCAGGGAGTCAGGAAAGACATCTTCGCCGAAGGCAAAACCGAAATAAATAAAGGCGACGTGTACAATAAAACAGGCGTCAGCAGCGAAGCAGCAAGGATTACAAAATACCTTCAGAACAACGGCTACGCTTTCGCTTATGTCAATAATCCTGAAATCGTCAGGTACCAGACAAAGAACCCCGAACTCGCTCATAAAGTTAAAGTTGATTTCTATTATAACGTCGGCGGCAGTTACAGGTTCGGATACACGAAAGTTAAAATTGCGAATAATAAATACGGCCTTCAACTTGAAGATATTCTCGACGAACTCGAATACGTTGAAAACGATATCTACAGCAAAGAAAAAATCATCATGAGTGAGAACAGGCTCAACAGAATGAACATACTCGAAAACCCGAGAATACTCATCGACCACATCGATACTGTAAACAATATTATTTATCCGCAGATAAACACTTCGCTGACCAACAAGTATGAACTGCAGCCCGAACTTCTCGGCTATGATATCGACAATTCCTTTTTTGCTGGACTCGGACTTTCTTTTATGGATAAGTATTTCATGGGAAACGCCAGAACCCTCAAGACCGGAATCAGAGGACTCGCGAACTCGGTCGACACGTACAGAATGGAACTTTCCGCTGAACTTCAGCAGCCGCATATCTTTAAGAACAATAAGATAACCGGCAACTGGAATCTCTCTTATGTGCTCTATTCATTCAACGAATTCAGGGTGGGTATTGCCAAGAACAAATTCACGATTAATTACGAACTGCCGAAACATACTTATATCAACAATCTTACTTTTGACTGGAAACTGACAAACGAGCGTTTCGTTCTTAAGGAGAATCTCTCGGATTCGACAGGAGGTACTGCTATCCTTCCTTCCGGTTTCACAACAAACTTTCTCAATTCGGCGCTCGGAATGACCGTTATCCACAACAGCATTGATAATTTCCAGTTTCCGACACAGGGTTTTTTTCAGACTTACTATATCGAGGAATGCGGATTGTTGAGCAGCCTGATCAAGACTCTGTTTACGGTGCAGACGATTAATTATGTAAAAGGTTCATTCCTGAACAAGTTCTACGTGCCCGTTACGTCAAACCCGCAGAAATCGACTTTCGCTTCGAAATTTCTCGCGGGAATAATTTATCAGTATAACAGCGAAGCGAACAACACACCCACTATAAATTTCCTGCCTCTCGATTATAAATTCATTGCCGGAGGCAGCACCAGCGTACGCGGATGGGGCGCCCGCAAACTCGGCACGTTCCCCGAGAAAGACGTCGGCGGCAATTTCATTATCGAAGGAAGTTTTGAGCACAGAACAAGACCTTTCCTCGACTCGAAAGGATTAATCAGGGATTTGGGGTTCGTTACGTTTCTTGATTACGGAAATCTGTGGGACGACGTAAAGCATTTCAGGTTCAACGACGTGGCTCTGGCAATAGGAGCAGGACTGCGATATTACACGATTGTCGGTCCTGTTAGGTTCGACCTCGGTTTCAAACTTTATGATTATGACCCGGCAGATGGCACAGCGAAATGGCTTTATAAAAACAACGCGTCAAATATTTTATCAAAAAAACTTACGATTCAGTTCGGGATAGGTAATACATTCTGATTTATGTGGAATAATATAATTGGACAAAATAGGGTAATTTCTATTCTCAGGAATATTCACGCGAGCGGAAGGATACCGCATTCATTCATTTTTCACGGAATTGAAGGAGTCGGAAAGGACGCGGTTGCAATCGAATTCGCCAAACTTATCAACTGCGATAACCCCGACACGGAAAACGGCGCATGCAGCGTATGCAAATACTGCCGGCAGACAAATTCTTTGAATTCATCGGTGTTCAAATTCATTACCGCCCTGCCCGCTTCAAGAAAAGAAACCGACGATGATAACCCTGTCGCGGGACTTTCTGAAACCGACGCCGAAATTCTCGCGGTTGAACTTAAGAAAAAATCCGAAGACTATTATTACAAAATCAATATTCCGAAAGCCAATACTATCAGGATTGACAGCATAAGACAGATAAGAAAGGAAATCTATCTTACTCCCGACAGAGGAAAGAAAAAAATATTCCTTATCTCCAATGCCGACCTTATGAACCCGAACAGCGAAAACGCTTTCCTGAAGATTCTCGAGGAGCCGCCCGGGGATTCCGTCATCATACTGACGACTTCAAGGGTTAATTCCCTGCTTCCGACAGTAATAGGCAGATGCCAGAAGATTAAATTTGATTCAATAGGAAACGCCGACCTTCTCTCGTTCCTTAAAACATACGCGGAAGATATTTCAGCCGAAGAAATGAATCTGCTCGTTAATATTTCCAACGGAAGTCTGCAGAAACTGAAAAATATTGTGAACGACAATTTTCTCGTTCTCAGGGATAAGGTCGTCGATTACCTTCGCGCGGTAATAGTGAATAATCAGCCGGCGGTCTCGAACATAATAACGTCTGTGGTCTCGTCAAAGGACAAGGAATTCGTCAGACAGTTCCTTTACCTGATGATACTGTGGTTCAGGGATATCATTATTTCTAAAAGTTCGAACGATAAAATCGTTATCAACAGGGACAAGATTGAAAGCGTCACAAGGTTCGCCGAAAGGTACAAGAGCGACGAGTTCGAGATTATTAACCTGCTTGAAATGTGCATCGGCGATATCGACAGGAACGTCAACATGGAAATAATGATGTATAACCTTACTTATAACCTGCGCGGATTAATCAGAACTCAACAGTAAGGTTTTCCGCTTTCCATCCGCCTTTCACGCTTATTTTCTTATTGAAGAAGAAAAATTTTTCCGCAGGCCTGAACGGAGCCGGTTCTCCGAAATCATATTCAGAGTCGCTGTTGACGTCGTTGTATGCGAACAGATAATAATCCCCCTCAATCAATCCCTGAAAAGCGAATACCGAATCGGAGGCAAGCGTTCGCGCAAAGTTCTGCTCGGGCTTGTCCGCGTTTAGGATATTTACGATTATCCCGCCGTTTACGTCGCTCCTGTTTTTCACAAACCCCGAGATTTCGACGCATTTGATTTCCTCCGCTACCGTGTATTTCAGCGAGTACACAAACCCCGTTCTGACTTTGTTAAGGTCGAATGAAAGAATACATGGCGTGCCGAAATTGTAGTTTCCCGTCGGACTGATTTCAAAAAGCGTGTCGTTGTACCAGTTGAAGACCATCCTGATTCTGTTTCCGAGAGTGTCTTTCATGGAAGTATTTGAGGCGATGTAGTTTCTGTCAATAAGACTGCTCTTGCAGTAAAAGTACATCCTCGATAGCGGACCCGCTGTTTTCTGTCCGTTCGTTACGTTCGAAAAAATTATTCCTGTTGAGTCCGATTTTAGCGACGCGAAGAAATCTTTGCCCGAATAGAATTTTCTGTCGACAATCATATTCGGCATGACGAAATTGCAGTTCCTCACTTCAAGCGAATCGCTTACCGCGTAATCCCTGTCCGTGCATGATATCGATTCGAGCGCCTTGTCGTAAAGACCATTCCTGTCGTTGTCAAAAACCGAGAACAGCCTGTAAACTCCCGGAGCAAGGTTGCCCGTCTTATAAACCCCTTCGTTATTCACGGGTATCATGTAATCTGCTTTATCTTTCGCGGGGTCGGGTGAAGCGTTCTTCGCAAGGTTGTAGAGAAAAACATAGACCCTGTCGTAATTTTTCGAATAAACCCTGCCGCTTAGTTTTCCCATGTCTATCTTATCCCCGGTCGAAACGGCGAACTGTATCGGCTCTGAAAGAAAATTATTATGAATGTCTTTAAGCAGTTTGCCTGTTATGAAAAGATATGTCGTGTTGCTCTTAAGCCCCTTCGGAAATTCAACCTCCACTTCCCTGCCGCTCCAGTTGAATGACATCTCGCCTTCAGGTTTCGGAGTCACGAAAAATGATTCGGTAAAACTCCTTCTGTCAACATACTCGTCGAATTTTATCGATATGGATTTTCCCTTAAAGTTGACCGTATTGGGTTTCGGGTTGATATATTCGGCTTTTGGCGGTTCTTTATCATCCTCGCCGCCTGAAGGCGGAAGCTGGTTCGCGCATCCAGGCAGCAGCGCAAACGCCGCGGCGATTAAAACAAATAATATGTAGTTAAACTTTGCCATGTTTTAGGAATTCTATTCTGACTGTCGTGCCCTCTTTTACTTTGCTTGTAATGCTTATTTCCGCTTTCATGTCCTCAAGCGATTTCTTGGTAATCGCCAGACCAAGCCCCATACCCGTCGACTTCGTCGAGAAATTAGGCTCGAAAAGTTTACCAAGAATTTCCGGCTCTATTCCGCAGCCGTTATCGGTTATTTCGACTATTACGTGTTTGCCGAGATTGTAAGAAAGAACTGTGATAACGCCTTCCCCCGGTATAGACTGCACAGCGTTCTTAATCAGATTCTGGAAAACACGGTTGAGTTCCTGCTTGTCTCCGAGCACGGGGAAAACCCCGTCCTGAAGTTCGTTAACAAAACTGACGTTCTTATTCAGCGAATACAGAGAAACCACATCTGTCAGTATTTCGTTTACGTTGAGCGGCTCATAGTTCCTGCTCGGCAGTTTCGCGAAATCGGAGAACGCCGTGGCTATCCTGTTCAGTTTGTCAATCTCGTTTATTATAAGTTCCTTTGTCTTCTTAAGCACCGCTTCGAAATTTTCAAAATCCTTTTCCTGATACAAGAAGTAAAGATGCTGAATGGAAAGTTTCATCGGCGTAAGCGGATTCTTTATCTCATGCGCGACTCTTCTTGCTATATCGCGCCATGCGGCTTCGCGCTCCGCTTTTTTGAGCCTGTTCTTCGATTTCGCCAAATCCTTCGTCATCTTGTTGAACGAATCGACAAGGCTTCCGAGTTCATCGCTTCGTTCAATGTCTATTACGAAATCCTCCTCGCCCTTGGCAAGCTTTTCGGTCGCCTTCTGCAGCGCGAGTATCGGTTTTGATATCTTGGCAGTGACAAAACTGACGACTATCAGCAGTATCATTATGACGATGAAATAAGAACCGAAAATAAACGTAAGCGTTTCGGTGAGTTCTTCGTGTATTTCTTTTTGCTTATAAACAGATAGCGACGATATTATTCCGTTTATATTGTTGTTTCTGTCCTTTAGAGGCTTATATCCGACAAGATAATTCTGCCCGCGTATGTTAACGTTCTGTATGAAAACATCCTTTCTCAGAACGGAAATGTTGAAATGCCCTTCGGCGTCAACCCTTGTATCGAGAAAATCGGATTTGTAAAGTTCCTCGTTCGTCGAGGCGATAAGTTTGTTCCTTATGAATATGTTATAGTTCTTGTCCGTATTTCCGAAATTCTTGTTAAGAATATCCTTGCCCGCCTGCTTTATCGTATCCGTCTGCTTGTATTTATTAAACAGTATCTTTTCATCCTTTAGCGTTTCGTTAAGAATATTTAGGTCTGAGAGCATCTGATTCCTGTATGTTATGTCGTTCTTGTTGTTAATGTACGAACGCGTGTATATTGCGAGGAAAACAATCGGTATCACAGAGACGATAATAAACGAAAGGAAAAGTTTCTCCCTGAAGTTAAACGACAGATGTTTCAGCCTGAACAGGAAAGTCACGAGATATACTATCGATATCGCGGTGAACACGGTCAGCGAGAAAAGTACGAACTTAAGGAAATAGAAAGAAAGCAGTCCGAAGTCGTCCCTCTTAATGCTTACTGAGAAAATTTTCTCGTCGTTCAGTCCGAGACCGTTTTCCTCGTTATCGGTTACAGGCGATTGGATGTAATATGTCCTGTATCTTTCGTTCATAAGCATATCGTACCGCCACGAAACAGGTTTGTCGGAATTTTTGATGCTCTCCTCGAACTGCGGAAGGTATTTCAGCAAAGCGCGTGATATGTCTATGTTCGTGGAATTAATCACATCGCCGTTTAGTATTTCAGTCAGCACCGGCCTCGAAAGCAGACGTTCGGGTACGGCGTCTTCCTGTCCGTCGAATTTCGCGTTGAATTCGTTCTCGGAATAGAAGTTTATGTTTTCCGAGTTCAGCGCGATAACCACGTATCCTATTACTTCCTCAAATTCCGTGTTTCTCAGTCCGACCTTTTCAAGGGGAATGATGCCGGCAAAATACTTGTGTTTCCTGTTTTCGAAAATCGTGATATTGTCAAAAGTCACCGGCTCGGGACCGGCGCCTCCTTCGTCCGTCAGATAACTCTCGTCGTCTTCATCGGCGAAAGTAGAATCGCTCTCGTCCGCGCTGAAATCTATGTCGCTCGCGAAATAATTCCTTTTCAGAAAAGAAGATACGCTGTCTGAGTTTATCAGACTGTTGCTCGTGTTGAAGTCGCTTATGACCTTCCCCGAAGTGTCGAGCACCATTAGGTCCGATTTGTATTTCGCGTAACTGAACTTGCTTTCGCTCCAGAGGTAGAACGCGAGTTTCTGCGTCTTGCTATCGTCCTTTATGTAAGTCTCAAGTTCCCTGTCGTCCTTGAATTTGCCGAGTTCGTCGGATATAAGATATACAATCTTGTCATTCTGGTTCTCGACAAGTTCGGAGCCGATATTCTCTATGTAACGGGTTTCCTGCGACTTGGTGATATCGAGCATTATAACCGGAGTCACAATCATGCTGAGCAAAAATACTACCGATATGTTGCGGAGTGAAAAGAAACTGAATGAACGCTTCTGGACGAGAAAGTTCGACAGATAAACCGCGTATATAAAAAGCAGGGCTATTACGAATATCCTCTGAAAGTTTACGAGTTCGAGATTTATCCCGCTCAGAAAAATAAGGAAATTTACAAGCAGGAATATAAGCAGCGATATCAGTATGTAGTATTTTTTAAGAAGCCCCGTCCTGAACTGCTGCCGGAAATTGTGCAGCATCACAAATATGAATATCACCTCAAAGACGAAGTATGAAAATGATATCAGCAGTATGGATAGTTGCAGTATAAACAGCGGCGGCTCGGGAATAATGTTTACTTTGTCGAGAATCTTTATGTTGGAATCGTACATCAGACTCCTTAGCGACGCCCCGTAAAATGCCGTCATAAGGAAAAAGAGCGCGATAACTGCCGGCATTTTTATCAGCCTTGCCGCTGAGGAACCGGGTTCCTCCTCGTTCCTGTACTTCAGCATGTAATCAAAAGATACATACGCGGTGTACAGTGAAAACGCTGTCGTAAAAAGCACTGTTACAAGAAGGTCGCCGAGCGACTTGAACATTCCCAGTCCGAACTTCACGGCGAAATAATGCGTCTGGAAAATCTGCGACTGGAATATTTCAGCGGGACATCCGGTCAAAATCCATAGGTATCTAAGAAGAACAAGGAAAATCAGAAAAAGAGTAATCCTTAATGTCGCGGGCCTGAATAGGTTTATAAGCCTCAGCATTACGGGAATAATGAAAAGCGTAAGGAGAAAAGCGAGAGAAGCCGCAGACCTTCCCGCGAGCCGCTCTATGCTTTCTACATGCTCGATAAGAGTGTATCTCGGATATATTATCCGTCCGATGGATTTCCTGTCGCCGGTTGTAATATTAATCCTGTCCATACCCGTAGTGTCGGTCGACAGTATACCTGCCTGCCCTGTCGACTCAAAATGGACAGGCTTGCCGATTTCTCTTGAAATTTGGGCGGATAGCACGTTTCCGGGAATTTCGAACTGCGAAGGCGAATACTTAGAGTCTATAAGAACCGAAACGACGGCAACTCCCGTCACCGAGGTTTCATTTGTGAAAGATTTTATGGGCGTGTACTTAATCAGGTAAGTGAAGAAACCCGTCTCGCGTATGACCATGCTCGCGTTTCCGTTAACCGCCCGCTGCATTAGAATTATCTCGTGAGTCACTTGAGAGCCCGTGAAACAAACGGATTCCAGGCGTTTGTCGAAAATTTCAATGCCCGTATTTTCATCCGCGTCGGCGCTTTTTACCGTTTCATAAAGGCGCTTGACATCGCCTTTCTCGACATCCCTTCTGACATCGCCGTTTTCCGTTATCGCGGATGAGAGTTTATCGACTCTCGCGATTAATCTGTCTGTCAGTTTCCTGCAGCGCTCGATTCTCTCGTTGTTCTTCTCGTCGATTATCGATTTTTCATCGTCGTACGATTTCGAGATAACGTACATCGAACTTAATTTCACGAACAGCATCCATAGAATCACCGCTGCTGCAAGCAGCAGCAAAACCTTATATTTTCGGGGGAATATGTATGTGAAATACAAAACGGTAAATTTAGTTCAGGTTAATCTGATCCACGTGCCAGGTTTCGTTCCTGTACTTGAGCGAAATAGATGCCTTCAGCTCCCTCTTTCCGCTGCCTATGTTGTAATAATACTTTCCAAGCACAAAAGCGTACGAATTTTTATGGTAAGAATTTACGTATTTAAACGAAACGACCTTGAAATAATCCATAAAATCCGAAATGATGAATTCCGCCTGATTGGCGTTGTACGTACCCTTATCGCTGCCAATCACGTCAAGGAAAACTTCGCCGCCGAAATATTTTGAAATAAGGCTGACCGACGACGACGAGAATCCCGAAGCGATTTCCTTGAAAGTTTTCTTGCAGAGTTCGTACTTATTTCTCGCTTCTTCGGTCTTATACTTCTTGTCCTTCCACCAGTCTTCCTGCCCGTATGCGTTAAAAGCAAAAACAGTCAGGAGGAAGATGAATATAAAAAATTTGTTTCCTCTCATAGGTTTATCATATTTGATAATTTAATTAAAATAACGTCTTTATTCAATTTAAAGAGAAAACAATTTTACTTTTTCATTCCTGTTTTCTGTCTCAATAAATTTGACTATGTAATACATTTGTATTATTTTACAAAAGAATAATTATACAATTATGGACAGGAAAGAGTTTTCTAAACGCTTTGCCGATTTCTGCGGTACTGTGACTATTAAGAAAACTGAAATCGCGGCCGCGCTCGGCATATCCCCGCAGGCGCTTCAGAAATACCTCAACGGCGAAAGAATGCCTCTGCCGGGTATACTGGAAAAGATTGGAGAAATGGGATGCAGTCTCAACTGGCTTA
>JAJTBN010000083.1 GCA_021286895.1 Bacteroidota bacterium | reverse complement strand
TTGATTCATTCCAGATAGGGGTTTCAGTCAAAGAGGTCGAGGATTCGATAAACGAACTTAACGAGGATTACGAGAAGGGCGGCAATGCTTTCGAAATAATCAAAGTAGCCGGCGGCTTTCAGTACGCGACGAGAAAAAAGTTCGCGCATTTTCTCGGCAAACTTACCGCCGAAACGCAGAAAAAGAAACTCTCGCAGTCGGCTATCGAGACACTGGCTATTATCGCTTACAAACAGCCGATAACCCGCTCCGAAATAGAATTCGTTCGCGGAGTGAACGTCGATTATATCGTCAACTCGCTTCTCGAGCGCGACCTGATTTCGATTAAAGGAAGAGCGGACGGTCCGGGAAGACCTATATTGTACGGCACTACGACGAACTTCCTTAAAGTCCTCGGCCTGAACGCGATTGAAGACCTGCCGAAACTCAAAGAGATTAACGAAATTCTCAAAAACGAAAAGATAGACGGAATTACGGAGGCCGACATTGACCTTTTCAATTCGATGAGCCTTCAGGCGGAGGAAAAAGCCGCGGGTACGACGAATGAACAGCCGAAACTTTTCGATGAAAACGGCGGCGAGGTGATTTCGGATGAAACAGCCGAAGAAGAAGTCAGTGAAGATATACCGGCTGAAGACGAGGAAGCCGAACTTCAAAACAATGTTGAAGAAATAACTTCTCTTCAGGATGAAATATCCGGTGTAACAAGCGGGCAGGAAGAAACTTCCGAAGAGAACAGTGAAGACACGCCAAAAAATAATGATGAGGAAAACAGGGACGGAGATGGAAAAAAAGAATAATTATCCGCCTGAAAATCTTATCAGACTCAATAAATTCCTTGCCAATAACACAAATTTCGCGAGAAGGAAAATTGACGAGTTTATAGACCAGGCAAGAGTTACAGTAAACCATAAAGTTGTTACCGAACAGGGCATGCAGGTCAATCCCGATAGCGACGATATCCGCCTCGACGGGGAAAAAATCAGGGAGAAGACAAAAAAGTTATATATTATTCTCAACAAACCCGCGGGAATTATTACATCAACTGATGATGAGAAGAACAGAGAGACTGTCGTTGACCTGATAAACATTAAGGAAAAGATTTTTCCTGTAGGACGGCTCGATTATGACACTACGGGATTGCTTCTGCTTACTAACGACGGCGACTTCGCCAACAAACTGATGCACCCGAAGTACAAGGTGACGAAAACTTACGTTGTGAAACTGTCAAAGCCGCTCGATGAAAAGCACAAAGCAAAACTTATGTCGGGAATAAGACTCGAGGGAAGAATGACCGCGCCGTGCAAAATCGTATTCACTAACAAGAACGATTTTGAGACAGTTGCGATATCCCTGATAGAAGGCCGCAACAGACAAGTCAGGAAAATGTTCGAGCATTTCGGATATTTCGTGCGTAAACTTCACAGAAGCGCGTACGGACACGTGACTCTCGGCAATCTCGCTCCCGGACAATGGGCTAAACTCAGCGTAGAAGAAGTTAACAGGTTTTTTAAATAAATAAATAAAAATGGTAAACGAACAAAACGAACTTATCAAGAGAAGATTCGAAGAACTCGAAGAGATAAAGAAACTCGGCGTGAATCCGTATCCGCACAGGTATGATATCACTCACAAGGCTTCCGAACTGATTAAAAATTTCACTGACCCGAAAGACGAGACGGAGACGGAAGCAAGGAAAAAGGATATCGTTTCAATCGCGGGTAGAATTTCGGCGATAAGAAGAATGGGCAAAGCCACTTTCTGCCACATTAAAGACGACACGGAAAGGATACAATTATATTTAAAGAAAGACGAAGTCGGTGAAACGCCTTACGCCATCCTGAAAATGCTCGACATCGGCGATATAATTGGCGTTAAGGGATATGTTTTCAGAACGAAAACCGGAGAGATATCCGTTCATTGCGTAGCATTGGAACTGCTGACAAAATCGGTGTTCCCTCTCCCCGTAGTAAAAGAAGAAATCACAGAATCGGGCGAGAAGATTATTCATGACGCTTTCGCGGACGTAGAACTTCGATACAGGCAAAGATACATCGACCTGATTGTAAACGAAAACGTCAAAGGAACGTTTCTCAGCCGTACGAAGATAATAAAATCGATTAGAGGCACACTCGAGAAATACGGTTTCCTCGAAGTCGAAACGCCGACACTCCAGTCAATTTACGGCGGCGCGAACGCGAGACCGTTCGTAACTCATCATAACGCGCTCGACATTCCGCTTTATCTGAGAATCTCGAACGAACTTTTCTTGAAAAGGCTTATAGTCGGCGGGTTCAGCCGCGTGTTTGAATTCGTGAAGGATTTCAGGAACGAAGGCATAGACAGGACGCATAATCCGGAATTCACGCAGGTCGAATGGTATCAGGCTTACGGCGACTATTACGACAGCATGAAACTTTTCGAGGAAGCTGTTGAACAGGCTTGTATTGCCGTTCACGGCACGACGAAGATAAAATATCAGGACGTTGAACTCGACCTTAAGGCGCCCTGGAAAAGAATAAAAATGGTTGACGCGATAAAGGAAAAGACTGGACTTGACGTGCTTTCGATGAAGAAGGACGACATTATTCTTTACATGAAGCAGAACAGCATCGAATTTGACACGAAATTGTCTCACAGCAAGGGACTCGTTATCTCAAGCCTGTTCGAAGCCTTGTGCGAAGAAGACCTCGTACAGCCTGCATTCGTGATTGACCATCCCATTGACACGACTCCGCTCTGCAAGCCGCTGAGAGAATACACTCTCGCGCAATTGGGTGAGATGAAAAAGGACCCCGAACAGGTTATATTCGTCGAAAGGTTCGAACCGTACATAAATAAATGGGAAGTCGGGAACGCTTACACCGAACTTAACGACCCGGTTCTCCAGAGAAAACTCTTTGAAGAAACGCATCCAATGGACGACGACTTTATCCGCGCGATTGAAGTCGGCATGCCGCCTACAACAGGCGTTGGCATGGGCGTGGACAGGATTGTAATGCTTCTCACGAATTCGGTGAACATAAGAGACGTACTTCTGTTCCCTCTTATGAAGCCGCTGGATAAATAATTTTAAAGAAAACGATGAAATACTACAATAACGTTCTCGAACTCGTCGGCAATACGCCGCTTGTTAAGATAAATAAACTAACAAAGGGATTCAAAGCGACGGTGCTGGGAAAGATGGAATCGTACAACCCGGGAGGCAGTGTCAAAGACAGAATCGGCAAGGCGATGCTCGAGAATGCCGAGAAGGAAGGCAAGATAAAACCGGGCGGAACGATTATTGAGGCAACGAGCGGAAATACCGGTATCGGACTGTGTCTCGCCGCCGCCGTAAAAGGTTATAAATCGATTATCGTTGTTACGGACAAGGTAAGCATGGAAAAACGGAACTACCTTAAAGCGCTCGGCGCTGAAGTTGTAGTCGTACCGAAGAACGTTACGCATGAGCATCCCGATTATTACATGAACAAAGCGCAGTCGATTGCGGACACCACTCCGAATTCATTTTACATCGCTCAGTACACGAATCCTTACAACCCGCTTGCGCACTATCTCACGACAGGTCCTGAAATATGGGAAGCAACGGAAGGCAAAATCACTCACTTCATAGCGGGACTCGGAACCGCGGGAACGATAACAGGCACGGCGAAATTTCTGAAAGAAAAAAATCCGGATATAAAAGTCATAGGCGCCGACCCCATCGGCTCGATAGGCAAGGTGTTTAAGGAAACCGGAAAAGTCGGCGATACTTCTCCGTATCTCGTCGAAGGAATCGGGCTCGATATCATTCCCGAAATAATGGACATAAACCTGATAGATGAAATCGTCGAAGTGAACGATGTAGATTCGATAAATACATGCAAAGCCCTTACGAAAGAAGAAGGAATATTCTGCGGCGCATCCACGGGAACGCTCGCTTATGTCGCGCTCGATATCGCGAAGAACCTTGATGAAAAAGCGGTTGTTGTATTTATAGTCTGCGACACAGGCGAAAGATATCTTTCAAAATTCCATAACGACGAGTGGCTGAAGTCTAATAACATTATCTGATACTTATTTCAACGCGGTATCGCGGTGAATCGCGGTCATTCTCATGATTCCAAAATGGCATCGAGCAAATCAATATTACCGTTACTTTTTCTTCTGCTGTTAAGCAGAATCGCTTCGCCGCAGGGTTTCATCTCGTGCCCAAAGTTCTCTTTGGGCACGCGGTATAAAATTACTCGTGGTTCCCAAAGAGAACTTTGGAAACAGGTTAAGGGAAAATGAAGGAAAGATGACATATAAAATTTGTCATTCCCGCATGCTCTTAGCGGGAATCCATAACCATTACTATTGTAAGAAGTCCAGGGTAAAACTACTTTTATTGTCATTTCTGCTGACAGTAATATTTACAGGCTCTACATTCCCCCAGGGCTTCCGCGGAATAAACAGCGACACGACCTACTCGGAACCCCGGAATATTGACGTTACTTTATTCCGCGCTGTCAACAACGCGAGGAACGGTTTCTCAAACACCGTTGTACCATGGTCGGATAAATCCGTTCTTCCTGTATCCGTGGCTCTTCCTCTCGGTTTTGCAGGACTATCCCGCGCGAATAAAAACTATTACGACGAAAATTCGGCAGTACTTCTCGGCGTATCTGAGATTACGAGTGTTGCATTCACCGCGGGCATAAAATATCTTATCAAACGCGAACGCCCTTATGCCGAACTGCGGAATGTATATTCGGATAAAAATAACTCCCCTACCGACAGGTATTCGTTTCCGTCAGGGCATACAGCGATGGCATTCTCAATAGCGACGTCGCTTACGCTCAGATATCCCGATAAACCGGCGGTTATAGCGGGCTCATTCCTGTACGCGGCTCTCGTAGGATACGGAAGAATATATCTCGGCGTTCACTATCCTTCGGATATACTCGGCGGAATGCTTGTCGGCGCGGGAAGCGCGGCGCTCGTCTATTCCTTGAGGAAAGAAATCATAAAAGAGAAGAACAATCTTTTCGGAGAAAAGAACAGGCGAGACAGCAATAATGAAACCGTTTCCGCTCCGTTAATACTCGGACTGACAATAGGCGCGGATTTGGTGAATGAGGTTATAAGACACTTAGCGGGAAACAGATTGTTTGTAACGGCAGATTCTCAATCTCTTTCCATTAAATTCAATTTATAATTTAACGTGTCAAGTTTTACATTATTCGTGGTTCCCAAAGAGGACTTTGGGAACCAGTCTAAAAATTCAAACGGGGAAAAATTATTAATTACTAAATATTAATTACTAATTGCGAATTGCTATTTGACTCCGTGCATCATCTTCAGCAGCGGCTTAATCAGCGCGAAGAGTATAAGCGCGCTTACGCCTGCCATTATCACGAATATAAGAAAGAAGTCGAAAGTCGTATTAATCGGAATTCCCAGTAAAACCGGATGATGCCCTTCCGTCGGATAGAACGCGCTGAGCACGCCCGATAATTTAAACGACGTTCCAAGTGACAGAAACCATACGGCCATCAGCACGGAACCGAATCTTATCGGCGCGAGTTTCACAATCATAGAAAGCCCTATGGGCGAAAGCGACAACTCGCCGATAGTCAGCACGAAGTACATAAAAATCAGCGGCAGGATGCCGACTTTAACTCCCGAAGGTATCGTCTTAACCGCGTACGCGAGAATAACCCATGCAAGAGACATAAGCAGAAGGCCGAGCGCGAGTTTAAAAGGTATAGACGGTTCAGAATTTCTTTTTGATAGGAATGTCCATATTACAGCCATCAGCGGCGCGAATGTCACGATGAACAAAGGACCGAATCCCTGAAATACCGAAGGAGGAATGCTCCATCCGAATATCGAACGGTCAACGGAGTTATCCGCGAAGTACGTAAGCGATGAGCCGATTTGCCCGAAGGCAATCCAGAAAATCATCGTGAAGACGACAAGCACGACCATCGCCACGATTTTCTGCTTCTCGATTTTCGAAAGCGACCTATCGGTGATAATAGAAAGCGGCGCCGTGAAGAATGTTGCGTAAATAAACGAGCCGATTGTATCCGCTCCGAGAATAAAATAGAACAGAACAAACAATGCGACGAAAACGACCAAATTGATGACTATCTGTTTTGAACTAACGCCGACATTCTTATCTTCCGATTCGGTTTTCAGTTTCGCGGGAGGAACTGCGCCGACAGGCGAACCGTCGGGTCTGACAACGTATTTATTTTTCAGCGGAATGAAAATCACGAGACTGAGCACCATGCCTATGCCTGCTGCGAGATAGCCCCATTTGAAATCCGCGATGTTACCCGTGTTGCCGAGGAATCCGCAGATTATGGGAGCGAGAAGGCCGCCCATGTTGATACCCATGTAGAAAATAGTAAACGCGGAGTCGATTCTCTTGTCGCCTTCCGGATATAACTGCCCGACCATAGAAGAAATGTTCGGTTTGAAAAATCCGTTCCCGAGACAAAGTAAAACGAGTCCTGAATACAGAAAGGTCGCTGCAACAGGCTTCGACTCATACAGCATGCCGCTCGTGAACAGTAAAAACTGCCCTACTGCCATCATCGAGCCGCCTGTAACGATGGATTTTCTGTTTCCGAAATATCTGTCGGAAATGAAACCGCCGATGAGCGCGGTTATATACACCATACCGGTGTAATTTCCGTAAATCAAATCCGCGAAAGTCTTTTCGAATGTAAGCGCGTGAATCATATAAAGATAGAACACTGCCTGCATACCGTAGAAACTGAACCTTTCCCACATCTCCGTAAAGAAGAGAAGAAAGAGACCGCCCGGATGTTTAAGTTTTTCCGCCTGTGCCATTATCGAGTAATTTTATTTTTCCGCTTCGGCTTCCGCACGCGCTTTTTTCTGCGCCGCGCTAAGTTCAAGTCCGTGCGCGTTAGGCCCTGTTTCGTTCCTTCTAAGCATGAAAGCAAAGAATAGACCGAGGAATCCGAGTATAGAGAAAATCCACATTCCGAGCCTGTAGCCGTTGGGATTCGACGCGCTTGCGCCGGAGAAATCGTTTGCCCATCCGATGAGTATGTTAAATCCTGCAAGTCCGATGTTCTGTATCATTGTCATGAGGCCGTATGCCGTGCCGAGTTTTTCCTCTCTGACAACAAGTGCAACTGAAGGCCACATTACTGCGGGTATAAGCGAAAACGCGAAACCCATCATTGCCATCGGGAACATGAGCGAATAAGGAATAACCGCTTCTTCAATCCCGAACGCGGGTAATTCCATGTGAAATCCGCCGTGAAGACCAATCATTCCCGCAAGGTCGATTTTATAGGCCATTATAAGATAGACAGGAATAATAACGAGCGAGCCGAGCATCATCAGAAGCGAACGTTTGCCTATCTTGTCTGAAAGCAGTCCGAACAACGGCGTGAAAATCATCGCCGCGAGAGTGAGAATACTCGAAAGGTTTCCTCCGACTTCTCTCGTTGTTCCGTGCGCTTCCTGAAAGAATTTAATAGCGAATGTCTGGAACGGAAACATCGCCGAATAGAAAGTCACGCAAAGCGCGGTGATGAACCAGAATGATTTTCCGAATTTGAAAAGTTCCTTGAATTCAATTTTATCCTGTTCGCCGTCTTTCGGCATATCGTACTTCTTCACGGCATAAACATCCATGAAGTAATAGAAAATTATGCAGACTACCGCGAATATACCCGCGAATACTGTAATCCATAAAGGCGTCTGCCAGTACGCATAAAGGCTTTTACCCCATGTCGGTGAATTCAGAGCGAGAAACGAACCGAGCCTTGCAACAGTGAGATTGAGGCCGAAAGCGAAAGAAAGTTCCTTACCCTTGAACCAGCGGGCAATAATCGTCGTTATCGCGACAATCATAGATTCGGCGCCGAGTCCGAATATAAGCCTGCCGGTAGCCATAATCGCCAGGTCGCCCTTTACGGCAGTGACAAGGGCGCCTATCATAATAATAATTGTAAATATGAATACTGATTTTCTTGTGCCGATCCGGTCGATAATCATACCGCCTATAAGCACCATGAGAATATTCGGGATACTGTATATAGCGTTAAGCAATCCGATGCCTGAATCCGAGAACTGCAACTGCTCTTTAAGAACGTCTGCAAGCGGGCTTATTGAATCGTAAATATAATAATTCCCGAACATTGCAAGGCTGATAAGAATAAGAGCAAGCCAGCGCATGAAGGAAGTGGGCTGCGGTTTCAACGCCGCGGAAGAAGTGTTTTCTGCCATATTATATATTGTAATAATAAAAATTTAACAAATGTAAATAAATTAACTCTCATCCGAAATGTTAAAAGTCCTGAAACAGAAGTCTTTAACCGTAGAGAGTTTCGGTTTTATAGGTTGAACGAATAATTGAATTTCGCGGCGATTGTGAATGAACGCCTCGTGCCGTCCGAATTATCGTTGCGGTTAAGCATCGGCAGGTACGCGTTAAGTCCTGCCGAAACATCGTTTGAGAAATAATAGAACATTCCGCCCATAATATTCATCTGGAAGAAATCACTTTCAGGCTCTTCGTATATGCTTCCGGGTATAAGTGTAAGTTCAGATTTGCTGAGGCGTTTCACGGCAAGAAGTTCGAACCTTACAAATAAATCGTCCGCTTTTCTCTGATAGCCTGCTCTGAAGAGAACATCGGCGCCGCGCTTAAACGTAACTCCGTTACGGTCGTATTTGTTCAGAGGAATCTGCGCGCCGCCTGAAATATTAAAGAATGAATAATTGTAATCCACACCGAGTATTAGATCATTCGTTCCCTGCGCGTTAAAATAAGCAAACTTATCCGGGTCGATTCCCGATGTAGCAAGTTTTAAACCGCCTTCGAAAGAAATATTTTTAAGTTTTCCTGTCGGAAGTGTATATGCTGCGAGTACAGTGGCATCCGCAAGACCGTTCTTCGTCAGTAAATTCGGATCGCTGTATATGACTGACATAGCCGGCAGAACTGCCGTCAGCGAAAATTTGTCCGAAAAAACGAATTCCGCTCCGAGTTTAAATTCGTGAACCGTATAACTTCCGGTATAAAAGTCGGATTTGCCCGATGAGCCGACTGAATATTCGAAACTGAGAGAACTTCTCGGTTTCTCATTCTTCCTGTGCTTGCTGCCGATTATGCAAACGCCCGCGTCGGAGCACTGAGCGAAAGAAATACCTGCATAAAGCAGTGTGAGAGATAATACAAAACCCGTAATAATTTTTTTCATAACGGCAATTTGATTAATATTGCTTAAAAATATCTGATTTGTTGTTCATATACTATTGAAATAAAAAAGCCGCGGAATTGCCGCGGCTTTATTCATAGAAATTTGCTTCTTGTTATTTTACAAACTGTTCCGCGTAATACTTCGCGGTTAATTTTTCGCCTGTCGCTTTTTCAATCATGTCGTTCCAGTAGTATTTCGAACCCGGAGCGTAAACTTTTTCTATAAGATATTTCCCGACTTCAGGTTTGCCGACGAAGAACTGGTTTTTATAATCCTTTGTCTTCAGCACGTTGTTGCAGATATAATAGAACAACTGCGAAGAAAGAAGCGCGCCCATGTGGTAGTTATGATAGTAACACGGCACCGTCGCGATATGAATCTTTGAAGCCCAGTCAGGCCCATTCCTGCCTTCGGGGCGTTTGAGCAGCTGATATTTTTCTACGAGGTCCCACCAGAGTTTATTAAGGTCCTGATCCGGATTTTCATACATCGATTTTTCGAAACGGTACATGACCTGCGACCAGCGCGAGAATACAAGCTGCTGCAGACGCAGCGACTTGAACGCCTCATCGGCAATTTTCTTCACTTCTTCGTCATTGATAATCTTCATGTCCCTCATCCATGCCGCGTTCGAAGAGCCTCTTTCAAACATCATCGCGATTGCCTCTGTCGTGAACGTATGAGCGGGGTCACGGAGTATGAACGGAAGATTTTTATTGTCGATATATTTGTCATATCCCGCGTGTCCGAATTCGTGCAGAAGCGTACCCATCCATTTTTCTATCGGGACTACGTTGCAGAGAACTCTTACGTCGCCTTCATTATCCATATCGTTGCAGAATGCATGCTGGTTCTTTCCGGGTTTTTCGAACAGGTCTGATTTTTTTATCAGGTCGTCGACGGGAATTCCAACGCCTTTGTAGAAATCATCGACGAGTTTAACCATGTCCTGATTTTTGTAGTACTTGTCGAGGTCAACCTTGTATATTTTCGGGGCTTCCTGGAAAAAGCGGTTCTGGTAATGCCAAGGCATCAGTTCTTCTTTCTTGATTTTGTAGCGGTCGACAAAGTAAGCGTCCATTACGTCCTTCTCGCTCTTAAACGCGTCTTTGGTCAATGCGTCGAGTTCATCGAAAAGTTTCAGGATTTCGTTCGGGTCTTCTTCGGAAAGTTTCAGGCTCATTTCATGAAAATTCGAATAGCCCATATCCTTCGCGATTTCGTTTCTCATCTTAACGAGTTTCTTCAGGTCGTCCGCGACTACTGTACCGATTTTCTTGTGGGCTTTCCACACAGCCTCGAGTTCCTTGCTGTCAGTCGAGTTTGTGAGTTTGTCCTCAATCTCGTTATCGGTCAGTTTCTTCCCGTTTACTTCCGCCCTGAAGTTTCCGTATTTCTGTTCGATTGCGTTCTGAAGATTGTTTATTGCTTCAAGTTTCTTCGGGTCGGCCTGATTGCCTTTGTATCTCAGAAAAAGGATTTCGAGTTCTCTTTTCTGAATCTCATCATTAATCGATTTCGAATCGTAGATTTTTTTTAGCGTATTGAAATCTTCCTTGTTCGAAAAAATCGCCGTAATCTTATTCTGAAGTTCAGCGACCTTGTTGAAATCTTCTTCTTTTCCGCTTATAGCGGCATTCCAGTAAGCAAGATTTGATTCCTTATAAAGCGGAATGTATTTCGCGTCAAAGTTCTTTACGAACTCGGTGTATTGTTTTTCCATTTCGGGGTTTGAGTTTTTCGTTTCAGTTTTGTCTTTTTTCCCGCAACCGGCAAAACTACAATCAGTAACAAAGTGAAAACGTAATTAAGTTTTTTCATAATAATATTTTATTTTGGGGAATTATGTGAATTTAGCTTATTTTTTCAATTTTTTATACGAAAATTAGCGTCACAAGTTCGGGATTCTTCATTATATACCGAATTTCGGAATGATTTTTCCTTTCGATTATATTCAAAAAGGCTTTGAATTTCTCAGTGAAAATGTTTATATTTATTGTTTTATAAATCATAAACGCGTTAAAATGTTTGCAATAGTCGACATAAAAGGCTCACAATACAAGGTTCAGGAAAAACAGACACTTTTTGTTCCTAAAATAGAAGGAGAAAAAGGGGCGAAGGTAAATTTCGATAAAGTCCTCATTTATTCTTCA
>JAJTBN010000082.1 GCA_021286895.1 Bacteroidota bacterium | reverse complement strand
AAGAGCGAAGAACTATTAACCCAGGCTCAAGTAACCCATTTTCACAATAATATTTTACACCTGGATTCTTCTTATCTTTGTCATTCCCGTCTGCCGCGGCAGACTCTTAGCGGGAATCCAGACGAATAATGCGGATAAAGAAAATAACGAATCGGGGTGTATTTACTGAATAGAATACCGCTCTTTTCCCCTCGTTGCGAAGCCCTCCGCGTTCCTGGCATCCCGATTAGTCGGGATAACTGTTAAATATTAATTGGTATTTGTCTTCAAATCTTGTACGCACACTTCCCGAATGAAATCCCCTCCGTCTCTCAATAATTTCGCGCTCAAGTTCCGAATAAATAATTACAATTAATCAAAAATACTCTGAACATATACATAATTATTAATACACCCAATTTGTTGAATCCAGCATTGTCCATACGCAGTTTTCTTTATCAAAGGAATAAGTGAAAATGCGTTCATCTAATGCTACATTATTACTAGTTCCATAGTCGATAAATATTTTTACCCTGCTTGTATCTTCATTCACCTCAAGGAATCCTATTCCAATGGAATTCGCGTGTCTGTTCTTTCTTAAAGAATCTTTCGTCACTACAAGTTTTACCGAGTCCGACAAAGGCGGCCTTAAATGCTCGTTCCAGTGCAGATAATAATCTTTATTCGGGAGTATGATATTGCGGGTCTCTAAATATACAAAGTAATTCGAACTGTCTTCGGATAATTCATCAAGCCGATTTTCCATTTTTAAGAAATTTAGCAGCGAGGAATCCGGTGAGGGAGTGGTGTAAGAGCAATATTTTTGCCTGCTGAATATTTCGTCCAGCAGCAACTGAATTTTGATAGAGTCGCAGTTTGACTTTGGCTTGAAACTGCACTGAACAGAAGATACAACAAACAGCAAGCACAGACTTAGCCTGAACAGATTCCTGAATTCCTTCATTCTTTGTCCGTTTTGTTTTGGAGTACACTCCATTTTTTACATGAAGCAGATGCCGCCCGCTTCGCGGGCTTATTCGTATTACTTACTTATTTCTACCAATATTTCACCCGCTTCGCGGGTTTCTTAATACCTATGTTTTTTTATACTTTAAGGCAGATGTTCTCTATTCTCTGCTTCTGTCTGGATTCCGGCCAAGAGCCTGCCGGAATGACAATATAAAAATGCTCTCTTCTAACTTCTAACTACTAACTTCTTTAATAACCCCGCTCTAATTGCTAACTGTTAACTGCTAATTGAAACACGCTCTAATTGTTAACTGTTAACCGTTAACTGCTAATTGAAACCCGCTCTAATTGCTAACTGTTAACCGTTAACTGCTAATTGAAACACGCTCAAATTGCTAACTGTTAACTGCTAATTGAATCCCGCTCTAATTGCTAACTGTTAACTGTTAACTGCTAATTGAAACACGCTCTTGCTCTTCAATTACTGATTATTAATTATTAATTACTAATTATCAATCAGTATCTGATTCGCGTCCTGTCATCATAAATCGGCGTTACAAGCCGGTAATCCCCGAAGCCCGAATCATCTATGAACACAAACTGCCTGTGCTCATCGTAATACGTCCAAATCTCGTACGGCTTTGAATCCGCGTCGAACGGATGCCTGTCAATCGTCGAAGGCGTTCCGTAAATGATGTAAACCATTCCCATGTCAGTCTTCCAACCTTCCACGAAATGCGAATACCTGTCCGTCGCCGTCTTCACCCTGCTGTAATATATATTAAGAAGTTCGTTCTTCGGCGTTCCGGGAGTCGGGTCTTTCTGCTTCCAGAACTTGATGAACCTTTTCAACCGCTCTTCCTTCGTCTTCCCCGCTTTTATGTAATCAAGTTCCTCGCCCGTCGCGATGTAAACCATCTGGCTTATCGCCTTATCAAGATCCCTAATGTTAGCGGGTATGTCCGACCATCTGTACGTGAACGTCCTGCTCTGAATGACGTCATTACCGTCATACACTGAAAGAACGTACGTTCCGATATAATATTTATCGTTATTGATGTTTGTAACCAGAGTGTTCATGCCGGGCTTCAGCGTGTAAGCGGCTGTCGTATCGAATATTTTCTCGCCTTTATCAGTAGCGAATGATATTTTGTAAGACCTGTTTATTGTGTCTTCCGTCCTGTTTCTCGCCTCCCAGAACATGTAAAAATTGTCCAGCATGCCGACGTTCCCCGATATCAGCGGCTCGATTTCCTTCTCGCCGCTTTCACTGACTTTGTACCGCGATAATAGCATTATGCTGCTGAACAGAGTTTTTTCATACAGCGGATTTTTTACTTCGATGTCGTAGTCCTTAGATTTTTCGACGTTGCTGATTTTATCCCTCAAAGTAAAGGTTATCTTGTATTTCCCGGGATGTATGTAGAAATTCTTCAGCGACGAAACCGACCTCTCCGCTACCGATTTCTGCTCCGTCTTTGTGTTGGTTATTTTTTCAGGAAATGTCTGGTTTAAGAAAACGTCGCCGCCCGCGTTCTTTATAAGCAGCACCCATTCAATCACCGCGTCATAATTGTCCGTCGTCGTGTTTCTCCTGAATGACAGGTTCTCAAGCGGTATCTCAACGTATAAATCCAGTCTCGCCACGGCCGAATCATAAGGATAAAATACAAGCGGATCAACAAAGAAGAAATCCTTGCTGTCAAGCATTTCCGTGAACTTGTTTTCATCCTGAGCCTTGAGGGGTAATGCCGCGGCTATTATCATAACCGCGATAATTCCTTTAAGAATTGACAGTTTCATTATTGTTCTAATTTTCTTTTTCTCCGAAAAGGTCAAACTCTTCAAAATCGTGAATCCTGACTTTGTAAAATTCGCCCGCCTTTATTCCCACCCCGCCGCTGACGTAAACCTCCTGGTCTATTTCGGGCGCGTCTTTCTCGCTCCTCCCTACGTAATAATCGTTTTCCTTTCTTTCAATCAGCACTTCGATGCTCTTGCCAATCATGCTTCTGTTGTTCTCTTCCGATATCTTTCTCTGCGCGTCAAGTATTTTCTTCTGCCTCATGTTTTTTGTTTTCAGGCTTATTTCATCTTTCATCCCCGCCGCGTGAGTGCCCTCTTCTTCCGAATACGTGAAAACTCCCAGCCTGTCGAAACGGAAATCCTTCACGAAATCGAGCAGTTCGTTGAACTCTTCCTCTCCCTCGCCCGGATGTCCGACAAGCATCGTTGTCCTTATCGCTATACCCGGTATTTCCCTGCGCAAACGTTCAAGCAGTTCAATCTGCCTCCGCTTCGTTATGCCTCGGCGCATAGCTTTCAGCACACTGTCCGATACGTGCTGCACGGGTATGTCAATGTACTTGCATATTTTATCGTTGTCCCTTATCGCCTCGATTAAATCGTCCGGGAACCTCGACGGATACGCGTACATCAAACGTATCCACTTTATCCCGTCAATCTCCGATAACTTATTAAGAACTTTCGCGACTTCCCTTTTTCCGTTTCTGTCCAGCCCCCAATACGTCGTGTCCTGACCGATTATTACAAGTTCCTTGACGCCTTTTTCCGCGAGTTTCTCCGCTTCGGTCAGAATGTTTTTCATCGGCACGGAAACGTGTCCGCCCCGCATTATCGGTATCGCGCAGAATGAACACGGATTGTCGCATCCCTCGCTTATCTTTAAATACGCGTAATGCTTCGGCGATGTTACCACCCTTTCGCCGATTAAATTTTTCCTGTAATCCACTCCCAGCGTGTTCAGAATTCCCATCACCGTCTTCTTCTCGCTCGTCGCTCCGAAATAACTGTCAACCTCGGGAATCTCCTTCTCGAGTTCCTGCTTGTACCTTTCAGAAAGGCATCCCGCCACAAAAACATTCTTGATTCTTCCCTTTTCCTTGTTTTCTACTGCCGAAAGTATCGTGTTTATTGATTCTTCCTTCGCCGATTCGATAAACCCGCATGTGTTTATTATAACCGTGTCGGCTTTCCTGTCCTCATCAACGATTTCTACGTTTCCTGTCTTTAAATGAGCCATTATATGCTCGGAATCCACGAGATTTTTCGAGCATCCAAGCGTGATTATCTTGACCCTGTCTTTCCTTATTTTCATTTTTCAATTTACTCCTAAAAACTGTAACAAAAAACGAATAAAGTTGTTTCACTGTGAATTACATTTAGTATTTATACATATTTATATATTTTACTTGTTCAGGTTAAAGTTTCATCTCTAAATGGCTGAAGAAAAGAATCAGGAAAATAAAAATAACTCGAAAGTAGAAGATTACGAACTTATCGACAGGGCTATAGGCGGCGACCAGAGCGCGTACGATAAATTAATGAAGAAATACTATAATCTGGTTTATAATCTTATCTTCAGAATGATTTACAATAAGGAGGATGTCGAAGATTTGGCGCAGGAAGCGTTCATTAAAGCATTCAATTCTCTCGAAAAATTTGACAGGCAGTTCGCCTTTTCCACATGGCTTTATAAGATTGCTTCGAATAACTGCATCGACTATTTGAGAAAAAAGAAACTGAATACAGTTTCAATCGATAAGGAGATAGATTCGGAAGACGAAGACCTCAGATTCGAAATTCCGGACGTGGAGTTCAAACCCGACAGAAATATCATTGAAGACGAACGCAAAACGCTTCTCGAAGAGGCTATCACTTCGCTTCCGGAAAAATACAGGGCTGTCATTCTTATGCGCCATAACGAAGAGATGGAGTACGAGGAAATCGCGAAGAAACTTAAACTCCCGCTCGGTACGGTCAAAGCGCATATATTCAGGGGAAGAGAACTTCTCAACAAGTATCTCAAGGACAAAATCATCCACTACTAAAAATGAAACAACAAGAAACACCTTTGATGAGGCAGTACCGCAAAGTCAAGGAGAAATACCCTGATATGATTCTCCTCTTCCGTATGGGTGATTTCTTCGAAACATTCGAAGACGACGCTGTTACAGCGTCCAAAGTCCTCGGCATTACTCTCACGAAACGCTCCAACGGCGCGGCTTCCGAGACGCCCCTCGCGGGCTTCCCGCACCATGCCCTCGACAACTATCTGCCGAAACTCGTTAAAGCGGGATACAGGGTTGCCGTCTGCGAACAACTGGAAGACCCGAAGTTCGCCAAAGGTATAGTAAAACGCGACGTGATTGAGGTGGTTACTCCCGGAGCTAATTTCTCGGATAAACTTCTTAACCATAAGTCTAATAATTTTCTCGCCGCAGTCTATCTTAAAGATGACGTTTGCGGCTTCTCTTTCTGCGACGCCTCTACGGGCGAGTTCGCGACTTCCGAAATTCATGTCAGGAATCTTCCGGAACAAATGGAAACTATTAACCCGTCCGAACTCCTTATTCCCAAACGCGGACGAGATAAGATTTACAACGCCCTGAAAATTCCGGAAGTGCCCGCGTTCGAAGAAGATAAACCTCCGTTTACGATTACCAAGGTTGACGACTGGGTTTTCAATCTCGACTATGCCCGCGAACTGCTTACCAACCGCTTCGGCACGCATTCGCTCAAAGGATTCGGCATCGATGATATGCGCGAAGGCATTATCGCCGCGGGATGCATTATGAACTACCTGAACGAAACGCAGAAGAATAATCTCGAGCATATTAAGAAGATTTACCATTACGATTTCACAGATTATATAATTCTCGACCCTTCAACGAAACGCAACCTCGAAATTACCGCCTCTATCAGCGAAGGCGGACGCGAAGGGACTCTCGTTTCGATACTCGACAGAACCCGAACGCCCATGGGCGGCAGGCTTCTCAAGAAGTGGGTTTCAAGACCGCTGAAACGCCCCGAACAGATTAACAAACGTCTCGAATCCGTTTCCGCGTTCTTCGAAAATAAGAATACGAGAGACGCGCTGATTGAAGACCTTAATTCAATCGCCGACCTCGAACGCCTGCTTTCGAAAATCGCCACGGGCAAAGCCGTTCCGCGCGATATAGTCCAGTTGAAGATTTCAATGCGCAAAGCGGTCGACGTGAAACAGAAACTCGGTAACATCGAGTCCGATGCCGTCAAAGCCCTGCAAAACAACATTGTCGAAGCGGACAAACTTATTAATGAAATCGATAAGGTGATTAATGAGAATTATCTGGCGGGAAGCGACAATTACGGGATTATAAACAAAGGCTTCGACAAGGAACTCGACGAGATTAAGGAAATTCATATAAACGGCAAGACGTGGATTGAAAATTTCCAGAGCAAGGAAAGAAAACGCACCGGTATAAGTTCTCTGAAAGTAGATTTCAACAAGGTCTTCGGCTACTACATCGACGTTACCAAAGCCAATCTCGATAAGGTGCCGCAGGATTACATAAGGAAGCAGACACTCGTCAATAACGAGCGCTTCATAACCGAAGAACTCAAGGTTTATGAAGACAAAATATTCAATGCCGAGGAAAAGATAAATTCAATCGAGAACAGGATTTTCAATGACCTCCGTACTTTCATTCTCGGATTCACCGACACGATTCAGAAAAACGCGGGTATAATCGCCGCAATCGATACCCTCGTCAGTTTCGCCGAAGTTTCCGACAGATACAGATACGTCAGACCCGAAATCAAGGAGAGCGATACGATAGAAATCGTCGAAGGCCGCCATCCCGTTATCGAGCGGCTCCTTCCCGCAGGCGAGAAATATATACCGAACGATGTTTCAATCGACACAGAAACGAATCAGATTCTCATTCTCACGGGACCAAACATGAGCGGTAAATCGAGTTACCTGCGCCAGACAGGATTGATTGTTCTTCTCGCGCAAATCGGCTGTTTTGTTCCCGCTAAAGAAGCAAGAATCGGACTTGTCGATAAGATATTCACGCGTGTCGGAGCATCGGACAATATCGCCAAAGGCGAAAGCACCTTCCTCGTCGAAATGCACGAAGCCGCGAACATTCTCAATAACGCGACTTCGAAAAGCCTGCTCCTTCTCGATGAAATCGGAAGAGGCACAAGCACATACGACGGCATTTCTATCGCATGGGCTATAACAGAATATCTGCACGAGAACCCGAACGTACGCGCGAAGACTCTGTTCGCCACGCATTACCACGAACTCAACGCGCTTGCCGATATGTACGACAGGATTAAGAACTATCGTGTAGAAGTCCGGGAGTACGGCGACAAGGTTATATTTCTCAGAAAAATCACCGAAGGCACAGCCGACCACAGCTACGGCATTCAGGTCGCTCAGATGGCAGGACTGCCAGAATCGGTCACTGTCCGGGCGAAGGACATTCTCAAAAATTTTGAAGACAAGGAATTCCGAAGAAAACATACTAACGATATTCAGATTAGCCTCTTTGAAGTCGACAGCGGTGTTCTCTACAAAGACGAAGTGAAAAAGATTCTCGATAAAACAAAACTTGAGAACACTACTCCGCTCGAAGCGCTGAATATTCTGAAGAAACTTAAAGATATCACGAATGGCAAATAATTACAGTCTCATCATCGCCGAGATGAAGGACAACATCGGCGCTATTACATTCAACAACCCCTTAAAGTCCAACGCGCTCTGCTCCGATATGCTCAATGAAATAACAGACGCGCTGTCAGTGTTCAAATCTGAAAAAATAAGAGTGGCTGTAATCCGCGCCGCCAAAGGCGTAAAGGTATGGTCCGCCGGGCACGATATAGACGAACTGCCTCTCGACGGCATCGACCCGCTCGGACGGGAAAAGCCGCTTGAGAAAATGCTTTCCGCCGTTCAGAACTTTCCCGCGCCCGTCATCGCCATGGTTGAAGGAAGCGTCTGGGGAGGCGCCTGCGACCTCGCCATAACATGCGATATGGCGGTAGGAACACCCGGCTGCTCGTTTGCCATCACGCCGGCGAAAATAGGCGTGCCTTATAACGCCAGCGGCATACTCCATTTTATAAACCGCCTCGGACTCAGTCATGCGAAGGAAATGTTCTTCACGGGCGCGCCCGTAGATGCCGAAACCGCGCTGCACTTCGGGATCATCAACCATATTGTTGACGACATCGAAATCGAACTTTTCACACACAGCCTCGCGAAAAAAATAGCGTGCAATTCTCCTCTGTCAATCGAAGTTATTAAGGAGCAGTTCAGAATACTCACGAACGCTCATCCTATAACCCCAAACGCCTTCGAACATATTGAATCATTGCGAAGAAAAGTTTATTGCAGCGAAGATTACAGGGAAGGAATAAACTCCTTTAAAGAAAAACGCAAACCGGTTTTCAAAGGAAAATAATTCCTTCTAATTCCAAATCTTAAATTTCAGATTTTAAACGGAGAGCATATCTCAATTACTAATTACTAATTATTAATTACTAATTATTAATTACTAATTATAAAAAAAGCCGGGCTTAACCCGGCTAATTTAAAATCTAAAATTTACAATTTAAAATTTATTTTATAACCATCATCTTCTTCACATCCGAAAATCCGTCCGTCGTTATCTTGTAGAAATACGCGCCGCTCGAAAGAAGCATCGCGTTGAAGTTCGCGGTGTAATTTCCCGCCGCCTTCACTTCATCAACAAGCGTTTCAACCTTGCGTCCGGTAATGTCGTACACAGAAATGTTGACTTTCGATGTTTTCGGAACCGCGAAGTTAATCTTCGTCTCCGGATTGAACGGATTCGGATAATTCTGACCGAGATTGTATTTCGACGGAATTCCGCTGCCGTTCTCGCTAACCGACGAAAGAGGCATTACAGAATTGTACGCGTTTATCCTTCCCGCTCCGAGAAGACCTACATAACTCGGATTGAGATTGTAAATATTGTCGCATCCGTTCAACAGCCTTGTCACAACCTGGTCAGGCGTATATGTCGGATATTTCGAGAATATTAACGCTACCGTTCCCGCGCAAATGGGAGAAGACATCGACGTGCCGTCCCATGTCGCGTAAGTGTTGTTCCATAACGTGCTGTATATCGACGAACCCGGCGCGCATACGTCAACGGTAGAATGGTAATTGGAGAAATATGATTTTATATCGCCGGATGTTGTTGACGCGACAGAAACAACGTGATTGTACGAAGCGGGATATCTTGCAACGTTCGCTCCGTCATTTCCCGCCGAAGCGCAGATAACCACGCCCGCAGTCCATGCGTTTTCGACTACAAGCTGTGTGTAAGCGCTCGGTGTCGTTCCGCCGAAACTGCAGTTGATTACCTTCACGCCGTTCTGATACGCGTAAACAAGACCCATGTCAGTCCTGTAAAGATACGAAGAACCGCTCCCCGTATTGTCGTTGTCCGCTCCGTGCTTGCAGATTAAAAGTTTACACTTGAAACCGATTCCCGAACCTCCTATGCCGTTGTTCGTAACCTCGGAAGCGCAGCCCGAAGTGTGCGAACCGTGGTCGCAGTACGATGTGGTTATATTAGGGTTGTTATCTTCCGCAAGATTGTGGTAATCCGCTCCCGCGAAATCCCAGCCTCTCCAATCGTCAACATAGCCGTTGTTGTCGTCGTCATAAGCGTTGTTCGGATCTTCCGCCCAGTTGTACTTAATGTTTGCGGCAAGGTCCGGATGGTCAAGATCGCTTCCTGTATCAATCATTCCGATAACGACATTCGTGTCGCCCTGAGTGATGTTCCACGCGTTGTACGCCGCTATCTTTGAAATATGATACTGGCTGCCGACCGACGGGTCGTTCGGAGTAAAATCCGCGACGTAAACAAAGTCAGGCTCAGCCCAGTCTATAATGTCTTTGTTTTCATTGTAAATCTTTTCCGCCAGTTCAGACGGGTCTATGTCTCCCGAATACGCGACTGAAAATATTCTCGCCAGTTTGTCGTCACCATACATCCTCTTCGCTGCATTCTGTTTTAACGGATGCCTCTGAACGATTTTTGTTACGGAATATTTCGAGAAGGCGTTGTCGACATTAGCGATGTTGAATGATTTCGATGTAAACCCCGCCACATCTCCTTTGAACTTAATGTTTACGAAACCTTTTAAGTACAGCGCTCCGTCGTTTCTCTGAACCACCACATCGTTGACCATTTTATACTTCGGCGCGTAAACGTCGACAAAACCGGTCAAGGATACGGCCGCAAGAAGGACCGCCAGTACGATAAATTTTGAATACTTCATTTTATGCCTTATAATTAAAACGAGGCTGTTTGAATTCTCACTCAAGCCAGCCTCGTATAAAAAATTCTTACTTCAAAAATGATATTACTTTACAAGCATCATCTTTTTTGTATCTGTCATGCCGTTCGCAGTCAGCCTGTAGAAGTAAATTCCGCTGTTGAGTTCGGAGGCGTTATATGTTACTTCGTGGCTTCCAGCCGTCATGTTTTCGTTGATTAATGTCGCGACTTCCTTGCCGAGCGAATTGTAAACCTTAAGAGTTACAAATCCCGATTTTGCGAGCGAGAAGTTTATCGCCGTCGAAGGATTGAACGGGTTAGGATAATTCTGGCTCAGTTTGAATGATTCTGCAACTCCTGTTTCGTTGCCGACCGATGACGGGCCTGTGTACTTTATTAAACCGCCGGTTAATCCCGTTCCGCCTAATGCGGCATATCCGAGATTCGCATTTAAGAACTGAATATGTGAAACCTGACCAAGTGTTGCCTGAAGCGGAATCGCTTCCCTGATCCATGTTGTTCCGAGATCCGTTGTCTTGAAAATACGGGTTGTGTCGCCCTGTATGCTCATTCTAATCGTACCGTCGGATTTTGACGAGTTCATGTTCATTACCGAGAATGTCGAAAGTCCCGAAGGAGGTGTTACCGATGTGAATGTCGCGCCGCCGTCTGTGGTCTTCTTGATGTCTCCCGCGCTTGAGCCTATTAAGCCGTTTGTGTTTGTTACAAACGCGACCGCCTGCCAGTAAATTCCCGAGGTCGAGCCTGTGCCTGTTACGCTTGTATTCGACCATGTACCGTAATATCCGGTGGATGTTCTGAATATCTTGCATGCGGATGCTCCCGAAGTCGCAATCGCTGAACCGGTCCACACGTGAGATGAATCCATCCAGTCCCATGCATTGATGACACCCCATTCATTTGCTACTGATGCTGTAGGAGCGCCCGCCGGTAAATACCAGTTCACGCCGCCGTTGTTGGTCATTCTCATCTGGAAAGGCTGTCCTGAACCTGTCGGGTCGCCGAAATATATTCCGTAATTCTGCGTAAACATATGAACACCGTTCGTGAATGAACCCGAGACCGCCAATACCGAAGTCCAGCTCATTCCGCCGTTCGTCGTTCTGTATAATGTTCCCGACGTTGTTCCGACAAATGCTGTCGTCGTATCGAACGCGAACATTCCGTATCCGTTTTCAGTAGTCGGGATACCGGTGTTTCTTAATAACCAAGTCGTACCGCCGTTTGTTGTCTTGTAAACTCTCGCTACGCCGCCAGCCGCGTCACACGCTAACCACATTATATTGGCATTTACTACATACATAGAGTTTACCGGGGGATTCGGTGACGGTAATGCGCTGACGTATGTCCATG
>JAJTBN010000081.1 GCA_021286895.1 Bacteroidota bacterium | reverse complement strand
GATAGTAGGATTTACGGACCTTGACAACAAGGGTGTAAGCGGAATTGAACTTTCATCGAACAAGGAACTTACGGGCAAAGAAGGATACATGATTGCGCGCAAGGACGGCCGCGGCGTAAAGCGTCCCGACATGAACTATGTTCAGAAAGAGCCCGAGCCGGGAGCGAATGTGATTTTAACGATAGACAAGAACATACAAAAAATCGCGGAAGAGGAACTTGCGGCCGGAGTAAAGTATTTCAATGCGACTAAGGGCAAAGCGGCCGTAGTGAACGTGAAGACCGGCGAAGTGCTCGGCATGTGCACATATCCGACTTTCGATCCGAACAACATTCACCGGGAAGATACCTTAGGAATGAAGAACGCCGTCATATACGATATTTACGAACCGGGTTCGACGTTCAAGATCGTAACGGCATCGGCGATACTCGAGGAAAAAATCGACTCGCCTGAAAGCGTAATAAACACGGAGAACGGTGATTACAATATTTACGGGATGGACATACTCGATTCCTATCCCGCGTCGTCGCTTACTTTTCAGCAGGTCATCGAGAGGTCGAGCAACATCGGTGTCGCGAAATTGTCTCAGAAACTCGGCGCAGAAAGATTCTTCAAGTACGCGAGGGATTACGGATTCGGAATTTACACGGGCATAGAACTGAACGGCGAGAACAAGGGATACCTGAAGCGACCGATAGACTTTACACCGGGTTCGCTGGAATTCATGGGAATCGGGTATCAGGTAGCGGTAAACGTTCTTCAGTTAACGATGGCGTATGCTTCGATAGCGAACAACGGACTGCTAATGAAGCCGTACATCATCAAGAAAGAATTAAGTCCTGACGGAACTGATCTTCTTGAGAATATGCCTTCACCGGTAAGACAGGTAATATCACAGGAGACGGCGAAGAAACTAAATCAGATGTTCATCGGCGTAGTCGAAAGAGGAACGGGTACGGACGCGAAGATGAACGGAATCACAATCGCGGGAAAGACCGGAACGACGCAGAGACTGGTAGAGGGTGAATACTCAAGCAGTTCTCACATTTCATCATTTGTCGGATATTTCCCTGCTGAGAACCCCGAAATCATCGTCACAGTAGTGATTGATGACCCGAAGGCGAACGGTTTTTACGGAGGCAAGGTTGCCGCGCCGGTATTCAGGAAAATTGCACAGAGAATAATCGATTATACGGGAAGCGCGGGAAATCTCACGAACGAATACATGTACACGCAAGCGGAGAACAACACGCAGAATAACCAGCAAAGCGACAAACAGTCGGCGGGAGAGAAGAATCAGATGATACCTAATCTAAAGGACATGCGGCTTAAGGACGCGCTTGAGATTCTGAACGAAAAAAACATTCCGTACGAAGTAAACGAAAACACTTTAGTCAAGGACGAGAAGGGCGTGATAGTTTCGGTAGTGAATCAGGAACCAGCCCCCGGGGAAAAAATAGACAACGGAAGGAAAGTAAAATTATACGTTAAGAATTCGGCGGGCGATAACGGCGATTACAAGATAGTGCCAGACGTCCGCAGGATGAGTTTAAGAAAATCGATAAACAAACTTGTAACCGAAGGGTTTACGGTTGACATAAACGGCAGCGGGGAAGTTGTGGATGTATTCCCGAAGCCGGGTTCGAGGATAAACCCGAAAAGTAAAATCATATTGTTCTGTAAAAACGAAAACAAATGAAGTTCACGGAATTACTTAATACGGCAGGCATAGAGAAGAACTTCGGCGGCGAAGATTTCGCTGTCAAAGGTCTCAGTTTTGATTCGAGGAACGCCGGTACCGATTTTGTTTTCTTCGCGGTGGTCGGCTCAAAACTTGACGGAACTAAATTTATCGACTCCGCTATTGAAAACGGCGCGGGGGCTGTAATTGCGGACGATTCGGCGGCGAAGAGTTACGCTAAAAATCCGAAAGTAGTGCTTGTCGATAACGTGAGAAAGGCGATGGCGGAGATTGCCTGCGCTTATTATGGAAATCCTTCCGAATCGATAAAGGTAATAGGCGTAACGGGCACGAACGGAAAGACGACGATTACGTACATAGTAAAAAAGATACTCGAAGAAGCCGGATACAAAGCCGGACTTATCGGAACTATAGATTACATTACCGATTCGAAGGGAACGAATACGTCGCGACTGACGACGCCGGATTCGATTGAAATGAACGAATACCTCGCGAAGATGGTGAAAAGCGGTATGGACTTTTGCGTGATGGAAGTTTCGTCGATAGCGCTCGTGAATTACAGGGTGCACACGATTCATTATGACACGGCGGTATTCACAAACCTGACAAGCGAGCATATGGACCTTCACGTCAACATGGACAATTACTTCAGGGCGAAGAAGATTCTTTTTGATAATTTATCCGAACATTCTCTCGCGGTATCGAACAGCGACGACGATTTCGGCATCAGGGTGCTTACGGAAACAAGGGCGTCGAAAAAACTTTACTCAATAGACAATTACTCGAATCTTCAGGCTTCAAACATCGAACTGACCCTTGACGGAATGAGTTTCGACGTAACATACGGCGAAAAGACGTACAGAGTAAAATCTTCACTGACGGGAAAGTTCAACGTTTACAACATACTCGCGGCGGTACTTACGGCATTGAGATACGGAATTGAAATGGATGTTATCCTTTCCGCTGTAGAGAAATTTGAAGCGGTGAAGGGAAGATTCAACAGGATAACGCTTCCTAACGGAGCCTGCGCGATTATAGATTATTCGCATACTTCGGATTCCCTGAAGAACGCGATAGAAGCGGCAATAGATATTGTGAACAGGGAAAACAAGGGCGGAAGGGTGATAACTTTGTTCGGATGCGGCGGAGACAAGGATAAGACGAAAAGGCCGGTGATGGGGCATATTGCCACCGAACTTTCGGACTTTGTGATAGTTACATCCGACAATCCGAGGAGCGAAAGTCCTGAAGCAATAATTGAGGATATAAAAACAGGAATTGAGAAGAACAACTACGAATCTGAACCGAACAGAGACGAGGCGATTAAGAGGGGGATAGAGATGTCCCGCGCCGGTGACATTATTTTAATTTGCGGAAAAGGACACGAAACATATCAGGAGATAAAGGGCGTTAAGTCGCATTTCGACGACGCCGAAGAAGTAATTAAATACAAGTCTCTGGCAAAATGATTTACGTAAAGGAAATATTGCAAATGAAGGCCGTCATCGAAAACGGAAGGCATCTTTCGATGAAGGGATTCAGGTCGGTATCGACCGATTCGAGAAAAATCTCGGGCGATATTTTATTCTTCGCGATTAAGGGCGGGAACAACGACGGGCATAATTACTTAAAGGAACTCGCAAAGCGGAAAAAAATAAAGGCGGCGGTTGTAAACAGAAACTGGTACGCGAAAGAAGGAAAGAATGTAAAGGGATGCGCGTTTATAATCGTCAAAGACACGGTGAAAGCGTTGGGTGAACTCGCGCGGATACACAGGGATTTGATGGACATTCCCGTAGTAGCAATTGCGGGAAGCAACGGCAAGACGACAACAAAAGACCTTGCGGCGGCAGTGCTTTCGAAGAAATTTAATCTTCACAAGACCGAAGGAAATTTCAACAATCATATCGGTTTGCCGCTGACACTGCTGGGAATAAACGGCAAACACGACTTTTGTCTGCTCGAAGCGGGGAGCAATCATTTCAACGAACTTGAATATCTCTGCGGAATCGCGAAACCGGACGCGGCGCTTGTAACGAACATCGGGCGCGAGCACCTTGAGTTTTTCAGGAATCTCGCGGGTGTAGCGAAGGAAGAGTTTCAGGTTTACGACTGGGTGCGCAGGAACGGTTCGGTATGCTTTTACGGAACGGACGATGATTTCATAAAGAAGTACAACAGAAAAGCCAAGGAAGATTCATTTACGTATTCATATAAGTATTCCGCGGACGTGAAGGGCGCGATGGAAGGATACGACAGAAAATTCCGTCCTGTAATATCGTACGAATACAACGGGAAAAAATACAGAACCTTCGTGAACACTTTCGGAAAGCATTCGTTTTACAACGGACTGGCGGCGATAGCGCTTGGCGTATATTTCGGTGTCAGCCATAATGACATAGCGGACGCTCTTAAGAATTACGAGGGCGGGAGCGGAAAAAGGATGCAGGCGGAAACAATTAAAGGAGTGCTTGTTGTGAATGACGCGTACAACAGCAATCCTGATTCAGTTAAGATAGGGCTTGAGACGATGAAGGAATACAGCACGGGCGGCAGGAAGCACATAATTCTTGCCGACATGCTTGAGATGGGCAAGGCATCGGAGAGGGAGCATTTCAAATGCGGCAAACTCGCGGCGAAATTAAAATTCGATTTTCTTTATACGTACGGAAAGGATTCTTTTCAAACATTCAAGGGAGCAAAGGGATTAAAGAACAATTTCTATTTTGAATCCAAGGACGACCTTGCGGAATTTGTGAAGTCGAATCTGCGTAAGGGAGATATTTTATACTTAAAGGGTTCAAGGGGCATGAAGCTTGAAGAAGCGGCGATTAACATTTTTAAAAATTAAACCGGGGCGAAAAAGATGCTTTATTACTTAGCCGAACTTATTAACGCGAAATTCAATCCTCCGGGATTCAACGTATTCAGGTATCTGACATTCAGGTCAGCGCTCGCGGCAATCACCGCGCTGCTCCTTACGTTTTACGTAGGCCCGAAAGTGCTGAAACTTCTGAAGAGGAATCAGATTGGCGAAGCGAAGAAAGAGGACGGACCGAAGTTTCACTGGTCGAAGGCGGGCACTCCGACGATGGGCGGTCTGATAATACTGATGTCGGGGCTGGTTCCGGTTCTGCTCTGGGCGGATCTCACGAACATATATATCATACTGGTGCTTATAGCGACAATAACGCTCGGGCTTGTAGGGCTTCTTGACGATTATCTGAAAGTCGTAAAGAAATACAAGAAAGGACTTCTTGCGAAGTACAAACTTATGGGTCAGGTTACGGTAGGAATAATAATCGGGCTTGTGATATATCTGGCTCCCCAGTTCAAGGGAATAAACACGATGACGACGATACCGTTCTTAAAGAATTATCAGTTTGATTTTTCGATTTTTTACATACCGATAATCGTTTTCATTATCACTGCAACGTCTAACGCTGTGAACCTTACGGACGGGCTTGACGGTCTGGCGACGGGGACGGTAGGAATCGTGATATTTACGCTCGGAATAATCGCATACATTTCGGGCAACGTAGAATGGGCGAAATACATAAACATAATTTACCTGAAAGGAAACGGTGAACTTGTGATTTTCTGCACTGCGGTGGCGGGGGCGGCCATAGGTTTCCTCTGGTACAATTCTTATCCCGCGCAGGTATTCATGGGAGATACGGGTTCGCTGGCATTGGGCGGCGCGGTAGGAACGCTGTGCATACTCGTTAAAAAAGAATTTTTGCTGCCTCTTCTCGGCGGGATATTTTTCGCAGAAGCAGTATCAGTGCTGATACAGAGGTATTATTTCAAATATACAAAGAAGAAATACGGCGAGGGGAGAAGGGTCTTCCTTATGGCGCCGCTTCACCATCATTTCGAGATGAAGGGCATTCCCGAGCCGAAGATAGTATTAAGGTTTTACATTATTGCCGTACTGCTGGCAATAATGACTCTGGCGACATTCAAGATTAGATAAGATGAAAAACTACGACGTACAAAATATCGGTTTCACTGTACTGGGCGCGGGGCGCAGTGGACTTGCTGCCGCTAAATTACTGAAGAATTCCGGCGCTAACGTATTTCTGAGCGACGCGTCGCCGAAGGAAAAACTTCTGTATTTCAAAGAGGACGAATTCACGAAGCTCGGTATACCGTACGAACTCGGAAAGAACTCTGAAAAGATTTATGACGCTGAATATTTCGTAACGAGTCCCGGCATTCCGCCGAACTCTGAAATATTCCTGAAAGCATTCGACAGGGGGATAAAGGTTCTGAGTGAAATAGAGGTCGCGTACAGGTTCTGCGACGTGCCTATAATAGCGATAACGGGCACGAACGGAAAGACGACGACGACGGAACTTACCGGGCAGATACTCCGTGACGCGGGATTCGACGTGCAGGTATGCGGCAATGTGGGACTGGCGTTTTCGGAAATCGTACCGAAACTTATGAAGAGGTCAGTAGTAGTGCTTGAAGTCAGCAGTTTCCAGCTCGAGTTTATTTCTGAATTCAGACCCGAGGTTGCGATGATATTGAATATAACGCAGGACCACATAGACTGGCACGGTTCGTTTGAAAAGTATGCGATAGCGAAATACAGGATAAACCTGAACCAGACAAGCGACGATTTGTTCGTGATAAATTATGACGACACCTTATTAAAAGAAAACCTGGATAACTTCCGCGGAATAAAGGGGGCATTCTCAGGGAAAGTAATCCCTGACGGTCCCGTTTCGAACAAGGCTTACTTAAAGAACGGGAGCATTTACTACAACAGCGGCAAAGATGAAATGATAATAGACACAAAAGACATATTCATCAGGGGGACGCACAACGTTATGAATTCAATGGCCGCGATTATCGCCGCAAAGAGGTTCAACGTAAGCAATGAATCGATTGCGAAAACTCTCAGGACATTCAGAGGCGTTGAGCACAGGATAGAGCCGGTCAGGGAAATAAAAGGCGTAAAATTTTACAACGATTCCAAGGCGACTAATTACGATTCGCTTTACGTAGCGCTTGAAAGTTTTGAGAAGAACATAATCCTGATAATGGGCGGCAAGAAAGGCGAAAACAATTTTGAAATAGTAGACGAACTGATGAGAAAACGCGTGAAGATGATATGTGCGATAGGGCAGAGCAAGGACGCGATTTCTGACAGATACGCTCACGATATAAAGGTAAAGAAGTTTGATACGCTTGAAGAAGCCGTCGAAGCCGCTTACAAGAAATCGAAAAAAGGCGATTTTGTTCTTTTCTCGCCCGGATACAAGAGTTTTGACATGTTCGACAATTATGAACACAGGGGAAAGGCATTTAAAGAAATAGTAAACAACCTTGACGAAAAATGAAATTCGGCAAAAACAAAATAGACGTTTTAATTTTACTGCCGGTGCTGCTGCTGATTTTCTTCAGCATAGCGATAGTTTACAGCGCGAGTTCGGATTACGCCCTGCAGAAATGGAACGACGCGGCGTATCTGTTCAAGCAGCATCTTGTAAGGGTTGTAATTTCATTCGTGGTGCTTTTCTTCTTCGCTAAGTTCGATTACAGGTACCTGCAGGACCTCAGCAAACTGCTGGTCTTCATCGCGATTATCCTGCTCGCTGTAGTTCTTTTTACTTCGTCGCAGGTTAAGAACGTCAACAGATGGCTTTCGCTCGGATTCCTGAGCTTTCAGCCTTCGGACCTCGCCAAGTACGCTTTGATAATACATGTATCTACTCTTCTTGTGAGAAAAGAGGGGTATCTTGACAATCTGTATAGAGGTTATCTGCCGATACTTCTCTATCTGCTGCTTGTGTGCGGTTTGGTGGCGTTGCAGCCGAATTTCTCCACGGCGCTGATAATATTCGGTTCGACAGCGCTGCTGATGCTTACGTCGAAGATAAAGGTAAAGCATATTGTGATAACTGTATTATCGCTCTTGCCTGCCGCGGCGTTCTTCATTCTTTCGAAGTCATACATAAGGGAGCGTCTTGAAAATTACGCGGAATATTCGGCGAGCGGAACGGCGCAGCATCAGTTGTCACAGGCGATAGTGGGGTTAGGCAACGGCGGTATTCTGGGTGTTGGGATAGGAAATTCAATACAGAAGGAATTCTTTCTTCCGGAATCGTACGGCGACTTCATTTTCTCGATAGTAGGCGAGGAATATGGACTCATAGGCACGCTCTTTGTGGTAACGATGTTCGCGTTGATACTTTACCGCGGATACAAGACTGCAAAGATGATGCAGGACCCGTTCGGCAGGTATCTTGCGTTCGGGATTACAACGCTGCTGGTTTCATACGCGATTGTGAATATGTCTGTCGCGAGCGGAATATTTCCGACGACAGGTGTCCCGATTCCGTTCGTAAGTTTCGGCGGAACGGCGCTGATACTGAACGCGATGGCGGCGGGAGTGCTGTTAAACATATCGTCGCACCGTGACGACATGCTTGAGGGCGCGGAAGAAATCAAAAACGGAAAGGTATGAGATTTATTCTGACAGGCGGCGGAACGGGCGGGCATATATTTCCCGCGATTGCGATTGCGGACGGGCTGAGAGAAAGGTTCGGCGACGCGAAGATTCTGTTCATCGGCGCGAAGGGAAAGATGGAAGAAAAAGTTGTTCCTGAGAACGGTTACGATATAAGGCTGATAGAGGTTTCAGGATTTTCGAGAAAGAACATATTTAAAAACTTTAAGTTCATAAAAGATTTCTTTACCTCGATGAGGGAATGCAGAAAAATAATGAATCAGTTCAGGCCTGACGCGGTGATAGGCACGGGCGGATACGTTTCCGGACCTGTCGTTTATTCCGCGATAAAAAAGGGCATACCATCGGTGGTTCAGGAAGGAAATTCATTCCCCGGAAAGGTAACAAAAACGATGTCGGGCAAAGCTAACAGGGTCATAATTAATTTCGAAGAGACTTTATACTATCTGAAGAGGAAAGACAACGTTGTTAAGATTTCTTATCCGGTGCGAAGCAGGCTGAAACTGTCGGATAAAAGCGAAGCGAAGAAATTTTTCGGATTCGATAACGGCAACAGGACTCTGTTTGTATTCGGCGGCAGCCAGGGTGCGGCTGGAATCAACATTGCAGTCGGCAGGATGCTCGGTTTGCTCGAAGCGAAGGGCATAAATCTGATTTGGCAGGCAGGCAAAAACAATTATGAAAAGATAATGTCTGAAACCGGCGGCAGGTATAAAAATGTAAAAATTCTTGATTTCATAAAGGAAATAGATACGGCGTATTCGGCGGCAGACCTTGTTGTATGCAGAGCGGGAATAAGCAGTATAATGGAACTGAGTCTTCTCGGCAAACCTGCTGTGCTTGTGCCTTATCCTTATGCAGCCGAGAACCATCAGGAAAAGAACGCGCTTTCAATGGTAAAACTGAATGCAGCGGTTATGATAAGGGAAAGCGAGGCGGATGAAAAACTTGCGGATACTGTGACCGGGCTGATTTTTGACGACAGAAAACTCGGGGAACTCGGCAGTAACGCGTCGGGAATGTACGACCGCGGCGCAGTAGGAAAAATAGTTGACGAAATCATTAAAACATTAAACTGATATGGAACATAAAAGAATCTATAAAGCCAGTCTGGATTTTTATTTCAAGTCGCTGGTGATTTATCTGGTGTTCCTTATTGTCTACGCGGCGCTGAGAGGAAATTTCGGAACAAACGAATTCACCGTAGTCTTTCACGACCCGATATTGTACATAACGCTGTTGTTCATACTTTACACTCTCGCGGCGCTGCTGATAAGCGCCATCAGGAAGAAAGAAATCGAATTTCTTGAAGACAGGTTTCTCCTGAAAAACAGGTTTGGAAAGAGGGAGATTCTCTATACGGACATTATATCGATTAAGTTTTCGAGGGAAAGAAAGAGAAGGAATGAAGTTAAGAGCCCGATAAGAATAGCGAGGATAAAACTCAAAGACAGAAAGAAACTGCTTAGAATAAGGATAAGCGAGTTTTACGACGAAAAAAGATTAATAAACGAATTCAAGAGTATTAACAAGACAATGCATATGTAATGCCGAACACGAATAAAAATATCGCGGTACCCGACAAGAAGAAGACTGTGCACTTTATCGGCATAGGCGGCATAGGCATGTGCGGACTGGCTGAATACCTGCTGGTTAAGGGGTACAGGGTATCGGGCAGCGACATAACGCGAACGGCGATAACAGACAGGCTTGTGAAAAAAGGCGCTAAGATAAAGTTCGGACACAAGGCATCGAACGTCGGAAAGGACACGGGATTTGTCGTTTACACTTCTGCGGTTAAAGAAGACAATCCCGAACTGAAAGCCGCGGTTGAGAGAGACATAAAGACAGTAAAGAGAGCGGCGCTTCTGGGCGGCATCGTAAACGACAAGATATTAATAGCGGTATCAGGAACTCACGGGAAGACTTCGACAACATCCATGATAGCGAAAATTCTCATAGACGCCAAATATGACCCGACTGTGTTCGTCGGCGGCAATCTTGATTTTCTCGGAGGAGCGGCGTACAGAATTGGAAAAAGCAGGTATGCGGTGGTTGAAGCGGATGAATACGACAGAAGTTTTCATACACTGAAGCCGAAGGTCGCTGTAATAAACAACATAGAACTCGACCATACTGATATTTACAGGACTGAAAAAGACATCATAGAGGCATTCAACAAGTTCGCGGACAATACTAAAGACGGATATTTCGTGGTTAACTGGGGCGACAGGAACATACGGAAGGTAATGAAAGGCAGGATTTGCAGGCGCGCTGATTTCGGCAAAGGTTCGATGAACAGGATAACCTCGGTTAAGATGAGTCCGGAAGGGACGTCGTTCAAACTTAATGATATTCCGATAAAACTTAGCGTGATAGGTAAGCACAACATATACAACGCTGCCGCGGCATTTATAGCGGGAAGCATAGCGGGCATAAAAGCGTCAGAGATTTTAAAGAGTCTTGAAAGTTATCCCGGAGTAAAGAGAAGGCTCGAACTGAAGTACAGCGGGCATTTTACAGTGTACGACGATTACGCGCATCATCCGACTGAAGTCGCGTCATCTCTCGAATCGCTCGGCAGGATTAAGAAAGGCAGGCTCATAGTAGTTTATCAGCCGCATACGTACACGAGGACGCGTGAATTTTACGGAGACTTCGCGAAGTCTCTCGAAACAGCCGATATTGTTTATCTCATGCCCGTTTATCCGGCGCGGGAACTGCCGATAAAGGGAGTAACTTCGAGATTGATATATAATGGGATTAGAAAATCAAAGGCTAAACTTTTGAGCAAGCCGGAGGATGTTTTCGGACTGCTCAAGAAACAGGTAAGGAAAGGCGATATAGTCGTATTTCAGGGCGCCGGAGACGTAACGAACTATTGCGCGAAGTTTGTGAAGGAGGCATCGAAATAATGTCCTTAAGGAAAATCATAATGCTTTCGTCGGTTATAGTCTTAGTTGTGATAATTCTCATCATAGTCGCGAACAACTGGAGGAACAAGACATTTGTAAACAAGATAACGATAAAGGGAAACCTGACAATTACGGAAAGCGAGATATACACAGCGGCAGGGCTGAAGGCGGATTCGCTCATAAACCTTGACGAACTTAATCTCGCGTTTATAAGAGACAGGATAGCGAAGCATCCCGAAATTAAGCGGGTTGTTGTTAGCAAGGAGCCGCCTTCGGAACTTGTGATTGAAATTACTGAGAAGAAGCCTATAGCCGTACTGGTAAAGAACACGGAACTGAACCTGATAGACGAA
>JAJTBN010000080.1 GCA_021286895.1 Bacteroidota bacterium | reverse complement strand
TATAATGTAAAAAAAATTCTGTCCATTGATTTTGAATTTTCACACAGCCTCTGAAGCCGTGGGCTAGGTCGGAGAGCCGGACTGCGCGACGCTTTTTAAAGTCGCGTTCAAGTTCCGGAGGTGTTTGTTTCGTTATAAAACCGAGAGTCACCCAAAGAACGGGGAGACTTTCGATAACAGATATGAGCCTTGTTTTTCAGAAGTCTAATTACCCATTACAAATTACCCATTACTAATTATTAATTATTAATTATTAGTTGAGATGTATTTAGGGTTATAATTTAATGAACAATCTGGTTATTATTGCGTACAATGAAGTGCTAACCTTCTCATTAAAATGGACAGAAAAATTAAGATATTTCAGGCTGACGCTTTCACGGACAAACTTTTCGGAGGCAATCCCGCCGCCGTTTGCTATCTCGATAACTGGCTTTCCGATGAACTTATGCAGCATATCGCCGCGGAAAACAATCTCGCGGAAACCGCATTCGTCGTAGCCATGGGTGATATGTATGAAATCAGATGGTTTACTCCTGCTACCGAGGTGGAACTCTGCGGTCACGCGACTCTGGCGTCGGCGCACGTCTTATTTGAATTCTATGAAAACGACCTGAACGAGATTATTTTCAAATCAAGGGAACGGGGCATTCTTAAAGTCAGGAAGAACGGCGATAAACTTACGCTCGATTTTCCGGTTGACAAGTTCGAAAAATCAGAGGCTCCGAAAGGCCTTTACGAAGCGATAGGCGCGGTCCCCGAAGAATGTTACAAGGGCATGACCGATTACCTTCTGCTTTACAAATCAGAAAATGAAATTAAAGCCATAAACCCGGACTTCAGAAAACTCAAACAGGTCGACGCGAGAGGCGTTATTGTTTCCGCGGCCGGCAATGAAGCGGATTTCGTGTCGAGATTCTTCGCTCCGGCAAGCGGAATCGACGAAGACCCGGTTACCGGTTCGGCGCATACAACACTTACGCCGTTCTGGGCTAAAAAACTCTCAAAGAATAAACTTACCGCGATACAGTTGTCTAAGCGAAAAGGATACCTTGAATGCGAACTGAAAAATGACCGCGCGGAAATAAGCGGTCACGTGAGAATTTACCTGACAGGAGAAATTTACATTTAAAAAACCTAAAAAAAGAAAATGAAATTCATTGCCATAGAAAAAGTCATTCTCGGCGTAAGCCAGGAAAACCTAAATCCATTCCTCGAAGAGGAATCAAAAAAAGTGTGGGAACTGTATAAAAACGGGCATCTGCGCGAGATTTACTTCACCGAGAACAGGGACGCGGTGCTTATACTCGAATGCAGAAACAAGGATGAAGCGCTGGATATTCTTAAAGAATTACCGCTCGTCAAGAATAATCTGATTGAGTTTCTTCTGAATGAATTGCATCCGTACGCGGGATACGAAAGACTTTTTAAGTAGGATTATTTTCCTGAATAGGCGTCGAGGATTCTGTTCGCTGCTTCGTACTTTGTCATAAGAGGCAGTTCACTGACGGAGCGTTTATCGATTAACGTAATCACGTTCGTGTCAGTGCCGAAACCCGCGCCCTTCACGTTAGGGTCGTTAAGCACAATCAGGTCGAGGTTCTTTTCTTTCAATTTTCTTTTCGCGTTCTCAATCTGGTTGTCAGTTTCGAGAGCGAAGCCGAAAAGTTTGTAACCTCTTTTGTTTTTACCGAGATGTTTTAATATGTCGTCTGTTTTTTCGAGTTCGATGCTGAGACCGGCATTTTCCTTCTTGATTTTACCTTTAGCGACTTTTTTCGGCTTGAAATCGCTTACCGCCGCCGACATTACAACGAGATTGCAGCCTTTAACATTCTTCTTAACGGCTTCGAACATTTCTTCCGACGTATTCACATCAATCCTATTTACTCCTTTTATTCCGTTCAGATTCACAGGTCCCGTAATCAAAGTAACTTCAGCGCCTCTTTCCTGAGCCGCCCGCGCGATTTCAAATCCCATCTTACCCGACGAATAGTTTGAGAGATATCTTACCGAATCGATAGGCTGGACGGTGGGTCCCGCGGTTACGAGAATTTTTTTCCCCTTAAGATCTTTTTCAACGAACTGACCGTTTACGAATTCAAGAATATCCTCCGGCTCGGGCATCTTGCCGGGTCCGTAAAGTCCGCTTGCGAGTTCGCCGACAACCGGGTCGAGAATTCTGTACCCGTATTTTTTCAAATCGGAAATATTTCTCTGCGTGATTTTATTCCTGTACATGTCCTCGTCCATAGTCGGGACAAGGCAGACGGGACATCTTGCCGCGAGTACAGCGGAAAGGAGGAAATTATCGGTAATGCCCGCGTTGATTTTCGCGATTGTGTTTGCCGTCGCGGGCGCTATGACAAAAAGGTCGGCCCAGAGGCCGTTTGTGATATGCCATGTTCCCGCTTTCACCGATTCGGCTTTCGCCGGGTCGGCTTCGTCGAACATGTTTATTACAACTTCGTTCTTTGAAAGAACCGAGAGAGTAAGCGGTGAAACGAACTTTACAGCGGAGGGAGTCATAATAACCTTCACTTCGGCGCCGCTCCTGATAAGCAGTCTGACGAGACTGCAAATCTTGTAAGCGGCGATACCGCCGCTTATTCCGACGATTATTTTCTTCCCTTTAAGCAAGTTTGTTTACTTTACGTCTCTGTAACGGAAACTTAGTTTACCGTCAATCAGTTCTTCTACCGCCTGGACTGTGGGTTTTTTGCGCTTTTCAAACTCGACAGAAAGATTCAGTTTGTCCTGATTCGTTGTCGACTCGTCGTCCGTGTCTTTCATCGTCACGGGCTCAAGCCTCTGGCTGAGTTCAATTCTCATCTCGTCGTTAATCTGACGGGCTCTCTTCGATGAGATGACCGTAGCTTCGTAGATGTTTTCAGCGCTATTCTCGAATTTTTCGAGATCGACTGTTTTAACTGACATTATTTTTGCTCCTTAGTATAATATTTATTAATAATTTTTTTTGCTTCTTCAACTGCTGTCTGCAGGTTATCGTTATTCACAACATAATCAAACTCGCTAATTTTTGCCATTTCAAAATCTATTCTCGCTATGCGTTTTTTCAGCGTTTCTTCTGTTTCCGTTTTGCGGTTTTTAAGCCTTTCAATCAGAACTTCCCTGCTGGGAGGCTTCACAAATATCAACAAAGATTTTTCGCCGTAAATTCGTTTAATCGACAGCGCACCTTTTACGTCCATGTCGAAAACCATACAATGTCCGTCTTTAATGCATTCATCGACCTGGCTTTTTAACGTTCCGTAATAGTTATTGTCGTATATCAGTTCGTATTCGACAAATTCGCCGTTCTCAATTTTCTTTTCGAATTCGTCCTTGTTTATGAAAAAATAATCCTTCCTGTCCGTCTCGATGTCCCTTTTCTGTCTCGATGTCGCTGAAATCGAAAAACGGAATTCGGGATACTGTTTAAGTATCTCTTTGACAATCGTTGTCTTACCGCTTCCCGACGGCGCTGAAAATACGAATAGCATCTTATTCAATGTTTTGAATTTGTTCCCTTATCTTTTCAAGTTCTTCCTTAAGAAGCGAGACCTTCTGCGAAATCCCTGCATCAGAAGCCTTCGACGCGATAGTGTTTATCTCCCTGTTCATTTCCTGCAGGAGGAAATTGAGTCTTCTTCCGACATTCTCGGGCGAACTCACGCTTTTCCTGAAAAAATCAAGATGACTCTCAAGCCTTACGCATTCTTCAGTAATGTCCATCTTCTCTATGAGCAGCATGATTTCAAATTCAAGTCTTCTGTCGTCGATAATGCTTCTGTCGTTCAGGTACGACGCGACTTTTTCGTTGAACAGCATCTTCTCTTCTTCGACGCGCGCCTTTCCCATTTCAACGATGAGTTTCGATTCCGCGTCAATCAGGTCTATCCTTTCGATTATATCCTTCTCGAGGAATGCCCCTTCCTGTTTCTTCATGGCTGACATTTCGTCAAGCGCTTTGTTTATGAGGGCGCATATCATCGCGAATTCTTCTTCGTCAACCGCTTCCTCATCGTCCTTGATGAAATTCTCGGAGAACGCGAGTATATGCTCGAGTTTTATCGTTTCCTTCGAACGGAGTTTCTTCCTGACGTCCTTGACTATAGCAATCTGCTTCTTGAGCGCCTCGGGATCGAGGACAAACTCGTGATTCGAATTGTCGTTCTCGTCCTTTGTGATGAGCAGGTTGATTTTTCCTCTTGAGATTTTCTGCTTTACGAGTTCGCGGATTTCATACTCACGGCTGTATATGTATTTAGGGCACTTAAGCGATATTTCCTGGTATCGGCTGTTCACGGAACGGACTTCCACAAAATACCTGCTTCCCTTTTCCAGTGTTTCGGCTTTGCCGTAGCCGGTCATGCTGATTAACATAAGAGTGTATTTACTTTACGTAATTTTTTGTTAATTCTTTCTTGAGATATTCGAAAGCCTCATCGACGTTGTCGATGAATTTGTACAATTTAAGGTCATCCTGAGAAATCATTCCCGTTTCAGCCATCGTCTCGAAATTAATCACCTTCTTCCAGTACTCGGGACCGTAGATTATAATCGTCATCTTCTTGTTTAGTTTCAGCGTCTGCACAAGCGTCAGCACTTCCATAAGTTCGTCGAGCGTGCCGAATCCGCCCGGCATTATTACAAGAGCCTTAGCAAGATACGCGAACCAGAACTTTCTCATGAAGAAGTAATGGAATTCGAAATTCAGATGCTCGTCCATGTACTTATTCGGATACTGCTCGAACGGAAGCGAAATGTTGAAGCCTATCGAAAGACCTTTCGCCCTTCTCGCTCCCCTGTTCGCCGCTTCCATCACTCCCGGTCCGCCGCCTGAGGTTATAACGAACTTGTTGCCTTTCTTCAGCGACTTCGACCACTTCGTCATTCTGTACGCGAGTTCCTCGGTGTCCCTGTAATATCTCGACATTTCGACTTCCATCTCTGCCGTCTTTATGTCGGCGAGAAGCTTTGCCGACGGTTTCTTAACTGCTCTTTCTTTTTTCTTTAGTTCGCGCAGTTTTTTTGCCGCGACATCGGGCGGCATCGTTCTTGCTGAACCGAAGAAAACTATTGTGTCCTTGATTTTATTCTGTTTCAGCCTGCTGTATGGTTCCAGATACTCTGTAAGTATTCTAACCGTTCTTGCCGCGGGCGAACTTAAGAAATCGTTATTCTTGTAAGCCTTAGGCGCTTTTTGTAAATGATCCATGTATTGTTATAAGTTTCTTCCTCCGTCAACTATGAAAATGTTGCCGGTTATATATTTATTTTGTATTGCAAGATATTCTATTAAACTGTTTATGTCTTCGCTCCTGCCAAACCTCTTCATCGGATAAAGTTTCGCGTCGTCTTTTCTCGCCGTCTTGTTTTCGTCGTCGTCTATCCATATCGTGCCCGGCGCGACAGAGTTGACAAGTATATCCGGAGCCAGGCGTTTTGCCATAAGTTTAGTAAGTTTTATAACTCCTGTCTTCGCGAGCGAATAAGGTATATGTCCCGTCCAGTTCTGAAGACCGCCCAGAGAAGATATGTTGATTATGCTGCACGGTTTCTCGGGATTGTCCTTCATGATTTTAGCCGCTTCAATCGAGCAGAACAAAACGCTTTTCAGATTAGAGTCAATGAAGTTATAAAAGACATCTTCCGTAATGTCAAAGAAATCAACATCTCTGAATATCGAGGAATTGTTAACCAGCAAATCCAGGCTGCCGAATTTTTTCCTGACTTCGGAAAACGCGGCCTGAATGTTTTCGACTTTACGGAGGTCTGCCTGCACAGCAAGCACTTCGGAACCTTTGGATTTTAATTCATCGACCGCTGCCTTTACTTCATCTTCACCTGCTTTATGGAAATTCAGGACTATATCATAACTCAGGTCCGCAAGCCTCAGTGCGATGTCTCTTCCGAGCCTGACCGCGGAACCGGTAACCATTGCAACTTTATTCAAATCCATATAATTAGTGCCCTTGGGACGACTCGAACGTCCGACACGCAGTTTAGGAAACTGCTGCTCTATCCACCTGAGCTACAAGGGCTTAACCAATAATTTACGAAATTTCAGGCTTTTATTGAAGTGAAAAATGCGCAACCCGTGATTTTCTTTCGTTTATTTTCGATAACCTCAAATGCGGTTTATATTGAATATAAATTCATTCCAAGACTTATCCGAGAGTCCCCCAAAGAACGGGGAGACTCTCGGATACGGAAGAGATTGTTAAATGTTAACTGCTAATTGTCTCGAAACACTCGTTTAAATTTCTTATATTTGCATTCAATCCGAATCGAAATTCAATTTTTTTCAAACTAATAATTTAACCAGTTTATGAACACAAAAGAATTTATAGAAATCGAAGATAAATACGGCGCGCACAATTACCACCCTCTCGATGTCGTTATCGAAAAAGCCGAGGGCGTATGGGTGTGGGACGTTGACGGCAAGAAGTATCTCGACTGTCTCGCGGCTTATTCAGCGGTTAACCAGGGTCACTGCCATCCGAGAATCGTGAAAGCGCTTACAGACCAGGCCGCAAAGGTAACGCTCACTTCACGCGCTTTCAGGAACAACCAGTTGCCGCTGCTTTGCAAGGAACTCTGCGAAATGACAGGCTATGAAATGGTTCTGCCTATGAACTCGGGAGCGGAAGCGGTGGAAACAGCGCTTAAGGCTGTGAGAAAATGGGGATACACCGTAAAGAAAGTGCCCGAAAACAAAGCCGAAATTATCGTATGCTCGAATAACTTCGCGGGCAGAACAATTTCCATCATCAGTTTTTCAACTGAAGAGCAGTACAAAGCCGGTTTCGGTCCCCTTACGCCGGGATATAAAGTTGTGAAGTACGGCGACGCGGATGAATTCGAAAAAGCAATCACGCCGAACACCGTAGCGTTTATAGTCGAACCGATTCAGGGCGAAGGCGGCGTTATCGTTCCTCCTGAAGGTTATCTGAAAAAGACATACGACCTCTGCAAGAAGAACAACATTCTTTTCGTGGCGGACGAAATTCAGTCGGGACTCGGAAGAAGCGGCAAACTTTTCGCGTTCATGTATGAAGGAATCAAACCCGACGTGGTAACCATTGGCAAAGCCCTTTCTGGCGGCTGCTATCCGGTATCGGCAATGCTTTCAACGAAGGAAGTTCTCGGGGTATTCAAACCGGGAGACCACGGCTCGACGTTCGGCGGAAACCCGCTCGGCTGCGCCGTCGCAAGAGAAAGCCTGAAAGTCCTTACGGAAGAAAATCTCATCGAAAAATCGTATGAACTCGGCGAGTATTTCAGGACAAAACTTAGAGCAATTAAAACTACACACGTAAAGGAAATCCGCGGCAAAGGCCTGTTTATAGGCGTTGAACTTAAACCCGAAGCGGGCGGAGCGAGAAAATACTGCGAAGGACTTAAGGAACTCGGAGTGCTCTGCAAGGAAACTCATGAAAACGTAATTAGATTCGCGCCCCCGCTCGTTATCAAAAAAGAGGAAATCGACTGGGCTGTTGAACAGGTTAACAAGGTACTGGCGAATTAAAAACAAATCTTAGTACAAATAGAAGAAGGGAGTCCAAACGGACTCCCTTTTTTTTCAATCGCGTGCCCAAAGAGGACTTTTGGCACGAGCAGTAAACTATTTCGGACTCCCTTCTTATTTTCAATCGCGTCCCCAAAGAGGACTTTGGGCACGAGAAGTAAAAATCATAAGACCTATCCGAGAGTCCCCCAAAGAACGGGGAGACTCTCGGATACGGTGATGTTAAAAATCATAAGACCTAACCGAGAGTCCCTTAAAGAACGGGGAGACTCTCGGATACGGTGATGTTAAAAATCTTAAGACCTAACCTAGAGTCCCCCAAAGAACGGGGAGACTCTCGGATACGGTGATGTTAAAAATCATAAGACCTAACCGAGAGTCCCTTAAAGAACGGGGAGACTCTCGGATACGGTGATGTTAAAAAAAAGGGAGTCCTTTCGGACTCCCTTTTTATATGTAACTAAGTGTCAATTACTTTATAAGTACCATCTTCTTTGTTCCGATGAGTTTGCTGTCTATTACGAGCGAATAGAAGTAAACACCCGACGCAAGATGCGATGCGTTGAAGAACGTTGTCTGGAATCCGGCCTTCATAGACTGATTGTCGATAAGCCTCATGACTTCCCTACCTGCTACGTCATAAATCTTAATCGTCACCATTCCGTCTTTCGGCAATCCGAATTTAATTGTTGTCGTCGGATTGAACGGATTCGGATAATTCTGATCGAGAGAATATTTCGTCGGAATCAGAGGATCAGTATTGCCTGCAAGGTTAGTAAGAACGTTGTTGTTCTTGAATATCTGGCCGCTTGCGCCAACGCAGAACGCCTTGAAATCGGGAGTAATGTATCCGTTATACATTGTGGAGCCCTGCGTGTTTACGTTAGTCCACGACGTACCGCCGTTAGTAGTCGCATAGACAACGCCGTTCGAGCCGAAGAGATAACCCGAACTCGGGCTTACGAAATCAAGTCCGTAGAACGAGAAGTTTCTCGAAGGTACAGAGATAGTATCCCAAACGTTGTTCGCGTTCAGTTTGTAGAACCTTCCCGATGAACCCGCGATGTATCCGTTTGTCGCCGAGAACATCTTAATATCATACATGAATCCGCTGAATCCGTCGGAGATAGAATCGAGAGTCCATGTACTGCCGCCGTTAGTCGTTCTCCAGGGTCTGGGATGATAAGAAATTAGCCATCCGGTATTGGCATCTACCATGTAAGCGCCGTAAACGCCTCTGTATGAACCCGAGGTTTCTGTGATGTACTGTTTCGTCCAGTTGACGCCCGCGTTGGTTGTCTTGAAGATTGTCGCGGAGTCGGTTATGGTTGAATTATAAGTTGTGAAGACCCAACCTGTATTCGCGTTAACGAAATGTACTTTCTTGAAGTTTGATGAACTGTTCGAGCCTTCGACCGCGACCGAATCCCAGTTGTTTCCGCCGTTTGTAGTTCTGTACAGCGAACCGTAAGAGCCGCTGACGTATCCGGTGTTCGCGTCAAGCATCTGAATGCAGTTGAATGCAGCGTAAGAAGTTGTTGAATACGGAACTATAGCCCATGTTGTTCCGCCGTTCGTTGACTTCATAATCTGGTCGAATGAACCGCCCGTAGAAGTCGGGGCGCCGACCGTGATAACATTTCCAGTTGAACTTGCAGCCCATACGTCATAAATAGTTCCGGGTTTCTGAACGTTCGTGAATTCGGTGAAATTGGAACCCGCTCTTCTGTTGATGAAACCGAACGTGCCTACCGTTAGCAGTGTATCGCCGCCCCACGGAGAAAGGTCCGTTGAGTAGAAAGTAGATGTCCAGGGCTGAGTCGGGGAAAGGAATCCAACCGTATCCCATGTCGCGCCTGTATTTGTAGTTCTGTAAATGGCAAAACTGTTTCCCGTCATGTAAACCGTCGCGCTGAGTACAGGCGCCGGAGCGGGAAGAATCTGCACGTCGTCAAGATATCCGCCGTTGCCGTCGGTGTTCTTCTCTTCGAACGCAATGAATACGTTCTGTCCCGCGAACGCGCTTAATGAATAAGCGTATCTTGTCCATGTGTAGGGCATCGCGGAAGCGTCAATACTTGCCACAACGTTCGTGAAACTCGCCTGCAGAGAGTCGGTTGTCGATACTCTGATAATAAGAGAATCCGGAGGATACGCGGATGAGAAAGCGTTTTTCCAGAAGAATACGAGCGAGTCTGTCGCCGCGATTCCTGTTACCTTCTTCGTTACAAGCCAGTTTTCAGCGCCTGATGATTCATAGGTAATGTATGCGCTCGCCGTTCCCGAATTGAAATACGATGTAGAACGTATCCAGGTCGTAGCTCCCAGCACGTGAATTGTCGACCATCCCGCCGGCGGGAATGAAGCGTCTTCAAAACCTTCGTTAAGTTTTAAAGTAGCCGGCGTTGTGGAGACGCTCTTTACGTCTATGTCATACATCGTTGAAGCCGGAAGACCTGTGTTTGTGGGTGTCGTCCAGTTTAATCCGCCGTTCGTCGTATATCTGAACATAGTCGCGGCAGTGGTACCGCCGGCAGTGAATCCTGTATTGGCATTCGCGAACACCATTCTGTAAAGTGTTGCCGACGCGCCTGTTGAAATCGTCGTCCACGTCGCGCCGCCGTCGGTTGATTTCCTGACGTTGCCTGTCGTGTTTGCAATAATTATATTAAGAGAATCCGACGCGTAAACGTCGTATGCCGTCGTTGTCGGAGATGTAAGTCCTGTCCATGACATGCCGCCGTTTGTAGTGCGGTATATGTAGGGAGCTGCGGTACATCCCGCGAAACCGAGGTTGTTGTTTACGAAATTCGCGAAATAGAATGTACCGGAATTGTAGGGAACTACGTTCGTGGTATCGAATGTCGTACCGCCGTTCGTTGTTCTGAAAATTCCGTTTGCGCCCGATACCGAATTTCCCTGACCAAGAATGATACCCGTGTTCTGGTTAAAGAAATACGCGCCGTAGCACCAGTTTGCCTGACCCGAATTGCTGTACTGGCCGAGCGCGTTGTTCTTCCATGTCCAGTTCGCGCCGGCATTCGTAGTTTTCATAAATGTTCCGTTATAACCTGCGGCGTACCAGTTGTTCGCATCCCAGTACTTCACGTACCTGAGTGTGTTGCCCTGAGGTGTTTCATGCTGCCAGACCCAGGGTGCGGTCTGAGCAAAGCTCTCAAGGCTAAGACTGACAAAAATAGTCAGAATAAAAAGCGTGAATAGTTTTTTCATCTTCTTTAGTTTTGATTTGAAAAATATTTAATTTGAGATAATCATGATACCATTGAGCATGGTCGAACAAAATTCAACTCACAACTCAATTTTCGAAATACCAAATTTATCGTTATTCCCCTAACTACCGGTTTTAACCCGAAACCGGTAAACAGATAAATTTGCCCTTCCGCTCGGCTGAATTCGTTTTAGGCGAGGAAAGAATCTGAAATATAGTACTTTGCAGGATTGTAAAACCGGATTTTTTACAAATCCAATCGTAAAGTAGTTTCCAATCAAATGTTCTTAAAAAAAACTATAATATCAATACTTTTTTGACTGCCATAAAAAAAAGAGGGAGTCGGAATTCTCAATATGGTTTTTACACCAATACCGTTGACTTACGGGATTTATAACAAATCCGATTATCATCGAAATTCATAATCATCCAATTTCAGTATATAACGGAAGTATTAAAAAAACCCGCAGGGGAGCGTCCTACGGGTTTTAAAGACCACAACCGGTCTGTTAATACAATTTAACTATTTGTATTCCAGAAAATTTCCATCATCGTCAAAATAGCCGTTGCATAATCTTGCATAATACGTTTTGCCGGGTTGGAGATTCGCATCCGTAAATATTTGCGTTATTGACCCGCTTGAGTTTCCGTTGCAAAATATATATTTATGCCACGAGAAATTATCCGTTGTATTAAATATTTCGAAATCACCCGCAATATAAGTCGCTGTATTATTTTGCCAAGAATAAGTGCAGGTTACCTCAAAAGTACTTTGACCTTTTTGCGAATAAAAA
>JAJTBN010000079.1 GCA_021286895.1 Bacteroidota bacterium | reverse complement strand
TTGTCATCCCCGTCCGCCGCGGCGGACTCTAGGCGGGGACTGTGGCAGAAAAAATCAATTCTTTTTGTTGTTGATGCGTTTGCGCACTTTTGTCCATGAGTTGGTTATCAGAAACGAGTCATCCATGTTCTTAAGCATTTCCTCAAACCTTTTTATCGGCATCGAGAATGTAAGTATGTTTTCCTGAACGCCCGGCCTTGCCGATACGTCAAACATTCCCAGCACGCATTTCTGCTGGTCTTTCGTCGATTCAAGATAAGGATAGTAGATTATGCTTCCGCATCCGGCGCCGAACGGCGCGATAACTCCGTGCTCGTCTTTCTGGTCGAAATTTGCAAGAGTAAAAAGTCCGGAAAGAACATCCGGATTTGCGAAGAATATGACAATTTCAGGATCGTCGGTTTCAACCAGTTTGTCCCATCTCTTGAAAATGGAATAGCGGTTTTTTGCCGGCAAAGTCACTATTCTTTCCTGAAATGTTTTCGCGAGTTCCGGCGTGCACTTGTACCTTTCCCCCTCCGTGTCTTCGTTGCCGTACGAAAGAAAATACTCAAATCCCGGCCGCATGCCCTCGACGTAGCCGAGATACCGTTTCGCGCCGCCGCAGGCGATATTGTTTATGTCGTACGCAAAGTTCTCCCCGTTTCTTACTTTCATCAGTTCGCTGATAAGACAACTCCTGTCTTTATCGCGCTCCCTGTAAACCGCGTGGTCGGTATTTCCGCTGTATGCGAACGTTATTGGAAGTTCGGCCTTGCCGAAATACCTGTCCCATTTTTCTATGAATAAATCTCTTAGTTTTATATCCATGCCTTAAACTACCCTTTTTAAAATCACGTAATAATATATTACAAAATTATAATTTTGCCCTCACAGATAAAACAAAGAAAACCATTTTTAAATCACACATTTCTTTAATATTGACTTTTGAGTTGAAAAATAATTACTGAAATTTGTAAAAAAGAATTCCATTATGCCGACAAGAAAATCTTTGTTCGCCCTGCTCGTTTTGTTTGTACTGATTCCTTCTGTCTTGTTCCCCCAGATTTATTCCGAAAACTACAAACATCAGCAGAATGACGTTATGCCCTATCCGGCAAATATGGTAATAAACAGAGGACTTCCATTTATCGTCGACAACGATTTTACGGTTACTTCCGCAATCGGCGCTTCTAAAAAACTTTCAATTGCCATAAACGATTTCGCGGAAAAAATATCCCGGAAAACCGGAATAGTTATAAACGAGGAAAACAGATTTATGTCGAGAACAGCAGGCCTTCTCGTGTATGCCGAAAACGAATCCCCCGCCGGAGTAATTACAGACGAGAGTTATACCGTAGAAGTCGCGCAGTACAGGATTATCCTTAAGTCGAAAACTGACGTAGGCGCGTTGCGCGGACTCCAGACAATTCTCCAACTCGTTCAGTTCGCAAACGGAAAATATTATGTACCCGCCTGCAGGATTTCAGACGCGCCGCGGTTTCCATGGAGAGGGCTTTTAATAGACGTCAGCAGGCATTTTATGCCGGTTGAAGTTATTAAAAGAAATATAGACGGCATGACGGCGGTTAAACTTAACGTCCTTCACCTGCATCTTGCGGACAATCAAGGATTCCGTGTCGAATGCAAAGCGTTTCCGAAACTTCACGAAATGGGCTCCGACGGAAATTACTTCACGCAGGAACAGATAAAGGACATTATAAAATACGCGAACGACCGCGGCATACGCGTTGTCCCGGAATTCGACATCCCCGGACATTCCACGGCATGGTTTGCCGGATACCCCGAATACGCAAGCGCGCCGGGTCCTTATGAAATTGAACGGCACTTCGGAGTCTTTGACCCGTGCTTCGACCCGACAAAAGAATCCGTTTACGATTTCTTCGATAAGTTCTTCGCGGAAATGTCGGCGTTGTTCAACGACGAGTACATTCACATAGGCGGCGACGAGAACGAGGGCAAACAGTGGGACGCGAACGCGGACATTCAGGCATTCATGAAGCAGAACGGATTCGCCTCTAATCACGAACTTCAGGCGTATTTCAACAAACGCATACAGAAAATTCTGGAGAAGTACGGAAAGAAAATGATTGGATGGGACGAAATATTTTCCGAAAGTTTGCCGAAGGATATATTAATACATTCATGGCGCGGCAAAGAAGCCATGATGAAAGCCGCGCAACTGGGCTACGCGTCGATTCTATCGAGCGGTTACTATATAGATTTGTGCCAGAGCGTGTTCGACCACTACTTCAACGACCCGATGCCGCCTGATATTAACCTAACCTCGGAAGAAAAGAAACTTATTCTTGGCGGCGAGGCTACAATGTGGGCGGAACTCGTTAATCCCGATAACGTCGATTCGAGAATCTGGCCGCGCACAGCGGCGATTGCCGAAGTGCTTTGGACGGGGGTTAAGAATTTTTCCGCGGACAGCCTCGAAAACAAATTTATACTATACAGAAGGTTTGATAACGCTTCGAACTTTCTGAATACAGCCGGACTCAAGCACCAAAGCAACAGAAAGTTAATGCTCGCAAACGTTACCGATAAACCCGAACTGCTTGAGAATATTCTGAAAGTCTGGGAGCCGCTGAAATATTACAACAGACACAAATACACAAAATACAGCCAGACCACTCCTCTGAACAGGCCCGTTGACATTGCCGTTCCGGATGCGCCTTTATCGTTTGAATTCAATTATCTTACAAAGCGGATTCTGAGCCGCACGGCGGAAGCAGAGGAAATAGAAAGCGGCCGACAGGCGTTTTTAAAACTCAGTAAAGACTGCGACGCGTTTTTAGACGGAAAGAAGAAAGAAGATTATAAAGACGCCGAACTCATAGCCGAAAAAACAAAAGGCATAAGTTCGATAATCACGACAATACTTTATTCGCTTCAGAAAAAAGAACGGCCGGGAGAAGAAACTTTCAATCTCGATTATTACAAAGGGCAGACGGCCGAACTTGAACTTTCTCTTCTGCCCGCGCTGAAAGAACTTTATGATTACGTCGAAAAAGGAAAGCACCTTAAATGAAAAGGCTGCTTTTAATATTTCTGTTATTCTGTTCCGCCGCCTATTCGCAGGTAAGCAGAGTTTGTCTTTCGGAATGGGAATTTCGGAACAACGAAGAAAATGAAATTCATAAAGCGTCAGTGCCCGGCACGGTTCACACCGATCTTCTCGCGAACAAACTTATCGAAGACCCGTTCTACGGCACGAACGAATCAGCGCTTCAGTGGATAGAAGAACAGGAATGGGTTTATTCTTCATCGTTTGAATTAACCGCGGAGCAGATAACACAAAAAGCCGAACTCGTTTTTGAAGGACTCGATACTTACGCGGATGTTTACCTGAACGGGCAGAAAATACTATCCGCCGACAATATGTTCCGCGAATGGCGGATTGGCTGTGCAGGATTTCTGAAAGAAGGAAAAAACAGCATCGGGGTTGTGTTCACTCCGCCCGCCCAAAAGGAAAAAACAGCGTCCGGAGAGTTTGAAAAACAAACAGGCATAAAAGAGATACCCGGCGGAAACCGCGCGTTTACAAGAAAAGCGGCGTATCACTACGGCTGGGACTGGAGTCCCCGCTTCGTTACATGCGGTATATGGAAACCCGCTTATTTAGAGTTTTACAACGAAGGAAAGATAAAAGATATTGAAACGGTTCAGAGTATTTTAGGGGATAATGCCAATCTTACTTTCAACGTAAATTGCTTATTCAAAACGGGTTTAAAATTAAAACTTACTGATGACGCGGGAAAAGAAATTGTTTCTCAGGAAGTAAATGATACGCTTGTTACATTAAACACGGAAATACAAAACCCTAAACTCTGGTGGTGCAACGGACTCGGCGAGCCGTATCTGTATAAATATAGACTGATACTTACTGACGGAAAAAAAGTAATAGATGAGAAAACGGTAAATATTGGAATCAGAACAATAGAACTCGTCAGGGAAAAAGATAAATTCGGCGAATCGTTTTATTTCAGACTAAACGGCGTTCCCGTTTTCATGAAAGGCGCCAACTTCATACCTACGGATAATTTTCTTCCGCGAACGACAAAGGAAAAATACGAGTCTCTGATTAAAGACGCAAAGAATTCCAATTTCAATATGCTTCGTGTTTGGGGCGGCGGAATTTACGAAAGCGATGACTTCTACAATCTCTGCGACGAGAACGGCATTCTTGTCTGGCAGGATTTCGCATTCGCATGCGCTATGGTTCCCGCGGATAAAGAGTTCGCGGAGAGCGTCCGCGAAGAAGCCTTATGCAGCGTTAAAAGGCTGCGCAATCATCCCTGCCTTGCTCTCTGGTGCGGCAACAATGAAATAGAAGAAGGCTGGAATAACTGGGGCTGGCAAAATAATCTTACGGACAAACAGAAAAATATTCTCCGGTCCGCTTACGAAAATATATTCAAAAACATTCTGCCGTCTGTCGTTTCCGAATACAATAAAAACGCTAACTATATTTCTTCCTCGCCGAAAATCGGATGGGGACACAAGGAAAGCCTGACCGAAGGCGATACCCACTACTGGGGCGTGTGGTGGGGCATGGAGCTGTTTGAAGTTTACAGGCAAAAGGTGGGAAGGTTCGTCTCCGAATACGGTTTTCAGGGAATGCCGGACATGGAAACGATTAGCGGTTTTGCTCCGAATTCAGATTTCTATCTCGGCTCTCCGTCTTTGAAAGCTCACGAAAAACACCCGGCTGGATTCGAGACAATTCAGAAATATATGGAAATGTATTTCAACGTTCCGGAAAGATTTTCTGATTACGTAAAACTCAGCCAGCAACTGCAGGCGTACAGTGTCAGAACCGCGATAGAAGCCCACCGCCGCGCGAAACCTTACTGTATGGGCACGCTGTACTGGCAGTTCAATGATTGCAATCCTGTCGTCTCGTGGTCGGGCATAGATTATTACGGAAACCACAAGATAATGCAGGAGTACGTTAAACAGGCATACGCGGACATACTCGTCTCCCCCGTTGAAGAAGACGGAAAGATAAAAGTTTATATAGTCAGCGACAGGCTGACCGATACAAAGGGAACGCTTGAAATTAAATTTGAAAAATTCAGCGGAATAATTAAAAGCGACAGTTATATTTCTTCGGTTGAAATAAAGCAAAATTCTTCTGAAGTGTTTTTTGAAAAAGATGCTCAGGAAGTTTTCAAAAAAATATCAAGGACAACAAATTTTCTTTCCGCTGTTCTCAGAACAGACGACGGAAAAATTTACACGAATGAATACTTGTTCTGCAAACCAAAGGAAATTCAAATAGTAAAATAAGACTATGAAAAAAATATTACTGCTTCTTGCCTTAGCGTTTCTCTTCACGGGTTTCGCAGGAAATAATACTGAAAAACTGAATCTCACAAAATACGTAAACCCGTTCGTCGGAACGGGCGGTCACGGGCACCTCTTTCCCGGCGCCACCGTGCCGTTCGGCATGGCGCAGTTAAGCCCCGACACGCGCCTTGAGGGCTGGGACGGATGCGGAGGCTATCATTACGACGACAGCGTCATATACGGATTCTCGCACCTTCATCTCAGCGGTACAGGTGTTCCCGATTATTGCGATATTCTTTTCATGCCTGTCGCGCAGAATCCGAACAGCGATTTGAGCGACAACCATACAAGTAATTACGCGTCGCTCTTCAACCACAAGGATGAAAAAGCAGCGCCCGGTTATTACAGCGTTCTGCTTAAACGCGGAAACATCAAAGCCGAACTGACGGCGAGCACGCGCGCGGGTTTCCATAAGTACACATTTCCCGAAAACAAAACATCACAGGTGTTCGTCGACCTGAAACACCGCGACGAAGTACTTGATTCATACATAAGAGTTATTAACGACAGGGAAATATCAGGATACAGAAATTCAAAATACTGGGCGAAAGACCAGCGCGTTTATTTTCACGCGGTATTCTCAAAACCTTTCGATAAGTACCTGCTTTATCTCAATGACGAAAAATCAACCGAGAAACAATTGCTTAAAGGCAAAAACGTAAAGGCGATGTTCTATTTCGGCGAGGACGCGGGCAAACTGCTCGTTAAAGTCGGCATTTCGGGCGTCAGCGAAGCAAACGCGAAGATGAATCTTGACGCGGAAATTAATCACTGGGATTTCGAGAAGGTAAGAAAAGAAGCCGACGAAAAATGGAACGACTATCTTAACAAGATTCAGGTGAAGTCGAAAGATGAAAACAGGCTGAAGGTTTTTTATACCGCTCTGTACCATACCGCAATCTGTCCTAACACGTTCAACGATATTGACGGTTCTTATCTCGGCCGCGACCTGAAGCCGCACAAGGCGGACCACGGATATTACACGGTCTTTTCGCTGTGGGACACTTACAGGACCAACAATCCCCTGCTCAATATAATAGAAAGAAATCGCTCTCTGGATTTCATAAGAACTTTTCTGCTCGAATATCAGCAGGGCGGACGCCTGCCCGTGTGGGAGTTGTGGGCGAACGAGACCAACTGCATGATAGGGTATCACTCCGTTCCCGTTATCGTTGACGCTTACGTAAACGGCATTCGCGGTTTCGACGAGAATCTTGCTCTCGAAGCAATGCTGCACAGCGCTTCAATTGATATTTTCGGTCTTAATCATTACAGGAAGTTCGGATACATACCCGGCGACAAGGACCACGAATCGGTTTCAAAGACTCTTGAATATTCATACGACGATTGGTGCATACTTAAATACATGCAGACCAAGGGAATCGGAAACGAAGACCCACGTATCGCGGAATTTAAAAAACGCGCGAGGTACTACGAAAATCTTTTTGACCCGCAGACAGGTTTTATGCGTCCGCGTCTGAACGGAATGTGGAAGACGCCGTTTCTTCCGACAGACGTCGACAACAATTACACGGAAGCAAACGCCTGGCAGTATTCGTTCTACGTTCCTCAGGAGCCGTGGTTCCTCACGAAAGTTTACGGTCACGCGGAAAACAAACTCGATGAACTATTCAGCGCCGACACAAAAACGACAGGCCGCGACCAGTCGGACATAACCGGCCTCATCGGCCAGTACGCTCACGGAAACGAGCCGAGCCACCATATCGCGTACATGTATAATTATACTTATACGCCCTGGAAAACCGCGGAGATTGCGAGGAAAATCATGACAGAATTCTACCTTAACACTCCCGAGGGAATCATCGGAAACGAAGACTGCGGACAGATGTCGGCATGGTATGTTATGAGCGCGATGGGATTTTATTCGCTCTGCCCGGGCAGCGGAAAGTACGTGACTGGCGCGCCGATGTTCGACGAGGTAAAGATAAATCTTGAGAACGGAAAAACATTTACGATAGAAGCAAAGAACCTATCGGATAAGAATATCTATATCGATTTCAGGAAGAGCGGCTTGAAAAATCCCGAAATACTTTTCAGCGATATTTTCAAAGGCGGAAAAATCACATTTGAAATGACGGACGAAAAAGAAAAATACAGAGGCTATCTGGATGAAGACATAAACGCATTTGTTTCCGCAGTACCGGACGACAACCCGATTCCGCCTGTATTAAGCGCGAAGAATACGGTGTTCAGGGATTCTGTGGAAATAACTCTGTTTACGCCCGATGGGAAAGGAACAATATATTACACACTGGACGGAAGCGAGCCTTCTCTGAATTCTCCGGTTTACGGAAAACCTTTTTACATTTACGAGACAACAACGCTGAAAGCCGCGACGGAAAAAAACGGAGTACTTGGTTTTTCGATGGAAAGCACACTTAATAAAATTCCTCCGGGAATAAACATAGAATTATTGTCACAGCCGAACCCGCAGTACACGGACGGCGGACCCGACGCGCTTATAGACGGCGTGCGCGGTCCGATTAACTGGCGCCTCGGCAGATGGCAGGGATTCCAGTCGCAGGATTTCTCGGCGATAATAACTCTCGATAAAGAAAAGGAAATCACAAAACTCGGCGCGGGATTCCTTCAGGACGCGTGGAGCTGGATATGGATGCCTAAATACGTCGAGTTCGAAGTTTCACTCGACGGAAAAACGTACACGAAAGTCGCGCATATTGATAATACAATCGCCGACAATGACATGAAAACACAGGTATCGGACCTTATAAAACTTATTGACCCGGTTAAGGCAAAGTATATTAAAGTATTCGCGAAGAACTACGGTAAGATTCCGTCATGGCACGAGGGTGCCGGCGAAGATGCGTTCATATTCATAGACGAAATAATCGTCGAATAATTCCGAGAGCAATTTCGAATTTTAAAATGAAAATCACTGGGGTAGTTAAACGGAGATACACAGAGAAGAGCCTTTTCTCTGCGGCTCTCCGTGTCTTCACCGCGTAACTCTGTGATACTATTCCTGCGGTTGGATATTTTAGCCGCGAATTACCGCTAATTTTTTGAAACAACTTTGAATTTTGAACTAGGGTCAGTGTTCCCTGTCGCGCCCTCTTCTGGGCACCATGGGCTTGTCAGGGAGCATTATGATTTTTTTCTCCGCGACTACTGTTGACGACGCCTTGTCGGTAATGGTAAGTTTGAAAATTCCGAAATCCTTCTTGCCCATCTCTTCGGGGTCCATGTTTTCCGGCAGGTACATTTCCCTGAACATGAAATCGAGCGAAACTTTCTCGAACATGCTGTTCTTCCTCTCCGTCAGAGAATAACTTATCGCGCCTTCTTTAATGGGATTGTCATTCCTGTCCGTAATTTTATAATTAAAGATGCCTGAAAGCGGCGTTCCAGTGTTGTTATACACCTCGAAGAACAGGTAAAAATCCTTGTGACCGAATACATTGTTGCTGATAAGCGGCGTGATTTCCTTTTCTCCTTCGCCCGTCATGTTCAGTTCCGAGACGAGCATTATGTCGCTTACAGTAACAGGCGTACCCGTGAAGTTTTTTACTTTTATTTCGTCCGTTCTGCGGTATTCTTTTTTCGAATTCTTGTCGTTAAGCACCGTTTCAAGTTTGTATTCTCCCGGCGCGAGAAAATAATTGTAAAGATAAAACTCCGATTTTTTCTCTTCTGTCTTGAAATCCTTTTCGCTGTAAGAAAAATTCTTCGCGTATGATTTCTGGAAAACAGTTTTGTCATCAGCGCCGTAAAGCGTCACGGTAATGTCGAACGAAGCCGTGTACCCTGCTCTTGTTTTTGAGAACAGTATGTTCGCGCGCGGCACTTCTATAAACGCGTCGAGACGCGAACTTAGAGTATCCAGGTCGTAGAATACGAGCGGGCTTACGAAGAAAGATTCCCTCGGAAAGTTTGGAATTTTATGCCCGAACCCGTTATTTATCTGCGCATGCGTTCCCGCGGCGCAAAAAAGAAATGTCAGCAATATTATTAATAGTCGCGCTTTCACAATATATAAGAAATCAAACATAACAAAAGTTTCAAACACTTTCAAAACACATTCCCGTTCTATTTTTTGCCTTACCTGAAGTACTGTTATACGAAGAGACAACCCCTCTGTGTTTTCTGTGCGCGCTGTGGCATTATAATCTTTTTATTTTCTGCCACAGTCCCCGCCTAGAGTCCGCCGCGGCGGACGGGGATGACAAAAGAGCCTCACGGATTACACGGATTTTTATTATTCTTTAATCGTATCTTTGCTCTAATCCATTTGAATCTGTGATAATCCGTGGCATTATAATCTTTTTATTTTCTGCCACAGATTTACACGGATTACACGGATTAAATTTTATTATTTCCCCGCTTTAATCCGTTATAATCTGTGATAATCCGTGGCATTATAATCTCTGTGGTGAAATTTCATTTTCGTACCGCTCAACATAACACGGAATTTCACGTATTTAAAAAGAGTTGTTATAATTATACAATAACGTTAATTTATCCTAAACAAAATATTATCACCGATGAAAATTAAACTCTTTTTACTGCTCTTCGCGATTCTTTCGGCGGTCAGCCTGTATTCACAGGAAAACATCTGGTACACGACGGTCCTGAAAGAAAATTTCGTGGATAAGAACGGAAATCCGGTTACCGGCAAAGGCGTCGTCGTAGGCGATGTAGATTCCGGCGTTGATATTTTTTCGCCATTCTTTTTCTTCGCCGACGGCGGCGAGTTCGACTGGATTGATGTCGATAAGGACGGAAAATTCACTCCGGGCATAGATGCCGTCGACCTTAACCGCGACGGGGTACCGAAAGGCGGTTCGGTTCTCCGCTATATCGAGATGAAGAACAACACTTATAATGTTCTCAAGACGGACAAGAACAATTTTAATCCCGACATGGATTTCCTCTACGCCGACGCAAACAGCAACGGCAGAAGGGATTTCGGAGAGAAGGACGGCTTTACGGAAGACGACCCGACATACGGCGAACAACTCTTTATCGCAATTGACGCGAACGGTAACGGGCAACTTGACCCGGGAGAAAAAGTCATTGCTCTAAAAACCTCAAAAGTCAGAGCAGTGCGCGAAAAGAGCGGAACAGTAAGAAGACGCGGCATCGATTTGATTAAAACCGAACCCGACACGATTAAACACGGCACGAGCGTTTCGGGCATCATACTCGGCGGGCATTCCGGAGTTCAGAAACTTCACGGTTTTGCCCCCGACGCGGAACTCGTCATGGCGAATATCGAATACGCCTACACTCCCCGCTTCGTGCGCACATTTCCCGATATGCTTAAATTCCTGAGAGACGAAAAAGTAAACATTCTTCTTTTCGAAGACGGCGAATGGATGTGGGAATTCATGGACGGCTCTACCGAAGAAGAACTGCTCACGAATGAAATCGCCCGTTCCGGCATTACGGTTATAGGCGGCGGCGGCAACCTCGCCTCCGGCAATATGATTATACGAGACAAACTTAAAAAGGCGCAAACAGGCACATATAACTTCTCAAGTCCCGCGACAGGCGAAGGAAAAAAGAACGACGCCTCTTTTATTTCATTCCTCTGGAAAGGAAAAGACAAACATCCGATATTTCAGATACAGACTCCGGACAACGCGCTGTCGCCTGAACTTAAAGACGGCTCGGGATTCATACACGTAGGCAAGTACAACATTTATTACGAGAGGGAAGTATCTCCGAGAAATACAGTAATGTTCAAGTTCCAGTTCTCTGAAAAGGATTCAAACTCCGTAGAAGGCAAATGGCAGGTGCGTGTGAACGCGAAGGACGGCGATATTGACCTCTGGGGATTCATAGTCGATATCACGCAGTCATGGGGTGGTACGACAAAATGGGAAAACAAGGACAAGATTACGAACGAAGGCTCCGTAACATTTCCCTGCACCGCCGATAGTTGTATCGCGGTCGGAGCGTACACTGTCAACTTCGCGTGGGGACCGGAAGATAAAATCGGCAGCCTCTGCTATTACAGCGGCCGCGGACTTAATATATCCGGCAAGCGCGGCATCGACATCTGCGCGCCGGGACACTCGACATTCACATGCTCGACAAACAATTCGTACACGCTATTCAGCGGCACGAGTTCAGCGGCACCGCACGTTGTCGGAACGGTAGCCCTGCTCCTGCAGTTAAACCCGTCACTGACGCATTCGCAGATAAGAAACATACTCATGCAGACAGCAACGCAGGATGAATTCACCGG
>JAJTBN010000078.1 GCA_021286895.1 Bacteroidota bacterium | reverse complement strand
TTCCTGCTCTCGTTGTTCCAAGACCGCCCTCGCTCTGCGCGGGATGTCCTCACATAGATTCTTATCTCGACCTCAACGCGGTTCTCACGGAATACACGCCGGGACGCGTTTTCGCGGATATAGGCTGCTACACTCTCGGCGCATTGCCTCCGTATAACTCGGTGAATTCCTGCGTTGATATGGGCGCTTCGATAACAATGGCAAAAGGGGCGTCTGAAGCGGGTCTTACGCCTGCCGTCGCGGTGATAGGGGATTCTACATTCACTCATTCAGGCATCACCGGACTGCTCGACTGCGTAAACGACAAAGCACACGTAACCGTGTTCATACTCGATAACGCGACTACTGGCATGACAGGAGGACAGAAATCAGCCGCATACGGCAGAATCGAAGACATCTGCAAAGGCGTCGGAGTCGAAGAAGAGCATATTCACGTTATCAATCCGATGAAGAGATACCATGAGGAAAATATGAAAATTATACAGAAGGAACTCGCTTTTGAAGGAGTATCGGTGATTATACCAAGAAGAGAATGCATACAGACAATCGGGAAAAAATCAAAAGAAAAAAAAGCAGGGGAGGCGCCTAAATGAAAAAAGACATAATACTCGCGGGAGTCGGCGGTCAGGGAATACTCTCAATCGCATCTGTTATCGGCGTTGCGGCGGTTAACATAGGGCTACATCTGAAACAGGCTGAGGTGCACGGCATGAGCCAGCGCGGTGGCGACGTACAGTCGCATCTGAGGCTGTCGGATAAAATCATTTACTCCGATTTAATCCCTTACGGCAAAGCCGACATGATAATTTCAGTCGAGCCTATGGAATCGTTAAGGTATCTTCCGTATCTTTCTCCGGACGGATGGATTATCACAAGCGATAAACCGTACGTTAACGTGCCGAATTATCCGCAGCATGATAGTTTACTGAAAGAACTGTCTGCAATAAAACACAATATCGCTATCGATGCCGATAAAATTGCGAAGGATTCCGGCTCACTCAGGTCCGCGAACATGGTAATACTCGGCGCGTCGTCGCCATTCCTCGATATCGAATATGACAGGCTTGAAGAAGCAATAAAAATGATTTTCGGAAGAAAAGGCGACTCGGTGGTGAACGTAAACCTGAAAGCGATGAAAGCGGGCAGGGAAATCGCCGAATCTAAAATCTGACAACCGTTCAAAATACTTCAATAAAAAACCGGATTTTTCCGGTTTTTTTATTATTATTCCAGAAAAAAAAGGCTTTTGAGCCTGAAATACACCCCTGAATTAATCACTTTTTATCCTTAAAAATTATATCAAAAAAATAAAAATTTTGCAGGATTATTTTACTGAAACTTTTATTAATCAGTTATTTAATATTTTAAGTGTATTGAATTTTTAGGGTTAAAAAATTGGAAAATTCTGACTATGTTTGAATAAAGATATTCAAGAAGTAAACATTTCAATTGAGGAACAAAAAGACACATTGGAAATCGGAATTATCTCTCTCATTTATTAAATCAATTTCTATAAATTTCACTAACAAAATTTTATGAAAAAAATATTTCTTTCTTTTCCCCTTCGCTGCATGTTTGCCCTGATAGCGCTGGCAATGTTTTTATCCGCAGCGAACGCACAGGAAATTAACTACAAGAACACATGGGGACCTCAGGGTATGTCCCTTACGAGACAAATGTCCTCAGGTGTAGAAGTCAATTTTTCAGTGCCGAAATTATATCTTGATGATGTTAACGTCGACGGCGTTAACATGAAAGCCGCAAAAGTCCCGGGTATATTTCTGCCGAACGACGCGGGCAAACCCGACCTCGCGGGTACGGGACGTTATATAGCAATCCCTCAGGGGGCAAGCGTGACGTACAGAATAGTATCATACAGAACAGAAGTAATAAAGGAAATCGATATTGCTCCTGCTCCGATAATACCGAAGGACGACGATCCTTCTCCGCTTAAATATCCAAGGGACAAGAGCATTTTCGCTAAGAACGCGAACTATCCCGAAAGCCCTGTGCAGGTTTCAACACCTATGCAGATAAGAGGAGTCGATGCTATTATGCTCGGAATAACCCCGTTCCAGTATAATCCAGTTACAAGAGAACTTACGGTCTATACCGATATTAAAGTCGAAGTTAATTTTGTTGGCGGCAACGGCCACTTCGGAAATGATTCGTACAGAAACAGATGGTGGGAGCCGATTCTCAGCGACGCCATTCTGAATTATTCATCGCTTCCGGTTATAGATTTCGACAAAAGATATAAAGACATCATGACTGAAAACGGTTATGAGTATGTTATCATAGTCCCGAACAATGCAGAATTTTCTGCATGGGCGGATACAATTAAGAGTTTCAGGACTGAACAGGGAATAAAGACCGGTATATATAAATTATCCGATATCGGCGGAAACAATATCGAAACTATCAGATCATGGGTCCGCAACGCGTACAGCACATGGACTGTGAAGCCAGCCGCCATCTGCCTTCTCGCGGACTACGGAACTGACGCCGGAGGCGCCAGCACGATTATTTCGAAACTCCAGCCGGATTCGGGCTATCCTGATTTTGCTTCGGATAACTATTACGCCGACGTGAATGACGACGAAATGCCCGAAATCGTATTTTCGAGAATCGTCGCGAACAACAACGACCAGCTCCAGACACTTATAACAAAGGAATTAAACTACGAAAAAAATCCTCCGACAGCGGCGTCATATTATGACCATCCCATAACGGCTCTCGGGTGGCAGACCGAAAGATGGTTCCAGTTATGCTCGGAACTCGTCGGCGGTTATTTCAAGAAAATTAAGAACAAACATCCTGTAAGAATAAATAAAGTATATTCCGGTACTCCCAGCACTCAGTGGTCAACAGCCACGAATACCGCGACAGTCGTTAACTATTTCGGTACGACGGGACTCGGATATATTCCGATGACACCAGATTCACTCGGAGGTTTCGACGGAGGTACACCGGCTCAGGTTGTCAGCGCATTGAACGCGGGAGCCTTCCTGCTGCAGCACAGAGACCACGGCGAATATATCGGCTGGGGCGCACCGGGATTTAATACTTCATATATTCCTCAGCTTACTAATACAAACCTTTCATTTATATATTCGATAAACTGCGAAACTGGCGCGTATCACGATCCTTCGGGCTGCCCGTCAGAAGGCAGTTTTGTCGAAGTGTTCTACAGATATAAATATAACGGACAGAATGCTGGCGCGCTCGGCATGGTTTGTCCGTCGGAAGTTTCATACTCATTCGTAAACGATACTTATGTATGGGGTATGTACGACAACATGTGGCCGGATTTCATGCCCGGTTACGGCACGACGCCCGCGTCAAGAGACGAAAAACCGGCGTTCGGGATGGCGGCAGGCAAATACTTCCTGCAGCAGTCATCATGGCCCTACAATACCGGCGATAAACTCGTGACATACAGGCTGTTCCACATGCACGGAGACGCTTTCCTTAACCTGTTCTCCGAAGTTCCGCAAAGCCTTACTGTCAGCCATTCAGCGGCTGTCGTCGCGGGCGCGACTCAGTTCGCGGTTACCGCGAATTCAGGCGCGTTGATAGCCCTTTCAATAAACGGAAATCTTCTCGGAACCGGTACAGGTACGGGCTCACCGGTGAATATCAATATCCCCGGCACGCAGGTTCCCGGACAGGTAATGAAAGTAGTAATAACAAAACAGAATTATTACAGATATACAGGCTACGTCAACGTTATTCCTGCTTCCGGACCGTATGTGGTTCAGGATTCGGTCGCGATTAACGACGCGCCGCCTTACGGCAACGGCAACGGCAAGATGGATTATGCAGAAACGAACCTTCTTAACTTCAGAGCGAAGAACGTCGGTTCCGTATCAGCATCGGGCGTAACAATTAAATTAAGAACAACTTCTCCGTATGTTACGATTACAGACAGCACGGAAAGTTTTGGCACTATTGCCGCCGGCAGCACCGTAATGGTTAATAACGCGTTCGCGTACAACGTCTCGAATTTCATTCCTGACAACACAAACGTAGATTTCAATGTTATCGCCACAAACGGCACGGACGTGTGGACGAGCGGATTCACCGTTACAGGCCACGCTCCTATCGTGAAACTCGGTACTAATCTTATAACTGACTCGACCGGAAACAACAACGGAAGAGTCGACCCGGGCGAAACCGCGAAATTTAAAATTGCTCTCAGAAACGACGGTACATCACAGGCGAGAACTGTAAGCGCTAAACTTCTCACGACGTCGTCTTACATCACGATGATAACCGATACGTTGAATTACGGAAACATAAACGCTGCGGACTCCGTCAGGATGCCGTTCCAGATTTCCGCTTCCGCGAGTACGCCTATCGGCACAATCGCGAAATTCAAACTGAAAATGTATACACTCGGCGGAGTTATTTCTTCAATCGACTCCTTCCAGGTTACAGTCGGACAGAACTGGTCGATAATCGGCACGGGCACGACGACTTCGAATTATCCGTACACAACTTACTGGCAGGACGGTAGGACTCAGATGCTTTACACTGCCGCTGAAATCAATGCCGGCAGCATGATGATGAATCCGAATTTCAACGGCGCGATTTCTCGTATCGGCTTCAACGTCTCCAGTAATTCAACTCAGGTAATGAACGGCTTCAACGTCAGAATGCAGATGACTTCAGCGACTTCGCTTTCAGGCTGGGTTACATCAGGCTGGCAGACCTGCTACAGCGGCACTTACACAGTACCGGGCACCGGCTGGCAGTATATAGACATGACAACTCCGCTGAATTACAACGGAACGAGCAACCTGCTTATTGAAGTTTGCTACGACAATTCAAGTTATACACAGTATTCGCCTGTTTATGCTACTTCAATCGCGGGCATGACATACGGATATTACACCGATAACAGCACAGGCTGTACAATGACAAGCGGCGCTGTCCAGTCGGTTCGTCCGAACATCACGCTCTTCTTCAGTCCTGCGCTGGGTACGGGTAATGAACTTCAGTTGATTCCTAAGACATTCTCGATGTTTCAGAACTATCCGAATCCGTTCAACCCCGTGACGAAGATTAATTACGGAGTTCCGAAACAGGCGCTCGTTGCGATTAAAGTATACGACATTCTCGGAAGAGAAATCGCGACGCTCGTCAACGACACAAAACAGCCGGGTTATTATACGGTTGATTTCGACGGCAGCAACTTCGCGAGCGGCGTCTATTTCTACAGGATTACAGCCGGCTCATTCACTGACGTCAAGAGATTCATTCTTCTAAAGTAAGGGAAAATCGTTAGAAATATTTATCAGGCTGTCCCAAAAGGACAGCCTTTTTTATTGTAGGTCAGTGATTTATATTTCTTCATTATTAAAGGGGATGAGGCGAATTTATTTACGTTGCGATATTAAAGATATTTCCGTGAAATTCATAATTTTTTTTGCGGTATTAATTGTCATATTTCTGTCTGCCGATTCCGGTCTGGAGGCGCAGGAATTAGTTCCCGTGCTTACTGATGTCAATACGGTTTATAAGAATATCACTCCGATTGAAAAAAACGACAGACTTCCCGGCAACACCGTTTTCAACGTGAAACTGCTTGGCGTTCTTACCGCTAATGAAAACAGTACCGCGTACTATACTTACGGTTACGGCGTTTCTCCTTCAGTGCATTTCAAAATGGGCTCGGTGCTGACTTTCTTCACGGAACTCACAGTATGCAGAATGAAGTACATAGAAAAAGAAAATACCAGCAGCAGTTCTCTCACTCTGTCAGAAAGCATGGAACTTACATTTCTCATGAGTTTTGGAGCAAAAATATATCCGTTCAATAAACAAAATCTTGCTTACGGGAAAGTGGGTCTGGGGATTTTGGGCAGAGAGTCGACAAAACTTTATAAGCAGACGATAACAGTCCCTCCGGTAATCGTACTCGGCTTTGGTTATGAAATACCAATATCAAAACTGTTCAGCATCTCGCCTGAATTTCAGACTAATATTATTGGAAAAACAGCAGAGTTTTCTCTGGGCGCAGGTATAATAATCCAGCCATGATAATGCTTTTTAAATAATTCCGGCAAAGAATTATCAGAAAAAAATCTTCATTTTTAGCCCGTATGACTTATTTTTATATATTTTTTTAAAAAAATATTGCTTATTTTGAATGACCATTCAAATTTAAGCAATATTACATGTCTGTGATGAAAAAGATATGGGAAAAGGCACGTTCAGTCAGGAAAACGATTGCACTTCCCGAAGGCTGCGAAAGAAGGAATCTCCTCGCCGCGGAAAAAATTATGAAGGAAAAACTCGCCGAAGTTATTTTGCTTGGCAACGAAATTCAGATTCGTGATGAAGCAAAAAAACAAAACGCAGATATTTCCGGTATAAAAATTATCAATCCTGAAACTTCGGATAAACACGAAGAGTATTCAAAGAAGTTCTTTGAAATGAGAAAGTCGAAAGGCGTTACTTATGAAGACGCGCTTGAGGCTATGAAAGACACAATCTACTATGCCACGATGATGGTTAAAACCGGCGATGCCGACGGTCTCGTCTCCGGCGCGATTCATTCGACTGGCGATTTGCTCAGGCCGGGTTTCCAGATAATCAAAACCGCTCCGGGCATTTCTATCGTATCGAGCAGTTTCGTAATGGAAGTACCGGACTGCACATTCGGAGATAACGGCACGATTGTGTTTGCGGATTGCGCTATTAATCCGAACCCCAATGCGGAGGAACTCGCGTCTATCGCTATCTCAACCGCCGCGACAGCCAGGTCGCTTCTCGGCATAGAGCCGCGCGTGGCGATGCTTTCCTTCTCAACGCACGGTTCAGCGAAACATGAATTCGTGGATAAGGTTGTTGAAGCCACAAAAATCGCGAAGGAAAAAATGCCCGAACTGCTTATAGACGGCGACCTGCAGTTAGACGCCGCGCTCGTTCCCGAAGTCGGAATGATGAAAGCGAAAGACAGCCCCGTTGCCGGCAAGGCAAATGTTGTCATCTTCCCCGACCTTCAGTCGGGTAATATAGGTTACAAACTTGTCCAGAGGCTCGCGAAAGCGAATACTATAGGACCGATAAGCCAGGGATTCGCCCTGCCGATAAACGATCTTTCGCGCGGATGCACCGCTGATGAAATAGTCGATGTCGTTGCAATAACAGCCGTACAGGCTATCGGATAAAAATTTAAAATAAAATCATATAATGAAAATATTCGTAGTTAATACAGGAAGTTCATCTCTGAAATACCAGTTGATAGAAATGAACGGGGAAGAAGTTATTTCAAAAGGACTTGTCGAAAGAATCGGTACAGAGGGCTCTTCTATGACGTATCATGTTAAGGGAGAAAAGAGGAAAATCGAAAAGACTATTCCGAACCACACCGAGGCGATTAAACTTGTTTTCGATACTCTGAAGGAAGAAAAAGTTCTTAAAGATGTAACAGAAATCGAAGCAGTGGGTCACAGAGTAGTCCATGCGGGCGAAAAATATTCAGGCTCGGTTCTGATAACAGAAGATGTGGTGAACGCGCTCGATGAATGTTCGTTCTTCGCTCCGCTCCACAATCCGCCCAACATCAAGGGTATAAGAGCATGCCAGGAAGTTCTGCCAAACGTTCCGATGGTCGGTGTGTTTGACACGGCTTTCCATCAGACGATGCCTGACTACTGCTACATGTACGCTTTACCTTACGACCTTTATGAAAAGTACAGAGTCCGCAGATACGGATTTCACGGTACCTCGCACAGATACGTTTCTCAGGTCGCGATGGGACTTCTCGGGAAAAAAGAATCGAAGATTGTTTCATGCCACTTAGGAAACGGCGCGAGCGTCTGCGCTATTCTCAACGGAAAGAGCATAGATACAAGTATGGGGCATACCCCTACAGGAGGACTCATAATGGGCACGAGGTGCGGCGACGTTGACCCCGCGCTTATTCCGATTCTCGAGAACGTTGAAGGCCTTTCGGCGAAACAGATTGACGACATCATGAACAAGAAATCGGGAATGCTCGGCGTATCGGGAATCAGCAACGATTTCCGCGACCTCGAAAATGCTTTCCATGAAGGAAACAGAAGAGCAAAACTCGCTCTCGAAATGTTCGACTACAGGCTGAAAAAATTCATAGGCGCTTACACCTTCGCCATGGGCGGACTCGACGCGCTTGTGTTCACTGCCGGCATAGGGGAAAACGACTATGAAACAAGATACGAAGCATGCAAAGGGATGGAATTTATGGGACTCTACCTTGACGTAGAAAAGAACAAAACTGTCCGCGGCGAACTTGCGGAAATTTCTCTGCCGGAGTCGAAGGTGAAAGTTTATGTAATTCCTACAAACGAAGAACTTATGATTGCCCGCGATACTCTTGATATAGTAAAGAGCAAACATGCGGTAAACGCATAAAATTATTTTATCTTATCCCGTATTATAAGACGCGCTCACGCGCGTCTTTTTTTTCCCCACTCTAATGAGTTGGGTTACTTATGCGGTCAATTGCCTCCGGGTTCAATCATCAATCATTAATCATCAATCATCAATCATCAAATACCATTTTCCATTTTCTATTTTCTATTTCCCATTTTCCATTTTCTATATTCTATTTTCCATTTTCTATTTTCCATTTTCTATATTCTATATTCTATTTTCCATTTTCCATTTTCCATTTTCTATATTCCATTTTCTATTCTCTATTTTCCATTTTCCATTTTCTATTTTCTATTTCCCATTTTCCATTTTCCATTTTCGGTTCCCCTGAAACAATTATTATAAAAACTGTGTTTTAATTCTAACACTTACATCAATAAGTGCTTTTCCCGGCTTAGGAGAAGAAAGAGTTTACAAAAACTTAAATTATACTCTTATGAAAAAACTCAATGGAGAAGTTTTTTATCCTTCCGAGGAAGTTGTCAACAACGCGAACCTCAAAGACTGGGACAAACTCAACGATTTCGCCTTAAAAGACCTCGAAGGTTTCTGGGCCAAAGAAGCGGAAGAACTCGAATGGTTCGAAAAATGGGATAAGGTTCTCGACGAATCCGGAAAGCCTTTCTACAAGTGGTTCACAAACGGCAAAGTGAACATCGCATACAACTGCCTCGACAGGCATCTCAAAACTCACAGAAAGAACAAGGTTGCTTTTTACTGGGAAGGCGAAAACGGCGAAGTCCGCGTTTTTTCTTATTTCGCCCTGCACCGTGAAGTCTCCCGCTTCGCCAACGTGCTTAAAAGCCTCGGCGTACAAAAAGGCGACAGAGTCACGCTATACATGGGACGCGTTCCCGAACTTATGATGGGCATGCTCGCCTGCGCGAGAATCGGCGCGGTGCACTCCGTCGTTTACGGCGGTTTCTCTGTAGAGTCGCTGCATGAAAGGCTCGAAGACAGCCATTCGAAAGTTCTTATAACATGCGACGGCGCTTTTCAAAGAGGGAAAATCGTTCCGCTGAAAGCCATTGCCGACGAGGCTTTGCAGAGAGCCGCTTCGGTCGAAAGCGTACTTGTTATTAAACGCACGGGCGAGAACGTCAACATGGAATACGGAAGGGATATATGGTATCACGAACTCGTAAACCTTCCCATCATAAACGCGAAATGCGAAGCGGTTACAATGGACGCCGAAGACCCGCTTTTCCTTCTCTATACATCGGGAACGACGGGAAAACCAAAAGCCATTCTTCACACTCAGGGCGGTTACATGGTCGGCACATATACGACGCTTAAATATGTGTTTGATATCAAAGATACCGACAGGTACTGGTGCGCCGCCGATCCGGGATGGATTACGGGACACAGTTATATAGTTTATGGTCCGCTGCTAAACGGCGCGACGTCGTTCATGTATGAAGGCGCGCCGAATTTTCCGTTTCCGAACAGATGGTGGCAGATGGTAGAAAAATACGGAATCAATATTCTGTACACTGCGCCGACAGCAATCAGAGGACTGATGAGGTTCGGTGACGCGTGGCCCAACAGGCACGACCTTTCTTCGCTCAGACTGCTCGGTTCGGTAGGGGAGCCGATTAATCCCGAAGCCTGGAAATGGTATTACAAAGTTATCGGCAAGGAAAAATGCCCGATTATGGATACATGGTGGCAGACGGAAACCGGATGCTTCATGATTACTCCTACACCGAGCGTACCGCTGAAACCAGGCTCGGGTACGAGACCGTTTCCCGGATTGAAAATGGATATACTCGATGAAGACGGAAATCCCGTGAAGGATAATGAAGAAGGCTATCTCGTGATTAAAACTCCATGGCCTTCAATGATGAGAACAATTTACAAAGACCCCGAAAAATATATAGAAAAATACTGGAGCAAATACGAAGGAATGTACCTGACAGGGGACTCGGCGAGGCGCGACGAAGACGGATATTATTGGATTATAGGAAGAACGGACGACGTGCTTAAAGTATCCGGCTACAGGCTCGGCACAGCCGAGATTGAAAGCGCGCTCGTGAGCCATCCCGCAGTGGCGGAAGCCGCCGCTATAGGTCTTCCGCATGAAGTAAAGGGTAACGCGATTTACACGTACGTGATTCTCAAAGCGGGATTCGAAAAATCAGAACAGTTGCGGGAGGACTTAATAAAGCATGTCGGGCACGAAGTCGGACCTATCGCTAAACCCGAAAACGTCGAATTCGTAGATGTGCTCCCGAAGACACGCAGTGGCAAGATTATGAGGCGCGTGCTGAAAGCCCGCGCTCTCGGACAGGACCCGGGAAATATTTCGACGCTGGAAGAATAATGTAAATTGCATTATTATTGGTGGCGTCAGGTATTTACCTGACGCGCAGGACGTAGTCCTGCAAATTATTCGTCAGAGGTTCCAAAATCAATAATGCGCATCTGCTTTAGGGAGTTTGATAGCGAGTCTTTGTTAGTTGGCGCAGCCGGCGAAATACAGGTAACACGCGGCGTTAGCCGCGGGTAAGGATGAATAATAAATCAAAACCGTTTTAACGGTTTTTGTGAAATCGAAATTAAAAACAAAAAACCCTTCCCGCGTTACCGCGGGAAGGGTTCGATAACTCCGAAATCATTATCAATTAGTATCCTGAGTTGTATCTTCTGGGTTTGGGATATCCCCCGCCGCTTCTGTTGCCGCGGTTAAAACCGCCGTCGGATCTCTTGTTATCCGTTTTAGGTTTTGCAACGCTGACGCTCAAAGGCCTGTTGTTGAACAACTGGTCGTTGAGACTCTTAATAGCGTTTTTACCCTCATCATCATTAGGCATTTCTACGAATCCGAATCCCTTTAATTGCTTCGTGTAGTTGTCACGGATTAAAGTGACGCTTTCTACTGTTCCGAATTCTTCGAAGAGAGCCTTTACTTCGTTTTCTGTGGATTCTCTTGCAATGTTGCCTACGTAAATTTTCATTTTTGTATCTCCTGTCCAGGTGGACTTTAATGTTTACATTTTAGTAAACGGTTGAATAAAAAGAAAAGAAGAAATATTCTTTGCCGCAAATAAAAATGCAGGACATTATAAAGATTCGTAATGGTCTGAAAATGCGCGTGCAAAATTTACAGGTCAGAATGAATTCGCTCTTCTCCGTTAATAAGATACGATTAAATCGTACCAATAACAATCATATTCCATATAAATAAAAAGCCTTCTATGTACACGACAATAATTTGGTAAGACTAATAAATTCATCATAGTTATGTAAA
>JAJTBN010000077.1 GCA_021286895.1 Bacteroidota bacterium | reverse complement strand
GCTGTCGGACGCATCGAACTCGGATATCGTAAACGACAAACTGAAAAGCGAATTCTCGTTCGCGCTTCTTGAACTTAAAGAAATGATTTCGTCTTACATCGGCGGTATTCCGCAAAAGGAAGTCTTTGAAAATAAATTTTTCGGGATGTCTCAGGAATGCATGAGCGATTTTATCGGATTTGTCACCGACCTTGCATACGCGAAAGAGTATTTCAACAGCAGGAAATTCAGTGAGAACTCCTGACCTTCATCATCTCTTCATGCAGTTTTCTCGCCTGTATCATGAAAATCTCAATCTTTGACTGCGTTATTTGCGGGAACACGTTTCCGTCGGTTTCGATGTGAAGATACGGCAGATTCGTAAGCGTCTGCGGATATCCGTTCCTGTGTAGCCTTCCGAACCTGTACTTGCCGTCAAGCGTCATTTCCTTGTTCAGTATACCTTCAGCGAACCTGCTCGGAATACAGTTGAACGGACCAATCGTTATTATCCCGCATGTATCGTCGAGTATCTCGCGCAGTGCAAGCCCGACAGTCAAAATGCTTTCCCCTATCAGTTTCTCCGAAATCAGTTCTTTCCCGTATTTCAGAGTTTTTTCTACGTCTATCATGTCTTCGGAGCATAGACCCGAAGCCGAAAGAATTTTCTTTACCTTTTTTTCTATCCTGAGTTGAATCTTTTCCTTAAGGAAAAGTTCGAGTCTCTCTTTCATCGATAGGTCTTTAACGATGTTTTTCTTCTGGAGGTAATTCGTGTAGTAAACATATTCGGTAATCGGCGCAGTTCGGACTATGAACCCGTTCTCATTCAGGTTCTTTATGAGGTCAAGACGAGAATATTCCTCTCTTCTGACATATATCTCGCCGACGAGTGAAACTATCTTCGAATCTTTGAGGCTTCCTTTAACCTTAATCTTGTTAAGCGCCTCCGAAGTTTTAGCAAGCTGCGCGTAAATGGATTCAAAGTCTCCTTTTTCCAGTTCGAGTACTATCCTGTCCCATTCCGATTTTAATATCGCCTTAGCCTCCTCTTTGTCGGCGGCGTTCACTTCGAGAACGTTCTCGATGTCGTGTATATTATCCGCGATTATAAGTCCGAGCCACTGTCTCGTAAAAAATTCGTTTCCGAAATCGGAGAATGAAGATTCATCGTCCATTGATATCACTCCCGCGTTCGTGATTCCGTTTGTATTCAGTATATCCTTCAGGCGGATGTGATACTGCCCCTGCCTGCACGGACCGTATCCGTGCGGCATGAAGAAGAGTGTTTTCCTGTTCTTCGACCTGTTTGAATCGAGGTATTCCAGAAGCGAACCCGTTGTCAGCAGGAACGGCAGGCATTCCTTGCATGTCGCGACTCCCCTTCCGTGCCTCAGAGTTTCGAATGTCGGAACGGGCAAAGGCCTGCTGTTAATACCAAGCGAGCGGAATACTGCTGAAAATGAATCGGTGCTGAACCTTCCCATCGACGGAATAAGCACTTCAACGTCGTTGTTTCTTATTGAAAATTCCTTCCCGTAATGGTCGCGGACAAAAAGATTATTGTCATGGTTCACGACCTTGAGAATTTCCTTCTGCACTTTTTCCTCTACCGCGGCGCCTCTGTTCACTGAAATGAAATTCCTGATTATGTCTATCGCGGCCTCTATGCGTGTTTCTACGCCCACATCAGCGGAATGGCTGTCGAGTTCAAGCGTCAGCGACGGCTTTGAATCCATAATTTTTCTGAAGTAAGGAATAACAAACGAATCAGGTCCGCATGAGAAGTTCGTGATGAAAATTCCGAACAACTGCGTATGCTCTTTTACGTATCTTGCGGCCGAGAGTATCTCGTTGCCGCTGTACCAGTACATGTTTTCGTATGAATACTTATCCTCGTATTCGAGAAAATCATAAGGGATAATCCTGTATCCCCTCGACGCTATCTTATGCGGTATGTTCAGGTTTATTTCGCGCGCGAAAGCGTTGTAAGGCCTGCCGAAAAGCACAAAGGCTATCTCGTCTTTTTCGCTTTCGAGTTCTTTAATGAATTTCCTTCCCTGCGCCTTGAATGCCTTTTTCATTTCGGTGAGGCTGTCATAAGCGGCTTTGAACGCGTGCTCAGCCCTGTCGGAGACGCAATCCAGTTCCCTTGCTATCTTAACAAATGCCTTCTTGACACCTTCATAATTGTCCGAGAAATTAATTACGGGTGATATGATTTTTATCCTATTCTCTTCGGATTCAATCTCATCCCTGAATGTCGAGCGCAGGAAATACGTTTCACCCTGCACAAAGACGCACATGCGGTTGTACTTGTATTCTTCCCTGCCTTCCATTTCAGTTATATGAGGCAGAAAAATATAATCTATGTCTTTCTTAAGCAGATTCTGGAAGAAACCATGAGAGACTTCGACCGGATAGCAATAAGAACTGCGTATTTTGTCTGAGCCTTCCCTGTCTATTTCATCAGAAAGCACCACTTCGAAACCGAGTTTCGTGAAGAAGTTGTAATATAAGGGGTACATTGAATTTGTCAGAAGACTCCTCGAAATACCTATTCGCCTGGATTTCACCGTTTCCTTTACAATAAAATCCTCAAACATCATTCGCTGACGGACTTTCACGAGATTGTTTTTTTCAGCATCGGCCGTAATGTGATGCCTCTCGTTATAGTATCTGTTACATGCGCCTCCGAAAGGATACTTTTTCCCTTCGACTTCTATCATCGAAATTGAGCATTTCAGGTCGCACTTTTCATTGCCGCCGGCGCAGGTAAATGATTTCGAATAACTGAACTCCCTCGATATGAGTTTATCGAGTTCGAAATTCTTCCTTTTGTAAAGACCGAGGCTAATTCTGTTCTTTATCTCCAGCGCCACCCCGAACGCTCCCATAAGCCCCGGCTCGGGAGGTACGATAATTTCCTTTCCCGTTAGTATTGACATGGCGTAAGGTATAGCCTTGTTATAGCAAACACCTCCCTGCATGAACACTTTTCGGCCGACAGGCCTGTTTCCCTTTACCCTGTTTACGTAATTGAGGCAGATTGAATAAACAAGTCCGGCTACGATATCGTCGATTTTCGCCCCTTCATGGCCGGCATTCTTTATATCGCTCGAAATGAACGCGGCGCACTGGTCGTTGAAATTAATAGGACTGCGCGCTCTCAAGGCAATATCGCCGATTTCTGTGTATTTAATGTTTAGGGACTCTTTCGCGGCTTCTTCAAGGAACGAACCCGTACCAGCCGAACATGCTTCATTCATAGCATAATCGCTGGCGATACCGTTCGTCAGATGAGTGTACTTGGCATCCTGCCCCCCGATTTCAAAAATCGTATCCACATCCCTGTCAAAGTAAGCTGCAGCAACGGCATGGGCGATAATTTCGTTCACATCGCCATCGGTAAGCGCGTGAAGGGATGCTATTAACCTGCCTGAACCCGTGACACCTAACCCTATTATTTTTATGGCGGCTGAGATTTGTTTCTGAAGTTCCCTGTAGCAATTTACCGATGCCTCGACAGGATTACCGTTAGTACGCAGATAAACCGAAGCCACAATGGCATTATCCTGAGTTCTGATTACTACCGCTTTCGTCGTTGTTGAGCCAACGTCAAGCCCGATTATACACTCGTCCCCGTTTACTGCTATTTCCCTGTTTATACTCTTAAACGCGACTTTTGCTTTCTCGCTGTAAAGCGGGTCAAGATACGCGAACTGGTGCTTATGGTCGAGAAAGAGATTATTTTTATCAATACCGTTTACGGATTTCAGGCCTTCAAGAGCCGCTCCCAGCGCCTCAAAGTCGACTGAATGCGGAGGTATTATTGTATCAGGATACTTATTTTTGATGAAATTGATTACAGAATCGTTCTGTGAGACACCTCCGATAAGCATTACACGAGTGTTTCTCTGTTTCGAAAGCAGTTCTATCGCTTTTTCCGCAAGCATTTTACTAAGTCCGGAGACGACCTTCGACTTCTCAACACCCTTATTTAGCGCATGGGTACAGTCACTCTTGCAGAAAACACTGCAGCGGCCGGACACGGAATAAGGATTACTTACATCGGATATCCTTACGGCTTCCTCAACATTAAGGTCCATTCTGCCTATCTGCTGAAGAAAAAATTCACCTGTTCCCGACGCGCATTTATTACCTGTAAGTACGTTCTCGATATTGCCATTCTGATTAATACAGTAGACCATGAAACTTTCTGCGCCCATGCTTGCAATAGCGAATTTATTTCCCGAATAACCAAGATGATTTATGGAATTTTCGATTGCCTCAGGCTCTGAAATGCTCTTAACTTTAAGCAGGTTACGGAATTTCCTTCCTGTAGCGACTACAGAATCGAATTCTAAACGTGTTTCTTTAAAAAATCTTTCGAGAAATGCCTTGGGATTTCCTTCATGAGGAATATAACCTGTTTTACAAATGGAAATATCGTTGCCGCTTTTTTCCGCAAGTACGTACGATACGGTTGAAGCGCCGATGCAAATACCAAGTGATTTTATGCAGTCATTTTGCGTCAATTCTTTTTCATTATGAGTTCAGAACATTTCCTGGCGCTTGTGGCGGCGCCTTCAATTGTAGCGGGAAGGCCTGTGTTTGTCCAGTCGCCCGCGATAAACAGGTTGGAAAGTCCCGAACTATTATCGGGTCTGCATCCCGCGCTTTCAACAGATGGCAGGAATGTAGCCCTTTTTTCTCTGAAATACTTTACGCGCCTGATTCCGATATCCCTGAACTCCGGAAAACAGTCACGTATTTCTGATACAACCGTATCGCAGAGCGCATCGTTCCCGATTTCATCGTACCCATCGACAGTGTATTCCGGCGCGCTTATCACAGCACATATATAGTCCTTCTTGAAAAATATCCAATGCGCTTTTGTTCCCAGCAAACCTATCATGCCGTGATAAAACCTGTTATTAAACCCTTCGGGCATCTTTTCCGGCACAATGAAAATTGAGACTATCGACGCGGGTTTCAATCCTTCGACGCCGTGGAAATATTTCCTGTAGTCATCCTCTTTGAACAAACCGGGAAATGAATGAAACGGAACGGCGCTTATGAAATAGTCTGATTCTATTTCCGCCCCGCCTTCCAGCATGACGGATTCCACTCTTCCCGAACTTACTTTGAAATTAAGGGCTTTCGTGTTCTTCATCAGATTAATGTTCTTCGCCGCGTATTTTTCAAACGGGGCGACAAAAAGTTCGTCCAGGGTTTCGTCCGGGATTATAAGCGACATGCTTCCGAACTTATCGAATGATTTTACGAGAACATTCAGAAAAATGGACGCGTCAACATATTCAGGCGATGTATTGAATACGGCAAACACAAACGGCTCCCAGAAATATTTCTTAAGATTTTCTGTCTGTTTCAGGTGGTCAAGAAGCCAGGACAGGTTCTTGCCACGCAGAAGCCTTTCGGCGATGTCGAGTTCAATAAGTTCACGAAGTGAAAGCAAATGATATTTATCTATCAGCGTAAGCGGATGATAGTCTATGAACCCTTTCGCCACCGCTATGAACGGATTGTCGCCTTTAGCCTTAAACTCGTAATGCCCGCCGCCCGGCTCCCTAAAGTACACTTCGAGATTCGGGTTTGACCTGAATTTAGGCTCCTTGCCGATGGTTTTCAGAAACTCAAAAGCGTTATCGTACCAGCCCGCAAGTATATGCTGGCCGTTGTCCAGCGTCAGACCGGTTTCTTCGTCGTAGAAACTGAAAGTCCTGCCTCCGAGTTTGTGAGTTGATTCAATAAGCGTTACATCATAACCATTGCTGCCGAGAAATGCGGATGCCGACATGCCGGCAAGTCCTCCTCCCACGACCGTGACTCTTTCCCCTCTCATATTTTTATATTAAAATCTGTACCGCAAAAATATACCTAACGCGGTTAAAAATTTGTTTAATTTCGAAATGCGGATTTTCTCACTGAATATATTATATCCATTCCTCCTGATTTTCTGTAAAATCTTGTAATAGACACAGCGCATAATTACCGCGGGCGCCATGTTCTTTCTTTCTTCATCAGGAAGATTCTCCTCTGCTTCTTTATAGTAACGCATGGCTCTGTCGTACTGAAATTCCATAAGTTTCCTGAAATTGTCGTTGTAAAGTCTGTTTTTCAGGTCTTCCTCCGTATAACCGAACTTTTCCATCTCCTCTGCGGGAATATATATTCTTCCTTCGGAAAAATCAGCGTCTATATCACGCATTATATTCGTAAGTTGTAAGGCCACTCCGAGTTTTTCGGCATAAATCTTAACGCATTCTTTTTGATAACCGAAAATCTCTATGCTCATCAGACCTACGCTTGACGCCACACAATAACAGTAATCGTACAAATCTTCAAAAGTTGCAATTTTTTTCTTTTCCAAATCCATCTGCATACCCCGGATAAGGTCCTTGAATGGTTTACGCGGTATACCGAATCTGTCTATCTGCCGCTTCAATTCCGTAAAAAAACCGCCGCTGCTTTTCCCCTCAAACGCTTCGTCTAATTTGTTTTCCCATGCCTTCAGGTTATTCTTCTTTTCTTCTGTTCCGGATTTGACGTCATCGGCAATATCGTCGGTCATTCTGCAGTAAGCGTAAATCGTCCGTAGTCCGTCGCGTCTGTCTCCGGGCATGAAAAGCGACGAATAAAAGAAATTCGTCTTGCTTTTCTTCATAATGTCAAGCGTTCCTGTATTCTCGAAACTCTCAGACATAAAAAAGGGATTTTAATGCTATTTGAATTTTCCTTAACCTGCCGATTTTAACTCTTTTTGAAAGAACTTTGTAATTTATTTTCCTGATGTATTTTAATACTGCCCTTCCGCCGCTTATAATCGCTCTGAGTTCGAATTTGAGCCTGCCTTTTAAATGCGACGGCAGTTTCCTGCCTTCGCCGAAAAGTTTCTCTGTCTCCTCTACAAGATAATTCATCATTTTCTTGAAATTATCGTTTTCGACCCTTTCATACAGTTTATCCCTGTCGTAGTGATATTTATCCATCAGTTCTTTCGGAACGTATATCCTGTTCATCTTCAGGTCGCGCGATACATCCTGCCAGAAATTCGCGAGTTGCAGTGCGGTGCAAATTTTGTCCGACATTTCGAAAAGGGCTTTGTCTTTTTCCCTGTCATAGCCGAAAACTGTGAGTACAAGCCTGCCGACGGGGTTCGCGGAATAATTGGAGTAATTGATAATTTCCTCGTAACTGTTGTACTCGCTCTTTACCGCATCCTGCTTGAAAGCCGTCAGAAGATCAATCAGGTCCTGCCGGTTTACTGATATTTTCTCTATCGTGTCATGCAATGCAGTGAATACGCTCCTGAAGTGCAGGTCGTTTTTTATCCTATCCTCGTCCAGTTTCATGACAAGTTCGGCCATCTCGTCAAGTTTGTCAATTTTGTCCTGAGGCTTCAGATAAATCGAATCGGCGATATTGTCGCCTGTACGCGCGAACGCGTAGATGCTGTACATGAAATTCCTCTTCTTCTTCGGAATAAAATAAGAAGCCACCGGAAAATTTTCATAGTTGCTCTTCGCAAGATTCTCGCAATAATAATATGACGCTTCTAAATAACTGATACCGGTATCATTACTTTCATTTGAATTAAAATAATATAAAATATATATTAAATTATAAATGTAAACTAACGTAACATTCTTTTATTTATTAATGAATAGAATCGTAATTTTCGGCGGTACAGGGTTTCTTGGAAGAAAACTGTCGTGGCTTTTGGGTGACGAATACAGTATTACGGTCGCGACACGGAATGCCGGACGGAGATATGCTTACGGTGAAAATACGGATATTGCCGAGATTGATAATTCGGATGAATCTTATTTAAGGGCTGTAGATAATTCATACGCGGTTATCAATTTATCGGGGGCATCTATAGCGGGTAAACGATGGAACGGCGGTTATAAGAATATTCTTTATAACAGCAGGATAAATACGACTAAAAAAATAACCACCGCTTTCGCAAAATGCGAAAATAAGCCGCGTGTATTCCTGAGCACCTCCGCGTCAGGTTATTACGGCGACAGGCGTGACGAAATTCTTACGGAAGAATCCGCGCCTGGAAATGATTTCCTCGCGGGACTTTGCTCCGACTGGGAGAAAGAAGCGTTCAGAGCCGAAGAAACCGGCATCCGCACGGTTTGCATCAGAATCGGCGTTGTTCTTGATAAACAAGAAGGCGCTCTGCCGCGTCTTGTAATGCCGTTTAAGTTCTTCGCCGGAGGCAGGCTCGGAAACGGCAAACAATGGATGCCCTGGGTTCATGTTGACGATGTAACCGGAATTTTCCGCCATGCGCTTAATAATGAATCCGTTAACGGTCCTGTAAACGCCGTGTCACCTAATCCGGTGACGAATAAAGAATTCACAAAACTCGTCGGCGCCATTTTGCACAGGCCTTCGTTATTTCCCGTGCCGGAATTAGCTCTGAAGATTGCCGTTGGTGAATTCGCCGAATTTCTCCTTGGCGGGCAGAGGATACTTCCGGATAAAATCCTTAAAGCAGGCTATAAATTCAGATACGAAACAGCGGAATACGCTTTAAAAAACCTTCTCGGATAATATGAAAAAAGTCAGGAAAAGAATAATCCGCGCTTTTGAAGAGCATTTCGGCGAAACTCCCGTAAAAATATGCGAACTGAAAAAAGGCGTTTCCGAAAAACTTATATTGAGACTGGCAACAGAAAGGGACAGCGTTATCGGCGTATACAACAGAAGCATTCCGGAGAATAAAGCGTTTATAGCATTTACAAATGCGTTTTCCGGCGCTGACCTGAAAACCCCCTCTATTCTTCACTCAGGAGCGGACGGACGGATTTATTTCGTTTCGGATGTAGGAAGCCGTACATTATACGAATACATTATTTCAGGCCCTCCCAGAGCGACACTAATGAATTATTATAAAAAGGCTGTCAGAGACCTTATCGACTTTCAGGAATTCGGAAAGGACCTGATTGACCTCAGACACTGCTATGAAACAAAATATTTCGACGAACGGCAGATACTTTACGACATAAACAGGTTTTTCAACTATTTTCTTAAAAAATATTTAAACAAGAATTTTCATTACTCCTCCGATGAAATTCTCGAAGCAGTTATGCCGCATATTTCCCGTCAGGAAAGTTACTTCATGTACAGGGATTTTCAGCCGCGGAATATAATTAAGAACGGAAGAGAATTGTATTACCTCGATTATCAGTCAGGACGCATGGGCCCTCCCCAGTATGACCTTGTGTCGTTTCTTTATTCTGGAAGTATCGATATTACGGACAGGGAAAGAAAAAACATGGTTCAGTATTATCTGAAAAAAGCGAAGGACAGGCTTAACTTCGATGAAAAATCGTTTACGGAAGGTTTCAGGTATTTCGTAATGCTGAGGTTATTGCAGATTCTCGGAAGTTACTGCTATTCCGGGCTTGAGAAAGGGCTTACGGATACTTTAAAGAAAATTCCGAAAGCCGTAAGGAATATTCAGAAACTTAATTTCGAAGAAAAGGTTTTAAATGACCTGAAAGAGTTTATAGTAAACTCCTACATTATTCATATCTCAGAGCGTCGATAGGATTAAGTTTTGCCGCCTTGTAAGCGGGATAAACACCGAAAACAACTCCGACAAATGTACATATTATCAGACCAATCATGACCCAGTCCAACGGAATCACGACATTCGTCTTAAGATAAAGCCCGAGCAGGTTCCCCGCGATTATGCCGAGCAAGATTCCGGCAATTCCGCCAATCTGTGACAGTATGACCGCCTCAAACAGGAACTGGGTTAGTATGTTCCTGCTCTTCGCGCCTATAGCCTTTCTTATACCGATTTCCTTGGTTCTTTCCGTAACCGAAACAAGCATGATATTCATTATGCCGATTCCCGCAGCGAGAAGCGCTATGAACGAGATGAATCCCGCGCCGTATTTAAAGTACTTCGTGAAACTGTTTACGGAATTAATTAGCGATTCGTTCGAATAAATTTCAAAACTGCTGTCTTCTCCGGGTTTGTCGCGCCTTATCACCCTCATAATGCTCGTGACCTGCTCTACTGTTTCGTTATACTCCGCCTTTGAAGGAGCCTGAATAGCGATGTTGAGAGAATAATTTGTATTTCCGTAAATCTCAATCATTCTTGTAATCGGAATCAGAGCGAGGTTGTCCTGACTCTGTCCGAAACTTTCACCCTTCGACTCGAGAATTCCGATAATAAGAAATTCGTTCTTGTCCAGTATAATCTTCTTGCCTATTGGACTGAGTTTAGGGTACAGTTTATTCGCAACTTCCATTCCTATGACCGTAACATTCGCGCTGCTGCTAAGTTCGTTCTGCGTAAACATCCTGCCTTCTTTCACAACGTAAGAATTGCACGGAAGAAAATCTGGAACGACGCCTCCAATCTGCATGTTCGGATTCGTAGATTCCTGTCCGTACTTGAATACCCTTCCGCCCTTCCAGTACTCAAGCGAAATGTATTTCGGCAGCGTCGCTTTTTCAACAAGCCTCATCCCCTGCTCATAGGATATGTCAGGCCTGTTCCTGTATTTCGCCCTCGTGTGCGGGTCGCCGAAATTCATGGCAGGAAATTTCTGAACCTGAAATGTGTTGCTGCCTAACTGGCTTAACCCGCCCTCAATCCCAGATTGAAGCGCGTCGAGAAGCGTCATAATGGCGATAATCGAAAATACACCGATTGTAATGCCGGCAAGCGTAAGAATCGCTCTCAGCTTGTTCTCGCGTATCGTGTTTACAGAAAGTTTTATTGTTTCGCCTATAACCAAGTTATTCTTTTTTATTCGTATCTTAATGAATCTACCGGGTCCATCTTCGCGGCGTTGTAAGCCGGGAAGAATCCCGATAAAACTCCGAACAGGAGCGATATAAAAATTCCGAGCACAACCACCCATAACGGCATTGCTGTCGGAAGAACAAAAGCGTCTATTATTAAACTTATCGGGAATGCTATCATCAGCCCTATTATTCCGCCTAAAAGACAGATCGTAGTCGATTCCACGAGGAACTGCATCAATATCGTCCTTCGTTTCGCGCCTATGGCTTTTCTTATACCTATTTCCTTCGTTCTTTCCTTTACGGAAACAAACATTATATTCGCTATGCCGACCGAACCTACAATGAGCGACAAAGACGTAATCAGAAGCCCGATAATCTTGATAAGCGATGTCAGTTGATTGTACGTGTCCCTGAACGCGGACTGCTGGTTCACTCCGAAATCGTCCCTTTTGCCTATCGGTACATGGCGCGCTTTTCTCATAATTGATGTAACTTCCTCTTTAGTTTCATCGAGATTGTTTACATCAGCCGCTTTTACGTTAATTGTAAGGGAACGCTTTGTCCCAAACAGTTTGAAGAATCTGTCTATCGGAATTATTATCCTGTTGTCAAGACTGAACAGCCCCAGCATGCTTCCCTGTTTCTCTATGACGCCGATTATCCTGAATGAATAAGAACCAATTTTGATATCCTTGCCTATCGGATTCACATTCTGGAAAAACGCGTTCTTAACGTCCATACCAATTAGGCAGACCGGATATCCGCCCTCGGATTCTTTTGAAGTAAAGAACCTTCCGTCATCCGTGTTTACGCCCAGCGCCTTCTGATACTCGTCCGTCGAGCCTATTATAAATACGCCTTCGAGGTCAAGGCTTCCGTACTTTACAGTCTGGGCTGTCGCGACCGAAGGACATACCGCGACTGCCGATTGTATGTTTCTCTTCAGATAATCATATTGCAGCATCGTCAGGTCTTTCCTGTTCCTGTAAAATTCGAAATCCTCGCTGCCGAACCATTCGAATTTCTGAACATAAAGCACGT
>JAJTBN010000329.1 GCA_021286895.1 Bacteroidota bacterium | reverse complement strand
AGGAAATTACATCAATGTCATGCTTCAGGGAGTCAGCAACGATGTTACTGTCAAACTTGAACTGCTGTATGACATTGATAACAACGGCAAGTACAACGATGATAAGGACATCATGCTTCAGTCCAAACCGGTGTCGTTAAACTTCAGCGGCTGGAAGGAAATCAAGATAAAACTCGATCAGGATAATTTCAAACTGATTTCAAAGTTTGACGACGATTTCACTGTGACAGAAGAAGAAGCCCTGGCGGTTCAGTTTGAATTCGAAGCCGGAAAGACATACAAAGAAAAGAAGTTTGAAACCGGCATTGCTCTGATTTCCGAAATACCGAACAAAGAATCGCTTGTACAGAAAGATAATGAAACCCCTACGAAAGACAAGGAATCGTATTTTGAAGCGAAAAACTATCCGAATCCTTTCAATCCCGTAACGACTATAAGTTATACATTAAGGGAAAACACGAGTGTCAGACTGACTGTTTATGACAGACTCGGAAGAGAGGTTAAGACCCTCGTAGACGAGAATCAGTCAGCAGGAACGCATACCGTTGACTTCAACGGCGGAAATCTTCCAAGCGGTATTTATTTTTACAGGATAAAGACTAACGATAAGACAGAAGTACAGAAAATGATTTTGGCAAAATAAGCGGGTTAATTTAATTAACGCAAAAGGACAGCAAATGCTGTCCTTTTTTTTTATCTCAGTATGTCGCATTTGGTTTCATATTCCCTGACTTCATCGACGAACTTTCCGGGCAGCGGTTCCGGTACGTTAGTGCCGGGATTCACATTCACGATAATCCCCTTCCCCGTCGCCAGTATTTCCCCTGTCTTCGCCCGTTCGATGTAATGCTCAAAACAGAAACTCGAGTTCTTAATCCATGGGACGCGCGTGTAAACATTCAGAAGGTCATCCAGCACGGCGACCGAACGGTAGTCGACGGAATTATGCACGACGAAGACTTTGAGACCGTCGTTGAACCTGCCGTCAAGGCTGAGGTCGTAACCGTAAGCGCGCCTGTATTCCACACGTCCGATTTCCATGTATCTGAGATAGTAGGAGTTGTGCACGACTCCCTGCCAGTCAACTTCCCATGTCCTCACACGGACTTCGGCCGAATGCTTAAATAATTCTTTATTCAGCGTATTTTCAGTCATTTTTAATCTTTTTAATATAAACAAGGGAGATAAGATACGTGAAATACACTTAAAAATTAATATTAAAATTTGTATATTTCATGCATACATCTCCAAAATTATAAAAACAAAAATTAACAAAAACCAATTTTTTTATGGACAAAATTAAAGTTCTAATCATGGGTGCCGCTGGCAGAGATTTTCATAATTTTAATGTAGTCTATCGTGATAATCCGAGATATGATGTTGTTGCCTTTACAGCAACACAAATCCCCTACATAGATGATAGAAAATACCCCGCAGCTTTATGCGGGAAATTATATCCAAAAGGAATTCCTATCTTTCCAGAGAGTGAACTTATTGGTTTAATAAAGAAATACAATGTAGAAGAAGTCGTATTCGCGTATTCCGATTGCAAGTTTGAATACGTAATGTCGAAAGCAGCCGCAGTCAACGCGGCGGGCGCAAAATTCTCGATGCTCGGCGGAGAACCGACGATGGTAAAATCATCGAAGCCGGTTATCGCAGTTGTAGCCAACAGAACGGGTTCGGGCAAGAGCCAGACTTCAAGAAGAGTTATCGAGATTCTTATGCAGCTC
>JAJTBN010000328.1 GCA_021286895.1 Bacteroidota bacterium | reverse complement strand
GTACGCGGGTTTCGGACCGTCGGCGCATTCATTCTCCGGCGGAAAAAGATGGAACAATGTACCTTCAGTCACTAAATATATTCATAAACTGAACGATGGTATTCTTCCGAGGGAGAACATCGAAGTGCAGACGCCTGATAAACTTGAGACCGATTATTTCATTTGCACACTCAGGAGCAAAGGAGTCGGGATTGAGGAATTCAACGGCATGTTTAAAAAGGATTTTATGAAATCATTCGACAAGCAGATAAAAGACTGCATCAGGGAAGGCAGCGCCGTAATCGAAAACGGCCGCTTCAGGCTGACGGAAAAAGGTTTTGCTTTGGCGGACAGTATAACACTGGAATTCCTGAAATAATCAGAACGCGTACTCGATGTGATTGGTTTTGAATTCTTTCTCGTTTTTCACCACAGTAAAACTGTCATACCTTATGTTATACCCTGCAAACTCCCTGTTGAGCCTCAGGTACAGCGCGGCGCATTTCCTGATTTTTTGCTGTTTCGCCGCGTTTATTGATTCCTCGGGAAGATACAGCGCGTCAGATTTGCGCGTCTTGACTTCGATGAAAATCAGGGTCTTTGTCTTCACTTCCTCGAATATCAGGTCGATTTCATATTTCTGATATGAGAAATTGCTTGCGAGAAACCTGTAGCCTTTTTTCAGAAAATAATCTCTCGCAACCTTCTCGCCGAAATCGCCGAATGCTCTTTTTTCCGTCTTCATATCAGAAAAGCGGAATTTTTATTAATATGTTTTTAAGAAATGTTTTCCTGTGCATTTCGCACGGACCGTTTTCCAGAATCGCTTTTATGTGTTTCGCCGTGCCGTATCCCATGTTTGTATTGAACCCGTAAACCGGAAATTTCGCGTGCAACTCTTCCATCATTCTGTCCCTTGTAACTTTCGCGATTATTGACGCGCATGAAATTTCGTAAATTTTGTCGTCGCCTTTAACCACAGTCTCAAAATTAATGTTATTTTCCCTGCCGTCTTCGAGTTTGAAATAATTCCCGTCTATCATGAATTTTACGTCTGCATTTTTCACCGAATCAATGCACTCCTCCATGCCTTTCATTACGGATTTCAGAATGTTGTGTCCGTCTATATAATAATTGTCGATTACGGAAATGTGGTACTCCGCCGCGTTATCAAGAATTCCGCCGAACAATTTCTCCCGTTTTTTCTTAGAAAGTTTTTTAGAATCCCTTACGCCTTCGATTTTCGGTCCGGGTCTCATGATAACGGACGCAACGACAACGGGTCCCGCCAGAGGACCCCTGCCTGCTTCGTCTATGCCGCATATAATCATGAATTAATTTATGAAACGCGAATAAATAAAATAAGTGAATAATCGTGGCCGCGGTTATTCGGCATTAATCAATTGCTTGCCGCATACAGGACAAAATCTGGAGACGGGATAAATAATAGGCTCGTGACACGAGGGACACATTTCGATGTATTCGCTTCCGCAGACGCTGCAGTATTTTTCCTTGTCGATATAAATAATAAAATTCCCGCACTTCGGACAAATCTTGTAAGTGTCCTTGACAACCTGGTGCTTTGATTTTATTTGTTTTTGAGCAGTGTCCATTTTTTTGATTTGATACAGTGTTGAAGATAACAGGACTTCCCGGTTTTAACCTCCCTTATTTCCCCCCTGATCTGATTGGGTCGAGCAAGGGGGCAATTAGGGAGGGTTAACAAAACCGTACTTATTATTTTGCAAATAACATGCCAGTTA
>JAJTBN010000076.1 GCA_021286895.1 Bacteroidota bacterium | reverse complement strand
CGTCTACGACAATAAGCGATACGAAATCCGAAAAGAAAGAGACAAAGAAGAGTTCGGGCAGGAAGAAGAAATAGTAGTCATTACTGAAACGATGTTTTTTTCTGCTTCCCAAGTCGAAGATTTGGAAGGAGAGGGAAAAACTTACTTTCCGTTTTCCTTATTCACAAGCAGATACCTGTCCAGTGTGAAATTCTCTCCGAGATAGAGTTTCTTTACTTTCTCGTCCGAGGCAAGTTCAACTGCAGTACCGGCGCGGAATATTTTTCCTTCGATAAGTATGTAAGCCCTGTCCACGATTGACAGAGTTTCGTGTACGTTGTGGTCAGTGATAAGTATCCCGATTCCCCTGTCTTTCAGATGCGCGACTATACGCATGATATCCTCGGATGCAATCGGGTCAATGCCCGCGAAAGGCTCGTCGAGCAGAATGAACTTCGGGTCCGAAGCCAGCGCCCGCGCTATTTCCGTTCTGCGCCGCTCGCCGCCCGAAAGCGTATATCCTTTTGAATCTTCTATTTTCTTTATGCTGAAATCATTGAGAAGTTTCTCGCACTTGTCCTCAATCTCATCTTTATCGAGCCGCATGAACTGAAGTATCGATGTTATGTTTTCCCGCACCGTCATCTTTCTGAATATCGACGGCTCTTGCGGCAGGTAGCCGATACCCGCCTGCGCGCGTTTGTACATGGGATAATTCGAAATATTATCTCCGTCAAGTTCGATTTCACCCGCGTTCGGTTTCACCATTCCGCAAATCATGTAGAACGTCGTCGTCTTACCCGCGCCGTTCGGTCCGAGAAGCCCGACAATCTCGCCCTGCTTCACTTCAACCGAAACGTCGTTCACAACAACGCGCTTCTTGTATTCCTTTACGAGATTGAACGCCTTAAGTGTGCTTTTGCTCATCAGAATTTCGATACTATTTTTACCATATCCTCGACGGCTTTCTGCAGACCTACAAAAACCGCTTTCGATATAATCGAATGGCCGATGCTTACTTCCCTTATTTCCGGTATGTTCAGGAACGGAAATATGTTAAAGTAATTCAGCCCGTGTCCGGCAGTAACAATCAGGTTCATTTCGGACGCCATTCTTGCCACCGAACCTATCTTGCTCAGTTCCTGAATCTGCGAGTCTTCCGAAACACTGTTCGCGTATTTTCCCGTGTGCAATTCAATAATATCAGCGCCGATTTCAAGCGCAAGGTCCACGTTCTTCGGGTCGGGATCAATGAAAACACTGACAAATATTTCCTTCTCTGAAAGTTCGTCAACGACGTCTTTCAGCCTGTCTTTCATTCCCGCTATATTTAATCCGCCTTCAGTCGTAAGTTCTTTCCTGTTTTCAGGAACAAGTGTAACGAGGTCCGGAAGTATCTCGCATGCTATCTTGACCATTTCATCTGTCGCTGCCATTTCAAGGTCAAGTTTCGTCTTGACCACTTCCCTGAGAAGCCGGACGTCCCTGTCGTTTATATGACGTCTGTCCTCGCGCAGATGGCATACGATTCCTTCCGCGCCCGCAAGTTCGCAAATACCGGCAGCTATTATCGGATCGGGTTCAATCTCTCCCCGCGCCTCCCTCAGCGTAGCGACGTGATCGATATTGACTGCTAATTTCATAATTTCTTATTATATGATTGAATAAAAATTTAATTTAAATCTCATTACGGAAATCAAATCTATCGAGAACATTACCGCAAAATGAAGAAGCCAACTGTATACGAACGACCTGCTTCTCAGCGCCTGTATTCCGAGAATGATTCCCGCGAATATCGAAGCGAATAGTTCGATATCGGGTTTACCTTTATGCAAGATAAAAAACGGAATCATCTGAATAAATATAGTATAATATCCCAGTTTGCTCTTAAGCCCGAAAAGCATGTACCCTCTCCAAAGAAACTCCCAGCCCAGCATATAAATCAAAATGCACAATTCGTACATTAAAAGCAGCGGCAGGTTCTCGCGAAGCGCTGCTCCGCCCTGCGGGTAAGCATTTGCAAATTCCTCCGACGCCGAAACTATCCAGACTATTACCAGCATCACGGCATAAAAGACTCCCGCTGTCAGAAGCCCGAACTTTACGTCTCCGGCGGTAAATCCGAATTCCGAAAGTTTCTTCCTGAATACCAACTTTATCGATAATACAGGAATTAAAAACATAAGAGATCCGTCTGTCAGAAACCAGTAAATCCTCGAATTGAGTTTATTGATCTCAAAATGGTCATAGTAGAACGACGGGCTTGCGAATGTAAGTGAAATAAAAACGATTGCGGCTACCGATATGAAGACATAGACAGTCTGAAAATCAAGTTTCCCTGTTTCCTCTTTGAGTTTCCTTATTTCGTCTGCAAAGTATTTTATCAATTATCCGCCGCTTTTTTCTTTATAATATACTGGAACCTCTGCGGTTCGCTTTTAATTACGGATAGTTCGTCCGAAAGTTCAATTGACGGCTCGATAAACCCCTGCTCGTCGTTTTCAATTGTCTTGAAATTCACTCCCACCTTGATTTCCGCGGGATTCAGTTTTGAAAGAACTTCAACTCCTCCTCTGAGCGAAATACTGATTTTCGGCGGAATTATAAGAACCTCTTTATCGGGAGGCACGCCGTAAATCTCCACGTTAATATCATCGAAAGTCTTCTCCGCCGACAGTTCCACTTTGTATGAAACCGTTACAGTTTTAGGCTCGATTTTCAGATTATTGCCCAGAGTGTCAATTAGTTTGACCTGTTTTGAGATACCTGAATTTATATCCCTGAATACCAACGTCTCCGTTCCGATATATTTTAATTTTGATACGACAGAATTTGCACCGGTGACACTTACCGAATCCGGCGAAATTTTCGGACTGCCAATCAATGTATATCCGTCCATAAGGGTAATAGTCGTATTATTTTTTATCCGTACCATTTTAGTCACAATATTATCAAACGATACATCTATGTAAGGAGGACTGATGCTGATTACAGAAAGTTCCGGCGGCAGATTCAGTAAATCCGGCAGATTCTGTGACAGGTCTATCTTCGTGTCATTTTTATATGAAGTAAGGTCAAGATATATTACGGTATTCTTTGCCGCTATAAGTTTCAGGATTCCCCAGCCTTTTCCACGCAAAGTTACGGAAACGTTTTCGGGAATATCGTTAGAAACGCCCTGCGTCTTTGATGATTTTATCTCAAGCGGTACAACCATGTCATAGGTATATGACAGGCTCATATTTACGTAAACCCAGAGCAGCAGCGAGAAAATAAATATATTTATTATAATTACGGCGCTTTTCTTCATCACATCTTCCTTAATTTTTCCTTCCAGTCGTTATCAGTAAGTTCGTTCTTAATCGTAGAATGCATCAGGTAATACGAGCCTTCCTCAGTGCTGACTGTTTCGCCGAACACGCACATCGTGCCGCCCTGAAGATTATCGTAAGTCCAGATTTCGTAATTTTTCGTATTTGCTTCCATGTAATGCCGTTCTATTTCGTTCGGAGGACCGTACAGAATAAAAATGCGTCCCCTGTCGGATTTCCATCCGTCCGTGAAACTCTGTTTGAACTTCGCATTCGCTTCTTTCATTCTCTTGAAGTATTCGTCCCTTATCTCTATTCTCGGGGTTTCCGGCGACTGGTCGCGTTTCTTCCAGAACCTGTAAAGGAACTTCCTCTTTTCGTCGAGCGTCTTCATTCTCTCGTATTCATTTTTATCCGCAGATGTCCTTACGTAAAGACACTTGTCGAATTCTTCATCAATCATTTTTTCGGTGAACGTAATAAACTCGCTCTTTAGAAATCCTTCGTCATCCGTAATTGTATAGTTTACCTTATCGGCATTATAAACTACGAATTTTCTTTCCGACTCGGCAAGGGATGAGCCTTCCGAATACAGAGCAAGTTTCAGAACATAGGAATCTCTTTTAAGAGTATCGACGTTAAAACTACCGTACAGCGTCATTATATCATTACTGCATTTGATATTTTCGGTTTTCGAGATGACTGTGTCCCCGTGTGTACTTATAACGTAGGTTCTGAGTTCAGCATCTTTTTCGCCTCCAATCTGGCTTTTGAGTCCGTACAATTCGTAATAATAATATAATGATTTGAGCGAGTTGCCGTACAAACCGTTCGGATTCGGAACTACTTCGTAGCCGAATTTATAAAAACTGCTTCCCTTGTTCGTCGATTTTTCGACCGAAGTCGACAGTTGAATATGACTCATCTTCACCGGCGACAGCGTGTATGCCGGCACGTAAAAACTGAATGTTGCGGAATCTCTTCTTTCGGGAGATTTGTTGTCGCTTCCGAGCAGCATCAGCGTATAATTCTTGCCGGCGTCTACAAAAAGCGTTATCTGCGATATCTCTTTGCTTTTCAGTTTCGACGAAGATGTATCTGTTGTGGGAATGTCAAGGAGAAAATCCTTGTTCACAACATCAGTCTTCGTTTCATCGTCCGTCAGTTTAAAACCTATTACAGCATGAGCGACAAAGTAATTATTTTCGTAAACATACCTGAACGAGCCCTGATAAAAATCAAAATAGACTTCCAGCACGGACTTGGTGTCCGAATAACGGAAAATGGAGTAATCCGCGTCCATCAGGAATTTGCTGCTTTGAGCTGAGGTAAATGACGGAGAGACAAGTAAGATAAGAAGTATTATTTTAAAAATAATTCTTTTCATGATGACGAAATTATTATAAATTAAAAAGGCCGCCTTAAATAAGGCGACCTTTTATAAAAATTAAAACAGTCTAGAAACCGACATGCAGTGTAAAGTATTGGTTTGAATTAAACGCGCTTTCATTCACTACTTTGTAAGCATAGTCGAGTCCGACATTAATAGCGCCGAACGGATATCTTAATCCAACGCCGAAAGTCGGTCCCCAAAGGTTATCACCGCTGACTCCGTCCAGATAGTTTACATAAGCGCCTCTGAGATAAATTATCTTATTGAAATTATACTCGAGACCTAATCTGGCTTCATCGCTGTTGAACGAACCGTTCATGAACGTGCCGCCTATCATGAAGTTATGTTTACCTTTATCCAATCCGAAATTGTATGAAACGCCGATTTCAAGATTGGTCGGAAGGTCAAATTCCGCGAGGTTAACTCTTCTTGCAACCTGGCCGTTCGGGTCGGTATATGTCCTGTCAAGCCCCGAACCGTTGAATTTCATCGAGGTACCGAGGTTCTTGATGGCTATACCGAATCTGAGACCGGTCTTGCCGCCTATATACTGAAGACCGAAGTCGAACGCGTATCCAGTCGCGCTTACTTCTGCTATGTTCTGATTTATTAACTTAAGCGTCGCGCCGAAATGAATCTTATCGGTCATCGCGCGCGCGAAGCTGAGATTGGCTGTCAGGAATAACGGCTTGAATGTAGAACCGTCGCCTTCAGGATAGTTAACTGTCGTGACGAGTTCTTCGCCGAAATTCATCGCTTTGATACCGACGCCAAGGTTACCGATGTTCCCAAGTTTAACAACACCTGCCAAATATTCAATCTTGATATCGGCAATGTATTGGTTGTGCGAGAACATAAATTCCCCACGGTCGCTGCTCAGAGTTGAGAGACCTGCCGGATTCCAGTACATGGCATCAATACCTTCCGTGCTGGCAAGGTTTGAACCCTGTAGCGCTGTTCCGACAGAGCCGACGGGTATTAAGAGTTCCGGGGCAGCGCTCAAACCGAGTTTCTTACGTGGGCCTGAATATACTGTTCCGCTGATTAAAATCAGGATTAACAGTATTGTTATATTTTTAAATTTTACTGCCATAGTTTTTGTGATTAAATTTTTAAAATTTCCTTTTAATATTAATCTGAGATTAATCATCGTTACCTTACGTCAATCCTTTCTTCTGCTGTAAATATCGCCATCTTCATCACTTTTTGTCCCACGCCCGGTACATCAATTAATACTATATATAATCCTGATGCAATCGGTACCAAATCCTGATTCTTAAGGTCATAGTTCATCTGCGAACTCTGGTCGTTCTTGTTGAGAGCCCTGATGAGCACGCCGTCGATAGTGTAAATCTTAATCTTGCACACCGCCGGCAGGTGCCTGAACGATACGAACCTGTTGATGTTCGATGTCTCGAGGTCGTTGTAGCCGTAATAAGGATTCGGGACGATTCTTATATTGTTGAGTTCCGAAGTAGCCTGTGTTACGCTGTACGCGCTCTTCATGGTCGCGAAATCGTACCATAACGGAATCGTTCCGCTGAAGAACGGCCTGGACGCCGTATAAGGAAAGATATTCAATACGTCGCCGACACCGTATGTGGCTGATGATGAAATGAGCTTCGGTGCCCAAACATACATGATATCGAACTTGTTTCCGATAAACAGATTCCTTGTTTTATATGCAGGATCAGTTCCGGCTCCCGCGTCGTACGATGAACGGAAAACATAGACAAGAAGTTTGCCGCCCAGCGAGTCCGTCGTCGGGGAGAAACCGTTCATATTGACCACGTCGTTCGACGTAACTATCGCGCAGTTAAGCTGACGCATCGAGTTGTCTGTTGTGTCAACCTGGTAAACAACGAACGGAACTTTCATCGTATCCTGATAAATGAAGAAGTTATCGGATGTCGATGATGTATCCTTATAATGGTATGCTAACTGACCGTTGTTCTGGTCAGTGAACATAATCCTTACATTCCTTAAATCTGTTCCTTTAAGTGAGGAAGGAATGCCGTTGAATGTATTGCTCTGCGGGAAACTGAGACTCATGCTGACCGATTGGTACGTAACGGTTGAGGTTGAAAAATACTTGCTCCCCTCAAAAACGCTGACCGGAGCATTGTTCCTCAGATATTCCCAGCCTCTGAGTCTCGACTGAATCGAGTCGTAGTTTTTTGCGCCAGAAATAGGATCTTTAATTACGCCGACGTTGAAACTCTTAATTTTATTGATATTAATTAAGACGCCGTCAACAATCCTTGTCGAATCCTGCGCGGTTCCTGACGACCATTTTAAATTTTTCTTTAATGTGTCGTATGACACGCCGCCATTAACCGACCTTAATATCGAATAAGTTGTATCAGGCGAGCCTGAACCGTTGAGGTTGCTGAAGAGAACTCTGTATTTAGCGTCAATTACCGCCGCCTGGTTTATTACAACAGGCGCGACACCGAAGTCTCTCCTGCTTGTATATATTGTATCCGAATTCTTGAATGTGAACTGCGTACCCATAAGAGGCGCTTCAGGTCTCACAATCTTTATCGTGTTAATGGAAATCGGATTTCTCTTTATTTTTCTGTATCCCGATTTCGGGTTGGTTTTGTAAGCGTACGCTATTACTGTAAAGTAATATGTCCTGCCGTAAACAAAACTCTGCTCGCTGTTTTGAAGGTCCGGGAATGCCGTCTTTTCAATAGTGATGCTTCTGTTAATACCGGAATTCGGGAATCCTTCGGGAACCGACTGCAGATAAGGAGGACACACAGGAATAGCCGTGTTTCCGCCCGCTACGTTCTGAATCGTGTCAACAATGTATCCGATACTATCGACTTTATCGAAAGTCTTAATAAGTTTAATGTTGGAGTTCATTGTTTCCGGCTGATAGAAATCGGGAATCGAGCCGTTTATGTCGGCTATCTGATATACTTCATATCCTTCGAACTTCCACCAACTTGTATCTGACCTGGGCTGAATAAGCGAGTCGAAAATAAGATAGTTTTCGGCCGCGTCATCCCATGAAAGAAGTATATTGCACTTTCCGCTTCCTTTATCCACATAACTTACTGAAGTTATCGGAAGAGGAATATCGGGTGATTTCTTGAAGTTTACGTCGAACAAAGACTGAGCGGCCATATCGACTCTCTTTAATCTTGTTACGGCGTTTTTGTTGTTTGTTCCTCTCGCAACCATCTGCGCAAGTACGATATGCTGTGTATCGCCCGGATTTACGATATAATCGTCTCCGCCTGAATTAAAGATAAATCTTCTGTCACCGCCGGGGCTGCTGTAAGCCGTAACCGTATCGCCGCCGGAACAGTTCTTTATTCTTGCCAGATTGGCATTGCCGTTGAATCCGAATTCCGACCAGCCTTCCCCTGTTTCGGGATTGCCCGGATATATTTTTTTAACTCTTTGTTTCGTCGAAGGATGGAACCAGAAAGAATTGTCTTTCTTAATACCTGTTAGAAATCTGTATGCTTCTATCGGCTGAGACGGGTCCTGCTCACAAGTGATATCTCCGCTGGCATTGTTCGTAAAATACACAAACGATGTCATTCCGAGCTGAACGTATCCGACTTTTTTAACTTTGTTGTTTGAACCCGGAGGGTCATAATACACAACAGAGTCAGAAGGATTGCCGGTGTACTTTATCGGACTAAGGAAGAAGTCCATGCCCGAACTCGGGGGATTCTGTCCGTATGAGGGGGGACTTCCCGTTCCGTCCATGTTATCGGAATTATAGCAGTAACCAAGGTTCGCCGCTGTATCGCAGCCGATGTAGTCATCGTATCCGTCACCGAGGTCAGGGTCAACTACGAATCCGAAATATGTTTTATCCCATGCTTTTGTGTTCTTGTTAATAACCGTAAAACTAAGGAACTGAATGTCGTTTAGACCGTCCTCATTGTAAGCCCACGCAGTAAGACGCATTTCCGACATTATAGGAGCAGTACCTCCCGAAAAACCTTCCGATTGGTTATGAGTTTCGGGGAATCCGTCCGTCATGCAGAGAAATAATGTCTGTGACGCGTCCTTGATACCCGGCTTATCGATTCCCGGGTCAAAAACTCCGTTGTTATTTCTATCCATATACGGAGCGCCGTAGGGAATCATCTTGTACCAGTTATTATAATCCGAGGAAGTAGAATCGTCGGATGTGATTTTATACAGTTTGAAGTCATTGTTTGTTATCGGAGAACCGCCAATTCCGTCGATATAACCGGGTGCATATTCGCCCTTGTAGGAGTTGGATGCGAGTCTCAGCGCGCCGTCAATATAAGTTCCGATTGTGAGACCCGCGGTGAAAATCGCGAATCTGTTAGAACCCTTCGGCCACATTAAGCCCGGCGTATTGTTCGTTCTGATATCCTGGTCGAAAATACCGGTATTCTGTATCCAGGTGTCGATGTTATTAGCATCGAACCTTACCTGAGTCTGAATAACCCTCGGGAAATACTGGACTGTAGGCGTTCCTGTTTGAAATTCGATTCTCGGCTTGGCGTACGTGTTCGCACACACAAGCAAAGCCAGGAATGTTATTATTAATACAATTTTTTTATTCATATTCTTAAAAATTAATTTTTAAACTTAATTTTTACAACGATACTCTTACACCAAATCTTATTTGTCTCGGTGAGCCCCAGTTTCTGTAAGATAAAGCCTGCAGTCTGATAGGCTCGTAGTATTTATACGCCGCGTTCGTGTTTGAACCTGTCGGAGTGTTCAAGTATCCGTTGTCGCCGGGAAGTCCCGTCGAGCCGTATACTGCGTTGACGACTTCCGCGTTAAGAAGGTTCTGAACGTAAACGTAGAAATTCCAGTTTGACTTCCAGATTTCAACATTCTTATCCAATTTCAAATCAAACCTTAATGACCAGTCCGTGTAAAGCGAGTTTTTTGTAGAAAGTACTCTTCCGTCGTCCGCGCTGTACGATGTCGGCAGTTCTCTGGCAGTGTAAGGTCTTCCGCTGTTGAACGAGAACAGAACGTTAAGACCTAACTGTTTGAGTACCTGTCCGAGGAATCCCTGCGGTACGTCGTTCGTACCGAAACGGTAGTCGACGTTTACCGATCCAGTATGCCTCTGATCGTAGTCAAGCGGGAATACGTAGTTCGGGAATCCTGCATCGGGGTTCGTCGGGTCGGCGTTGTTTCCAAGATAGAACTTTGAATCCGCGTTCGAACCGATACCTGACGCGTATAATAATGTATAAGCAATGTCAACAGCAAGCCTGTTGATTCTTCTTAAACTAAGATAGAACTCAAGACCTCTTGAAATACTGAAGTCCGTGTTATAATATGTGGCATAACCCGATGTCGGGTTTCCGTTGATTATCTGACCCATGACTCTCTTGATACCTATCTGGTCTTTCGTTTCCCTGTAGTAAACCGTTAGACCCATATCAACGAAGTCGCCGACTCTCTGCTTGACGCTGATTTCATACTGAGTCAGTTTTTCCGGTTTCAAGGTCGGGTTTTCGTACACGTTCTGAACCGAATTGTTCAGAGCCGCATAGAACGCGTTCCTTGAGATATAAAGGTTCTGCAGGTCGGGCATCTGAACGAATTTACCGAAGTTCGCTGAAAATACCATCTTGTCCGTTATCGGGAAAGAGAAACCGAGTCTCGGGCTGAACAGTACTTCCTTGTCGTTATCTTTGTAAAGATCCGGCGATAATAATTCGCCTGTGTCAGGATTGTATACATTTGCTATATCTTTTAATACCTTCGTGTTCACGTCGAGGTAGTCCATTCTGACGCCCGCGTTTACCGTGAAATCGCCGAAGTCTATTTTATCTCTTAAATACGCGCCGGCTACGATAGGATGGTACGGGTCAACTGTCGAAGGATCGACGAGGTTTCCGTTCCTGTCTTTTACATCATATCCGTAGAACCTGCCGGAATTGTTTCTTCCGTACCAGATTGACATAGGATCGAGGTCTGTCATCGCGAGTTCATACGCGTAATTCGCTTCTATATGCTTTAATGTATGATACCTGTATTCACCGCCGAATTTTATTTCGTGGTCGCCGGCGTTCTTCGAGTTAATTGCCCACGTGGCGTCGAGTTTGCCGCCAATGTAACTAACGTCGGTCTTCGCATAAGCGCCGTAAACCGTTCCGGGTCTCGAGAAAAGACTCTGATAATTCGGGTCAGCGGCGATTGCCGAACCCTGCTGGTATCCGTATGTTACCATCTGCGGATTGGCGATTGTGTCGCCGTACGCGTAAAGATTGTCCCACCATACATTGTCACCTTGCTCGGTTACTGTTCTGTATCTGTTGAACTGAAGTTCGTAGAAGAACTTGCTTGTAACGTTATGCACGATTCTTCCGTAAATCTGCTGGTCCATCTGCTCGGCTCTCGGCATCCTGTCGATGTTTTCCATCATATAAGAAGAGTTAAAATATCTTCTGTTGTTCTGTGTCTGCATGAAACCGAACCTGAGGTTGACGGGAATCTGAGCTTTTGTTTCGTTAAGATTAATGCTCAGCCTGCCGCTGTAATTCCAGAGGCTTTGTGAGTTGTTTGGAGTTATTTTTGTACCTGCGTATCTCGGGTCTTCGATGAGCGGGTAAAGTTTGTCGCCTATCCATGTGTTCTGGTAGGATTTGAGCCACTGTCTTTCAACCGCGCCCGCGAAGTTAATCACATTGGCGAGTCCCTTTTCCGGGAAAAGCGGACCGGACAATGTAACGTTATAAAGATTGTATCCCTGTGATACTGTTTTTATCCAGTCACCGGAGAGGACGTCAGTAATGACTTCCGCGGAGCCTGAATATCTTTCAGATCCTTTTCTTGTAGATACGTTGATAACGCCGGAAAGCGCGTTACCGTATTCCGCTCCGAAACCGCCGGTTAATACCGACACTTCCTGCATAAGACTGTTCGGAACGTACGCAGAAGATGAACCGTCAAGAGGATTCGTCGTGGCCATACCGTCGACGATAACCAGGTTTTCCGAGCTTCTGCCGCCGCGGATGTTGATGCTTGTTCCTCTTTCGTCCGTGATGACACCCGCTGTCTTTGAAGCAATGTTTGTTATGCCTCTGAGACCGGCGTTGTCTATCGATTCCTGTGTAACGAGTCTACCGCTCTGGTCGACGTCGATACCCTTTCTTTCAGCTTCAATAATAATGACTTCGGTCGTGATTCCGCCTGTCACCTGAAGCTGAAAATTGATTTTCGTTCTCTGGTCCACCGATACTTTTATACC
>JAJTBN010000075.1 GCA_021286895.1 Bacteroidota bacterium | reverse complement strand
ATTATCGTCCTAATATTGGCACTCCCATATCCAGATATCTTAAAAAAGGTGCTTTTCGCTATGTTAAACTTGCATTAGAAAGTGAATTTAAAGATCACATAATCTCTGACGCCGATGTATCGAATGCGCTTCAGCATTATCTGAATTTTAGCGATAATCAAAATATCCCGTTCCCATCTCCTGAAGAATACAAATTTACATTCATAGATTTATTTGCAGGTATCGGAGGATTTAGAATTGCATTCCAAAATCTCGGGGGGAAATGTGTTTATTCAAGTGAGTGGGACAAATCAGCACAAGAAACCTATGAGATTAATTTTGGAGAAGTCCCATTTGGGGATATTACAAAAGAAGAAGTAAAAAGTTTTATACCTGATAATTTTGATATTCTAACAGCAGGATTCCCTTGCCAGGCGTTTTCCATAGCCGGCAAAAGAGGCGGGTTTGAAGACACAAGAGGTACTTTGTTTTTTGATGTTGCAGAGATTATACGAAGAAAAAGACCAAAAGCAATTTTCTTGGAAAATGTTAAAGGATTAGTAAATCATGACAAAGGAAAGACTCTGGCAACAATATTAAATGTATTAAGAAATGATTTGGATTATTACGTCCCGGATCCTAAAATAATAAATGCTAAGGATTTTGGAGTTCCTCAAAATCGAGAGAGAGTATTTATTGTAGGATTTAGGAGAGAACTTGGAATTAATAATTTTGAATATCCGGAACCGCTCAATAGAAAAATATCTTTTGCTTCTGTGAAAGAGAAAAAAGTAGTTTCCGCAAAATATTATTTGTCTACCCAATATCTTAAAACGCTTAAAGAACACAAAAAGCGCCACGAAAGTAAAGGAAACGGTTTTGGTTATGAGATGATATCAGACAATGGAATTTCAAATGCAATCGTTGTAGGCGGAATGGGAAGGGAAAGAAATCTTGTCACGGACAAAAGATTGAAAGACTTTACTCCTGTAACAAAAATAAAAGGTGAAGTAAATCGAGAAGGTATTCGAAGGATGACACCAAGAGAATGGGCAAGACTACAGGGCTACCCGGATAAATTTAAAATTGAAGTTGCGGATGCGTCTGCATATAAGCAATTGGGTAATTCGGTTGCTGTCCCCGCAATACAAGCAACTGCGAGTCAAATTATCAAAACTCTGAGTTTAAAAAATAATTAAATTTATTTTATGCCTTTAAGAGGAAACAAAGGAGAGTGGAGCGAGGTTTATGTATTTCTAAAATTACTTGCTGAAGGCAGATTGAATGCTGCCGATGAACACTTAAATGTCAATCCAAACATTTTTTATCCTATCATTAAAATACTTAGACAAGAAAGTTCTGAACAAAAACAGTATTGTCTTAATGGAAATATTCGAATTCTGGATTCTAATAATGTTCAACTTCTAAGTATTCCGATAACCGAATTCGTAGAAAAATCGAGATTATTGCTGCGTAAAATAAAAAGTTCTTCAGGTAGAAGTCTGGAATTTCCCGAAATCGAGTTATTCCTTTCAAATATATTTGTCAATAAATTGACGGCAGATACATCTGACAAATCAGATATTAACATTGTTGTTCACGATTTGACAACCGGTAGGCAACCTTTACTGGGTTTCAGTATTAAATCGATGTTAGGTGGCAAATCAACACTGTTTAATCCCGGAGCAGGGACGAATTTTATTTATAAATTTATAAATAATTCGGGCAATGCTTTTTATGTTGAAGAATTTAATAATCGTACTTATAGATATTCGTCGGATAATAATATCTCGAAAATTTCGTATCGATTATTAGAGATGGAAAGACTGGGATTTGAACCAAAATTTTTCAAAATACAATCTGAAAATTTGCAAATGAATCTTGAGTTGATTGATTCCCAACTACCGCTTATTCTTTCGTATATCGTTTACTACAAGTATAAAACCGGAGTTTCGAAAATGTCGGAATTGGTGAATCTTTTAAATAATATCAATCCTTTAAGATTCAATTTCGCAAATGGACATCCGTATTACGAATATAAAATAAAAAATTTCCTTACGGATAATGCACTTGGGATGACGCCGGAAACCGTTTGGAGAGGAGTCTACGATGCAACGGGTGGGATAATAATCGTAAAAGAAGATGGTAATATTGTTTGTTATCATATTTATAATCGTACTGAATTTCAGAACTATTTATTTAATAATACGAAACTTGAACAGGCTTCTACGAGTGAAGACGAGAGTAATCCCGGTAATGTAACAGAGTCGGCTCCAAAACCTTATAAGTTCGGATGGGTGTATGAAGAAGAAGGGGAATTCTATGTCAAATTAAATTTGCAAATAAGATTTATATGAACAAATTAGACAACATCAACCGAGCAAAGACCGCTAATACTTATAAAAAATATATAGAATATATTAGGTTCCCAAAATACAAAAATTTTGTAGAAGATACAAAAATAGTCTTTGATTTCCCGATTACGATATTTGTTGGTAAAAATGGTTCCGGAAAAAGCTCGATATTAAAAGCATTATATGGGTGTATCCTAGATAAAAACATAAATGATTATTGGTTTTCTACAAAAGTAGATCCAATTAAAGAAGGGCAAGGTGATAGAAATTGCTTTATATACAATTATTTTATGCAGGATGAAAATCCTGAAAAGGATTATGAAGTCTTAATCCAAAGAGCACCGCGTGAAGGTAACCCTGATTATTGGGAAACAAGTCGCCCGATTCAGAAATATAATATGCTAAAGAATCCTGATGATCCCAATTATAGGAAAGAAAAATTAATTAATAGCTTTGTATATTTTGATTTTCATGCAATATTATCAGCATTCGATAAATACAGATATTTCTTGAATCGCAATAGAATTAACGAAACTAATAACTATTTAAGAAGTAAGTCGAGGTATTTAAAAAATGTAATATCAAATAATGTCATTTTAAATGCTGGACCAACGAGTATACCACAAAATAAAAAACCAGTAAAAATATCAAATGAAGAATTAATAATAATCTCAAATATTCTTGATAAAGTCTATAAAAGTGCTGAAATAATTGAACATAAGTTCTTCCAAAATTGGGGCCAATCTGTTATATTTGAGTTAAATCATATATCTTATTCTGAAGCATTTGCCGGTAGTGGAGAAAATGCTGTTGTAACGCTTGTACATGAAATAAATAATTTACCGAATAACTCCTTAGTATTGCTTGATGAACCAGAAACTTGTCTACACCCAGGAGCGCAAAAGAAAATATTTGAATATTTAGTTGATATCTGTTTAAACAAAAAAATGCAAATTATAATATCGACTCATTCGAGAGAATTTTTATTTGAATTACCATCAAATGCAATAAAAGTATTTAATGAATTACCGAATGGGAAAATAGAAATTATCCCGGAATGTAATTATAACACTGCATTTTATTATATTGGCACAGATGTGGATAATAAGAAAACTATCATCGTTGAAGATAGACTCGCGAAAGAAATTGTATCGGCTGTTGCTAAAAAACTCGGAACAGATATTGTAAATCAAATTAACATCGTTTTTCCTTCTGGAGGAGCTAAAGAAATATTAAAATCGATAGCTAATTATACCAGTATTAATGATACTAATAAATATGTAATTCTTGATGGTGATGAGAAACTCGATGAAGATGGAAATGAAATAGAAATTGTTAACCCGGATGAAATTGCCGTAGGTAATTTAAACTCGAACTATCTTGGAAATAAAATCAGAAATCAAATTCAAATAAGTAATTTGAGCTTTTTCCCAATTAATAGCAATGAAACCGAAGAACATATTACACAAATTTATTTTGACTATCTGAAATATATATTCAACAAGGTAAAATATTTACCAAAAAAATCACCCGAAGAAATAATATGGGATGATGATTATATAAGTATGCTCATTTCACAAGATACTGAATTGTTAAGAATAATTTCGGAAACAGAAGAATATAAAGAAAAATTTAGAATGTTAACTGAAAAACTTTTCAGAAAGGATAGAAGCGATAGTGTTTTTGCAACACAGGATTTGTTTATTACAAATTGGATAAACAAGAAGGATGATAGTTATAACAAGATAGCTACTATGATTTTTGATATTATCAGATAAATAGTGACTGTAAAATTATTTATCATCTCAAAAATACAGATTATTCCTATTCAACTGGACTCTTGTGTTGTTTAAGAGAATTACTTATTGAATTATTAAGTATGAGCATAATAACCAGAATAAATCGAAATAGATTACTATTTTAATGTCTATAATCATCTGAATAAGCTGGTATAATAAATTAGTATCCTGAATTTACAGCATGTTTTTGCATTTCCCCATTATTTTCCTTCACATCCGAACAACTCTGCTGTACCGCCGACGGTTTCGGGCGTACGCCCGAAGTCCGCGGATGTTCCCCCGAAACTCGCGGATATTCCCCCGGCTCCCCGGATGTTCCCCCGGAACCCTCAGACATTCCCCCGAAACTCGCGGATATTCCCCCGAATGTTTCTGATATTCCCCCGCGGTCCGCGGATATTCCCCCGGCTCCCCGGATGTTCCCCCGGAACCCTCAGACATTCCCCCGAAACTCGCGGATATTCCCCCGAATGTTTCTGATATTCCCCGGATTTCTCCGGCTGTACCGCCGCGATTCTCCGCTGTACCGCCGAAAGATTCCGCTGTACCGCCGAAAGATTCCGCTGTACCGCCGAAACATTCTGATGTGCCGCCGAAACATTCTGATGTTCCCCCGAAACATTCCGCTGTACCGCCGGGACTATTAGATTTTTATTTGCAACCTTCGGATATTTCCCCTAATCTCACAACGTTTTCGCCGTATGTTTTGCCTTTTGAATTTCGGGTTTTCGTCTTAATTTCTTTCAAACACATTTTCCCTAATCAAATATTGCTATGAGAAAATTATTCATGGCTCTCACTGCAGGCTTCCTCTCTCTGTGTTTCTTCTCCTGTATGGGAAGCAAAATCGAAATGGGCAGCGGAAAATATTTCGCTGTAAAAGAAAACGGCGATACGCTCTATTATTATATCGGCAGAGAAACCAGCGGACCCAAAAATAAATTGCTCGTTATGATTCAGGGCTCCGGCAGGGAATCCATTGTAAAAAGATTCGGATGGGGCGCGGAAGCCGCTCTCTACGGTTACGACGTTCTCTATCTTGAAAAATTCGCTTTCGACGATTCCGCGAAATTCAGAAGCGCCGACTGCCGCGAAAGAAGATTGAGCGATATTTCGTTCGTGATAGACTATGCCGCGAAAAATGACTATTCCGGAAAGTTAACAGGTATTTGCCTCTTCGCCGACAGCGAAGGCGGCGAACTCGCTCCCGCCATCGCTTGCGCCAACCCTCTCGTGAAGAAATTAATCGTCGTCGGTAACGGCGGGCTTACGGGCGTGGAAAAAACTTATATACTCCTCGAAAAAGAAAAGAAGACCGGATATGCCGGCTATCTCACTCTCTCGGGCATTAATTCAAAATCCGATTTGGATTCTCTCATAAACAGAATCAGGGAGAACCCGGCTGAAAACAAATCGTTCCTCGGCTGTACTTATAAATACTGGAACAGTTACCTTTTCGCGGATATAGATTCCGATTACGAAAAACTAAACGTGCCCGTGCTCGTTATCATGGGAGAAAAAGATTTCAGCGTTCCCTGCGAAAGCGCTCTGCACCTTAAAGAAAAATTCACAAGCCACAAGAATATAACTGTCGAAATCATTCCGGGACTGAATCATTCCCTCATAGATGAAAAGGGCGAAAAACATTTTGCAAAAGTCCTGAGGGAATTTATCTTGCCGTGGTTCGAAAATACCGGCGGGTAATCCGGTCAAGCCTACGGCATAAGTCGATGCGATGTGCTGTTATTATTACGAATGCTGTTCATCGTGTGGTGAACTGTAACTGCTCTCCGATCTGGCCCGCGCTTTAGCCGTAGGTAGCAAAATATATAAACTATAAACCGTTTTAACGGTTTACATCAAAGTAATATTTCTAAATTCCCTATACCATTTTTAATTTTAAATTGCAATTTTGCATTCTCAACTTTGCATTTTACACTGTCCTCCGGGGCGGATTTTTGCCGGGGAAAAATACACCTATCCTCACTTGCGAATCGGAAAGTGTAATCACTCTATTTTCTGTTTGGCTTTTGATTCCCGCTAAGAGCATGCAGGAATGACAAAATTGAAGATATTGCTTCTCCTGTAGCCATTTTCCCTTTTCTCTTTTCCATTTTCTCTTTTCTCTTTTCCATTTCCCATTTCCCATTTTCTCTTTTCCATTTTCCATTTTTCCATTTTCCCATTTTCCATTTTCCCTTTTCCATTCTCCCTTTTCCATTCTCCATTTTCCATTTTCGCTTTTCCATTTCCTCGTTCCCATTTTCCATTTTCCATTTTCTCTTTTCCATTTCCTCGTTCCCATTTTCCATTTCCCATTTTCCATTTCCCATTTTCCATTCTCCATTTTCCTTTTTCCATTTTCTCTTTTCCATTTTCCATTTTCACTTTTCCACTAATTTCTCTCGCATATATTTCCTATTTTCACAAATCAACTCATTTCCGGAAAATTAAACTATTAAGATGAAAAAACTATTTCTCGCGGTTTTAATTCTTGTGTTTGTCTCCGCCGCGCTTCCGCAGGAAAAGCAAAAAGTCGTCGACGTTACCGGCTCCGCTACTATCGAAGTCCAGCCCGATATTATGTACTGGGAAGTCCGCATTCAGGACGACCACGACAACATGCAGTCGGCAGTGAATAATAACGAATCGTCCGTTTCGAAAATCCTCGAATACCTCAAAACGCAGGGCGTAAAAAGCGAAAAAGTTTCCACAAGCGGACTTCGCGTGAATAAAAATATCACGTACTACGACCCTAAAGTGAAAAAATATACTGTAACGAATTACATCTACTTCAGCGTCGGAGATATAAACATGTACTCGAAACTCACAGACTATTTCGTGTCGTTCGATAACGTTTACATAAATAGTACAACGCTCGCTTACTCGGGCGAAATCGAAACACGCAAGCAGGCGAGAATCAACGCGCTCAAAGCCGCGAAGGAAAAAGCCGAAATGATGGCGGCTGTGTTCGGCAAGGAAATCGGCGACCCGATTATGATTTCGGAAGAACCCGTGTACTCGTCCTTTACCAACTCGATGAATAACGTATATACTCCCGGCGACTATTCAGGCATCGATTCGGGACCCGCGTTCAGCAGGGGAATGGTAGCTGTTACAGCCAAAGTAAAAGTGACCTTCGCTCTGAAATAATATCGCGGCATCAGGATAGTTCCCGCTAATACAAATTAATATTATACAAGGATATTCCCCATTATTGGGGAATATTCTTGTATCCGCTTTATTGAATAAAATCAGAATTAATTTTTCTTCCCGCGAAAAAGCATTATTCCTTTACTGAATTCTATGTCCTTGAATTCAGAAGGAAACTTTCACTTTTTGAAAATATGATTCCGGGTGACGGACTGATTGTTCTCAGAATAAATACGGCGGCTAACGGAAATGCAAACGGACCGCCCGATGAAGTGTATGCGTACAGGCAAAACGGCACGCTTACGGCAAACGGTTTCCCGACGACGGCGAACTATTGCTCGGAAGTCGGAAGGACGCAGATTAATAATAGCACGAATCCGACACCTTTCCTTTCGAACAGAGCCGCTATTCCGGTATGAAAATACCACAAACAAAAATATTATTATCCCAAAAAAATATTTTTAAAATATTAATAAATATCATAAAATCATGAAAAACATATCTTTGGAAAGAGACGGAAATAAGCGCAATATCATAAAATGAAAACCAAGTAGTGATTAAATGCAATTTTATGTGTATATTAATTATCAACAAAAAAATAATTACTGTATTTCCTGTCTCATATTAATTAACGCGATTATAAGGAGGACACATGAAAACTATTGCCGCTGTTTTTATTTTCTTCTTTTTTGCATCATGCGCTACATCACAGTCTGATATTTTCTCTGCCAAATCTTTATTTGAAAAGTCCGTGAAACAAGATGGTTCGATTTACAGATTAGACGGCGGGTCAGATGAAAATTTTAAAAAGATTATCGACCTGAGAAAGCAAATTGAAGATTTCAATCAGAGCAGAACGTCAATATCGGAAAAAATAAAAGAACTGAAGTCAAATATTAAGGAAAACCCTTCGGATGAAACTGTTTACCGGGATAAATTGAATTCTCTCAATGCAGAAATTACAAAAATTGATGAGTTGATAGTCAATCTCAAGTCACTCTACATTATCAATCTCAACGCGTATGCTAAAGCGCAGATTGCTGACAATAAACAGGATAACAATTTAACCCTGAATCCTAATTTGTCGGTCAATACTTCGGATAATGCCAAGAATTCGATAATACCGGAATTGAATGCGGCGTTTGAAAAACCGTTCAAAGAGAAAGGTAATATATTATTCGCGCTGAAACTGAATATCAAATCTCCTTCGCAAGGAAAAGATTCATCTGCCGTTTTTACGAATATTATGAAGACAGGCGGCGACGGAGTCCTTGATTTAAGTGTAAAGGGAGTTCATAAAATCAGTGAAGATTTTGGCGGTATGCTTGGTGTAGGCAATAGGTTCAGTTGGGTTTATTCAAAAGTACTTGACACGCTCAGTACATCAGCGTACGTATTCGACGGCGTTTACGGATTTGCCGCCGTTAAAATATTTCCTCTTATCATCGGTCTCGACATGCAGTACAGCGTCGCGCGCAAATCGACTAACTCGCTTACGGCTCTGCTTAACGACTCGTGGAACGCTAATCTGCTTTTCGGCATAAAATTAAGCGACTATCAGATATTAATTAAATATCTGCTCTGGAACAGTAAACTTAACAGCATCGTTGAAGATAACCGCCTCGAAATAAAATTCGGCGTGGATTTCAATCCGTTCTGATAAAATACAAAAGTTTTAGGAGGAGTAATTTAAAAAGAAAGGAGCAACAATGAAACTTAAAGTAACTATCGACGTTTTCAGCGGTCTGCCGAATCCTTCATTCACTCTCGGCGATAAGGATTCAAAGACTTTTCTCAATAAGGTCAAACTGCAATCAGGGATTAAAGCGAAAGAAAACGTCATCAGTCCTTTTCACCTCGGCTACAGAGGAATTATAATTGAACAGACCGAGGAAGCGGTAAGCGATTTTCCAAAGACGATGTACTTAAGCGGAAAATTCGCCTTCGGCACGGAAGAATCGTTTGAGATTCTGAATAACGATGCCGAATCCTACGCGCTTAATTTCCTCGACAAAGTCAGGAACATCGAGCTCAAACCTGACTTCCCCGTTTTCCTTCAGAAGGAAATGGACCGTGTGAAAATCCTCAGGGATAAAATCGATTACAACAAGATTCTGAAACTGAAATGGCCGATTTTGACAAAAGTCGGTCCGTGCTACTGCGCTCCCGTGTACGAGCCTAAATGGTGGAATGACGCCGGACAAATCCAGTACAACAACAACTGCTATAACTATTCCACGAATTACAGGACCGATACTTTCGCGCAGCCCGGTCAGGCTTCAGGACACCTTCGCTCAGTGCCTATTTCTTCATGCGATGATTCCGCAGGTTATACAGGCCCGAAATCCGCCGCGGTCAGCGACGGTCTTATCGATACGCCGAATGCCGATAACAAATGCCCGAGACCGGGACACCTTGTCGCGCTCGTTATCGCGCCGCCGCCCGCTTTCGGAGGGTACGGCGATTTTCACTGGTACAGAAAAGGCAATAACGGCCACTGGACGCATAAACCCGGAGGCGGTCAGGCTACTAATCTCGATAGCAGCGGGAATATTATTTTAGACCCGAGAAACGCCGACAGGGGACCGTATACGGTTTTCTGCACATTCATGAAGGTTTTGCACGGCCATATCAAGTTACAATAAAATTCGTTATTATAAAAGGTCTCCTTATTATTCGGAGACCTCCTTTATTTTTATGGAAGAAAAAGAAAAATGGATTTGCAGGGCCCTGATTTTTTCAGGATTAAAAGACCCTGAATGGAAAATTACCGCGTCCGAAGCGGAAGAAATTCTCTCCGCGCTCGATACGGAAAACAAAACCGATGATTTTGCACTCGAGGAGGATGTATCCGGCTATAGAGGCTGCGTGCTTAAATCACCCGGGGGCGTTTACTGGCGCGCGTTCAACGGCGTTGTAAAAGTGAACGACAACGGTAAAATATTTTTCTGCATAGATGTCGGAAGGAAATTCGAAAAACTGCTTATCGGCTCCGCTCCCGCCGGAATAATCGCCGGCAATCTTCTGAATATTTAATTTCAGTATTTACTCTGCTTTTGTTTCCGATTTCAATTATCAGTTTTATTTCATACTTTTCCACTTCATTTATAATAGAAAACCGTATGCGGAAAATAATTTGCAGGGATTTCGTCAGGCTTGACCATGAAACTGCCGATATATTCAATGCCGTCGCCGATGTGAATACTTATAAAAACTGGTGGGGCAAAAAGGTGAAAGTCAAAGTGCTCGAATCAAAACCCGGTTTCATCGGCTCTAAAATCGAAATAAAATCTTCCGGCGGAAAATTCTACTGCGAAATCGTCGACGTTATACCGCTCCGGCATGTTGTCGTGAATTACTATAAAGGCGTCGTTCGCGGTAAGGGTATCTGGATTGTCGACTGCGTTACCGATTCCGGTTGCGCTCTGCATTATAACATCGACCTCGTACCGCACGGAATCATCCCGCGCCTGCTCTCCAATTTTATGAACTTTCCCGCAATGCACTCCCGAACGATGAATGGCATGTTCGAAAATCTTAAATTATTCCTCGAAGTAAAAAAATAAACAGAGACCGCAGGCAATCTTAATAATCTTTTTAAAAACATTATCGTTAAGCGTTTTTCTGAAATCTCATAATTTAAATAAATATCAACCTGAAATGTACGGGCTCTTAAATTCCTGAATTATCATATCCACAAAAAAAGAAAAGAACTTATTTTCTCTTTTGTCAGTTGTAATATTAAAATGAAAAACAACTATGAGGGTACTTGTTCTTCTTCTCTTTTTATTTTCGGCGGTTTCTTCATTCGCACAGTGGCAGCACTATAACGTCGCTTCGTCTCCCGATATTTTCGATTCAAGTTTCCCGTCCGCGCAGACAGGTTATGTCTGCGGGTATGGAAACCGTTTCTTTAAGACAACGAACGGCGGTTCGGTATGGATTGACCTTTCGTTTCAGGGAACTGCGCAAAACCTCAATGCTGTCTGCTTCATTAATACTCTTACCGGATTTCTCGCTTCTACAAACGATACCGTCTATAAAACATCGAACGGCGGTGCCGCTTGGTATTACCGCGTTGGCATGGGCTATCAGGTCTCTAATTTCAGGTTCCTGGATTCGTTGAACGGTTACGCCTTCGGAAATAACAGAATATCTGTTACTTCAGACGGCGGCGCTTCATGGAATACGACGAATGTATTTACAAGCGGAAGCGCTTTCTTCCTGAATAATACGACGGGCTGGACCACTTACTATCCCGGCGGCGGAAATTCGGAACTCCATAAGACTACTGACGGCGGCGCGTCATGGCAGACATTATATTCGACTACGGATTTCAAAATTCTGTATGACGTTTTCTTCCTGAATAATAATACCGGCTGGGTCTGCGGATACAGGCATTTTATAGCGCGCACCGGCGACGGCGGTCTTACCTGGCAGGTGCAGAATGAACTCGCGAGCGCTCCTGGTCTTTATTCGATTTATTTTATCAATCAGAATACCGGCTGGGCAGCGGGGGATAATTATAACGGCAACTCTGCCTGCTGCTATTTTACAACTAACGGCGGCGCGTCATGGAATAAGGAAAACAGCGTGACGCAGGGCGGCCGGCTTACGAAAATCAGATTCAGTTCGCAGGATACCGGATGGATAGTCGGACAGTACGGCA
>JAJTBN010000074.1 GCA_021286895.1 Bacteroidota bacterium | reverse complement strand
ATATTTTGCTTCCGAAATATCATACTGCTCAAGAAGTTTGGTTTCCTTAAACTCTTCTGAAACAAGTTCGTTATCGAGTTCTTCTATTTTGAATGACGGTTCCGCGAGAGAATAAATCTTATCGTCCGCGCCTGCCTGTTCGTCCGCGCCGAAAAGATGGACTTCTTTTTCCTCTTCCTGAATTTCGTCAGGCGATACAGGCTCAAGGTTATAATAGGTCTGAAGATAGTTCTCTATAAAATTTCTGTCCGCTATATAATTCTCGAGAAAGTTGTCAAGGTTAATTCTTCCCGATTCGGCTTTTCTGAACATGAAGACAAGATATCCTGAAAGTTCGCGAAGTTTCGCGATGCCCGAAAGAAGAAAAATTTCGCGGAGTATGTCCGCCGAAGACCTGAGCGAATGAAGTATTGTTATTACCTTCGCGTATTCGCGGCTGCCGCTGCAGTCCGCAAAGTCTTTTTCAACTTTTGAAAGTACGAATTTTATATAATCGTTATTCCTCAATCTCCGGATGAAGTTTTTTTTAAATTAAATAACCTGCTTAAAACTCTAAAGGTAATTTAAGCGTATGTTTCATCTCACGCGCCTCACAAAAATAAAAAATTTTTCTCTTATATTTATAAAAATCAGTATAAATCCGTGCAATAATTTTTTCAAACTTGACTTAATAATTTTCTTTGCTTAATATTATCTGTTCCGGTGTTATTTGAAATCCCTGTTAGTATATTGTTAATAACTTTTTGCGCACCTTTTATCAAACCGCTGTCGCAATATTACTAAATCCTAAATATTAACAACGATTGTTAATAACTTGCCGGGGAGAACACAACCGCTATATAATCATAGAAGTTATAAGATTATTAAGCATGTTAGAAAATCCGGAAAAACACCTTAAAGGTAAAGGGTATTTTTTCAGGCCTGCTTAAAGTAATGGATTAAATAAATTTGCTTTGTTAATAAATTTATAAGTTTGTTAGATGATTAATACGTTTACCGACCCTCTTGAGTTAAGGGATAAAAACAGAAACGAAGATGTTCAAAAAGAATACACTGCTGTCAGGGCGGGCGAAATATGGGATAAATTCATCACTCTGCTTTCTCAAAACATAAAGCAATCCGAAATCAAGACCTGGTTTTCTGTTCTCGTTCCGAAATCTTTTGATGATAACATACTTACTATCGAGGTTCCGAGCAAGGATTTTTACGGAATGATAGAAAAGAGGTACAATAAGAAAATTTCCGCTATTATCGAAAGCGGGCTTCTCGGTGAAAACGGCAGGCTCTCTTACATCGTTTCTCAGGAAAGTCTTTTTGAGGAAAATTCCAACGAACACACTGAAGAATTAAAGCAGCAGACAAAAGTTACAAATTTTAAATATCCTTACGGCTCTCAGCACGCGGTTCAGAAAGACGCCGAACCTTTCACATCGAATTTATTATCGCGACATACTTTCGAAAATTTTGTAAAAGGCGAAAGCAACGATCTTGCGGTTGCCACCGCGTTCGCTATTGCGAATAATCCGGGCGGCTCGTACAACCCTTACCTCGTTTACGGCGGCGTCGGGGTGGGAAAGACACACCTTGTTCAGGCAATCGGCAACGAGATTCTTAAAAAGAATCCGGAGAAAAGGGTTTACTGCCTTACGACACAGGAATTCACAAACCAGTTTACGACGAGCATTGCGAATCAGAAATTTGATTTTTCAGGCGGCAAGGGCGGTATGAAGAGTCTCGATGTTTTTTACCGTTCGCTTGACGTGCTGATTCTCGACGATATCCAGAACCTCGAAGGAAAACCCGGCACACAGGATTTCATGTACCAGATATTCAACTACCTTTACAACAATAAGAAACAAATTATATTTTCGAGCGACAAGCCTATAAGCCAGTTAAAGAGCATCACGGAAAGGCTTATATCGCGTTTTCAGTGGGGCATAACCGTTGACATTCAGGCGCCCAGTTGGGAAATGAGAGTCGCCATTATACAGAAGAAACTCAATGAGGCGTCGATAAACGACGTTCCCGAAGACGTTATACATTACATCGCTACAAACATAAAAGACAGTATACGCTCAATTGAGGGTTGCATTGTCAACCTTATAGCGGAGAGCCTCTTTGTAACAAAGGGGGAAATAAATCTCGAACTTGCTGAACGTGTCGTTCATAAATTTCTCGGAAACGTGCGGCGCGCGAAGAATGTATCTATAGAAAATATCATCTTCGCCACGTCAGAATATTTTAAGATTTCCGAAAACCAGATATTATCGCGCAAGCGTACAAAAGAAGTCGCGTTCGCGCGCCAGGTGGCGATGTATCTCGCCAAGGAAATGACAAGTTATACTCTTGAATCGATAGGACTTAACTTCGGCGGCAAGGACCACGCTACGGTTCTTTACGCTTACAATTCAATAAGCGAAAGTCTTAAAAAAAGCAGCGAGGTTCAGAATATAATTTCCGACATCAAGGACTCTCTGTCCAGGATGTAGTCCTAACTGTAAACCTTCTTGTAATTACCGAATAACTTCGAAAAGAACAAATGGAATTTATGTATGCTGTCAGGTTTAAAGAACATGAGCGGGCAAATTCCGTGAACAGTTTTGAGATTTTTTTCTTCCGCTGCTTTGAGCGCCTGTTCTGACTCCGAGCCGTGTACGAGCCACACCCGTTTTATTTTTACGGCGGCGAGATTATTTATTATATCCGCAGCGTCTTTTTTTCCGGTAGCGATTATAAGGTTTTCTGTTAATCCGTACAGTGAAGAGATATCCCGGAAACAGTTTTTTCCTTCGATTGTTTCTGCGTTTCGGGAAACAGGATAGACGTCATATCCCGCGGATGTTATTTCTCTGTAAAGTGCGTTTCCGAATTTCTGCGGCTTGACGGAAATACCCGCAATACCGATGGTCTTACTGTTTAAAAATTTATCTATTGTTGTTTTCATAGGGGAAAGTTTTTTAAAAATACCTGTTTTAAAAAATATTTTAAAGGAATGTCAGTATGTTTTTAATAAGATGTAAGAAACACGCGTGTTGCTAACATTTTTAAGTATATTACTCAATCATAAAATAACGGCATGTTTACAACCTTAAAATCCGGTTCGCGTATCGAACAAATTACTAACAGCAAATACTTTATTATCTTTTTAATTTCAGCATAAATCAATATTTTTTAACAATACTAACAACCCTATTATTACAAATAGATATAATATATTAATTATATAGATTGCTTGAGAAACTATTCATAAAGAACTATCTCATCATAAAGGATGCTAAACTTTCGTTTACGAAAGGGCTTAACATTCTTACAGGAGAAACCGGTGCGGGAAAAACAATCATTCTCGACGCGCTGATGCTTATACTCGGAGAAAGAGCCGATTACTCCATTATCAGCAGTGATTCCGATAAACTCGTCGTCGAGGGACACTTCAATTTTTCCGGAAACAAACCCGTGATGAGATTCCTGAAGGAAAACGACCTCACTGACAGCGACTCAATACCAGAGTATGTGATAGTAAGGAGAGAACTAAGCAAAAAAGGAACGAGCAGGAATTTCATAAACGATACGCCGGTAAACATTACAGCGCTGAAGGAATTCGGCAATCTTATAATAGACATTCATTCCCAGAATGAGCACCAGTCGCTTCTTAAAAAAGAAACTCACTCCGATTTTCTTGACGCATTCATGCAGGACGGCAGGATAATCGACGAATACCGTGAAAAATACAACGGGTACGTAAAACTTACGAACGAATTCAAATCGCTTCTTGAGAGAAAAGAAGAACTTGCGGAAAAAAGAGGATTTATAGAATTTCAGTTGAAAGAAATTAACAACGTAAATCCAAGAGCCGGCGAAGACGAAGAACTTGAGAACAGGCTGAAAAGAATGGAGAACGCCGAAGACATATCAATGTCGACAGGTAACGCCGTAAACACGTTATACGAGGATGAAAATAACGTTATAGCGGGACTTCTGAACTCTCTTAAGGAATTGAAAAAGGCTGCAAGGTATGACACCGAACTGGAAAAAATAATCTCCGTGATTGAATCCGGATATGTATCCATCAAGGATGCAGCGGAGGAATTAAGGGTTTATCACAACTCGGTAAATTTTGACCCGTCGCAGATTGAGGAAGTGCGCACGCGTCTCGGGGCTCTTTCATTCCTAAAGAAAAAATACAAACTAACGCTTGAAGGTCTTGCAGAGAAAGCGGAAACGCTTACGAAAGAATTAAATCTATCGGAAAATTTCGATTTTGAGATTGAAAAACGTGAAAAGGAAATAAAGGGAAGACAGCGGGATTTATTCGGCACCGCAAAGCGGCTTTCACAATCGCGTAGAAAAGCCGGTAAAGAACTTGAAAAACGCGTGAATTCATACCTGAAAGAAGCGGGTCTCGAATCCGCTGACTTCAGCGTAGATTTCGAATATTTTCACGGCGAAGGAAAGGATAACTTCACTTGCAAAGAGGATAACAGAAGTTACAGAATTACATCGAACGGAATAGACGACATTGAATTCCTGATAAAGGCGAACAAGGGCGGGGAATTTACCCCGCTGAGAAAGACCGCGTCCGGCGGCGAAATTTCGAGGATAATGCTTTCGCTGAAAGCCTCCACGTCGGGAAGAGACAACATTCCGATACTTGTCTTTGACGAAATCGATGCGGGTATAAGCGGAAAGGTTGCCGGAAAAGTAGGAAAAATACTTACAGGTCTTGCCGCCACGCACCAGATAATTTCAATAACGCATCTGCCTCAGATAGCCGCGCTGAGCGATAATCATTTCTATATCAGCAAGAGCGAGATAAACGGAAAAACGATAGCCGAAATCAGTCTTCTGAACGAAAAAGAAAAAGTAAAAGAAATAGCGCGCCTTTTAAGCAGCGAAAAAATCACTGATGCTTCAATAAAAACAGCGAGAGAACTCATTAAAGACAAGCGATAACACAAAAAAATTAATTTTTTCTGACGGGTTGTTTGGGTATATTTAATTTTCAGTAAAAAAATATACATAAGGGTCCGTGTACAAAACCGTTATAAAAGTATTTTCCTTTCTGTTTGTTACACTGTTTGCGGCAAACCTGGTGTTTTCGCAAAGTTATAACACACAATTCTACAACGAATCAAACGGACTTTTCAATTCAAAGATATGGGATATTCTGCAGGACCGGTCCGGCCGCATGTGGTTCGGCACGCGTTCCGGCATATCGGTTTATGACGGAATTTCATGGAGCGGTTTTATAAACACAGACAGCATCGGCAGATACGAATGTTTTGCGCTCCGAATGGACGATGACGGAAACATAAAAGCGCTTTTCAGAAATCCGTCGTTCTTTGTGGCGACCTATACAAAAGACGGCTGGAAAAGGCTGCCTCCTTCAGGTTTTATAACGGGTAATGAGATATGTTCATTTTTTACGACCGGCCGCGGAGATAACGAGAAAGTTTATATATGCACGGAAAATGACGGCATTATCTGGCACGGAAACGATGCTTGGAAAACGCTGTTATTGAATGAAGAATACGGCATAGATATCGTCTATTCCGCGTGTCCGCTGGGAGATTCCGTTCTTATCTCAACAAACAAAGGTCTTTATTTCTGGAATACCGCGGGAACATTCCGGAGCGCGGATATTGCCTTTCCGTCAAAACCGCGGGGATTATACACGCAAAAAGAATTTGGAAATAAAATTTACGCGGCGGGCGAGGACTGGTTCGGTTACTTGGAAAACGACAGCGTAAAAATATTATCGGAAAAATTAACATCCAACTTCGACTTTAATGTTTTAAGTCTCAGAATAGAGCCGGACAATAATTCAGGATTCTATATCTTTAACTACTTCACACTGAATTATTTTTCGCTTAAAGATTCCAGCGTTACGAGACTTCGTTCAAAAAGCGGTCTGATAACCGACGGCGCTACGTGTGTTTTTACAGACAGGGAAAATAACGCGTGGATAGGGAGTCCGCGCGGGGCTAATAAAATCTCCAGCCGGAGATTCATTAATTACCTGGACCTCTTCGGAGAAGGAGAGGGAGAAGTATCGGCGATAATGGAATATGAACCCGGGAAAATTATATTCGGAGGTAACAACGGATATACGATGTTTGACGGCGAAAAATTCCGGCACTTTCCGATTCCGGACCCTAACCGCAGCAGGTCGGAAAAAGAAAGAATACTTGATTTTCAACTTGATACAAAAGGCAACATTTGGGTTGCCTCAACAACAAACGGCTTTTTCCTGATCGATAAAACCGGAAAGAAATTAAATTATAAATTAGACATTCCAGTTAAAGAGAGAGCGACGTCTGTAATAATGGACAAAGATAAAAACCTCTGGTTTGTCACCAACGGAAATGTTTATATTCACAACGACGCAGGTACGAAGATATATACGGACATTCCTAAAAATCACGTAATACGTAAAGCATTCAATCTCGGCGACAGCACGCTTGGTTTTACCACCGTTCTTGAAGGTTTTTACTTAAGGAGAGGAAACGTTACGACTCATTACATGGGGCAGACGAAAGAAGGCAACAGCGTCTTTACGCTGGAAAAAGACAGAAAAGGTAAAATCTGGATAGGTACGCTCGCGGGGCTTTTTGAACTGAACGGAGAAAAAGTACAGAGGGCAATTCTAAACGACGGAGACTCCGTAGCAAGACCCGTATATTTGTTGATGGAAGACCGCTCGGGAAATTTGTGGATAGGAACGGACTTCGGCGTTTATAAATACAACGGCAGCATTGTACGCAAATATTCTACAAAAGACGGACTTTCCGGTAATGAACTTAACAGGGCGGGCGGAGTCATCGAAAAGAACGGAAGGATTTGGTTTGGAACAAACTTCGGCGCGTCCTGTTATTATGAGGAACTCGACAATAACGGCACGAATGAAACAGCCCTCCTGCTGAAAATAAACAGGATAACATCTTCGGGTATAAGTTATGCTTCCGACGCGGATATATCTCTTTCCGAAAACAGCAACGATATATCTTTTATAATAAGCGGCTGCTCGTTCATTAACGAAAAAGAAAATAGAATTTCGTGGAAACTCGACGGCGAGGATAAAGAATGGAAAAAAGAAGTCCTGTATCAATCGAACGAAATCTATTACAACAACCTCGCGCCCGGCGATTACAGACTGCACGTGAGAATGAGGAATTCCGACGGCGTACTCGGCCCGGAAACGGTTTCATCCGTAATTACGATTGAAAAACCCTTCTATCTGAAATGGTGGTTCCTTGCGGCGTCGGCAATGCTTATTGCGGCAATTGCTTATTCCGGACAGAATTATTATTCACAGAGAAAGTACAACAGGTTTCTTCAGGAAGAAGTGAATAAGGTAACGGCGGAACTTACCGAAGCGGAAAAAACATACAGGGAGACGCTGTTAAAGGAAATTCACCACAGAATAAAGAACAACCTTCAGGTCGTTTCGAGCCTGCTTAGTCTGCATGGCAATACAGTAAGAGACGAAGAGATTAACGAAATTCTGCGCGAAAGCCGGAACAGGATACGCTCGATGGCTATGATTCACGAGAAACTTTACAGTTCTAAAAGTTATTCTTCCCTTAATATTTCTTCTTATGTAAAAAGCCTCGTTGACTACCTTGCGCGCTCTTATCTGTCCAATACATCGCAGGTAAAAATCGAGACACAAATACCCGAACTATTTCTTAACATTGATATATCGGTTGCCATAGGGCTTATAGTAAATGAACTCGTATCGAATGCCCTGAAATACGCTTTTCCAGGGAACAGAAAGGGCACAATAAGCATTTCAATAAATCAGGCTGACGGAAACAATATCGCTATCGGCCTGAAAGACGACGGCGTGGGACTAGACAAAGAACCAATTCCGGAAAATATGGAAACCCTCGGTCTACGTCTTGTGAACATGCTGGTGAAACAATACGACGGCAAGATGGAAACGGACATTACCCGGGGAACATCATTCAATATAACATTAAAATACCGGCAGGAAACATCTTCTCCTGCAAGAGGTTAACATGGAAATAACTTATTCAGGCGTAAAGAAAAAAAGAATACTCATCGTTGAGGATGAACAGATTATTGCAGAGGACATAGCATACCGGCTGAACGCTCTCGGGTATGAAGTGGCGGACAAAGTCGCGACGGGACATGAAGCGGTAGAGAAAGCCGGCACGCTTTCACCCGACCTTATACTCATGGATATTGTTCTGAAAGGAACAATTGACGGAATACAGGCGCACGAAATGATAAAGGAAAAATACGACATACCCGTGATTTTCCTTACATCGTTTTCCGACGAAACCACTTTCTCCCGGGCGAAAATGACGCAGCCGTTCGGTTACATTATCAAACCTTTCGAGGAACGCGAACTGAAATCCAACATAGAAATCGCGCTTTACAAACACGAAATAGAAAATAAACTTAAATCAAGTCTCGAGGTTCAGAAACTAATATCTGAAATTTCAGAATATCTTCTCGGCCTTCCCGCGGGAAGGATAGACGAGGGGCTTGACAGGGCGGTTCAGCTAGTCGGGGAATTTTCGGGTGAGGACCATGTGTATGTTTATTCCTTTGACAGAGGTTCGGATTCTTTTTTGCTTCTGCATGAATGGTACGACCCGGGCGTGAAGCACAATAACAGAGACTATAACGCAATCAAAAAAGAAGATATCGTAGGACTGCTTTCAGGCCTCAAAAAAAACTCGCACATCTATATACAGGATATAAAAGAAGCGCATACCGACGGCCTCGTGGAAAAACGAATAGCGAACGAATCAGACGCCAAATCAACAGTAATGATACCGATTAAATCCGGAGACGAAATTACGGGGCTCATAGGTTTCGACAGCTATTTGAAACCGAAACACTGGGACGAGGGGGAAATTACAACTCTAAATCTTTTCGGCGAGATTATCGAGAACGCGCTTCGGAGAAAACATATAGAAACACAACTCATAGAAAGCGAAAAAAACCTGAAGGAAATAAACGCTTCGAAAGACAGATTTTTTTCCATAATATCCCACGACCTGAAAAATCCGTTTGCGGGAATTATGGGGTTTACGGAAGTGCTCTATGATTCGTTCGACGTCTATGACGACGCCGAAAAGAAAAGAATGCTTTTCATGATTAAGAACGCGGCTACCTCGACTTACAAACTTCTCGAAAATCTTCTGGAATGGTCAAGGATTCAGCTCGGCGCCGTCAAACCTGTGTTTTCAAAGAACGACGCCAGCGCGCTCGTGAACGAAGCCATTCTTCTGATAAGGGATATAGCCGCGGCGAAAAACATAAAAATAGTAAACGAAGTACCGTTAAACACGGAAGTGTTTTGCGACGGCAATATGATAAAACTGATTTTCCGGAATCTTTTATCGAATGCCGTTAAATTTTCCAATCAGGGAAAAACAGTTAAAGTATGCTCGGATGCCTGCAACGGAACGCTGAAAATATCTGTCAAAGACGAAGGAATCGGCATTTCCGGCAATGTTATTCCTACGCTCTTTCGGATTGACAGGGCGAATTCATCAAAGGGAACGATGGGCGAAAAGGGAACCGGACTGGGACTTATTCTTTGCAGGAACTTTGCAGAAATGAATAATTCAAATATTACGGTTCAAAGCGAGGAAGGCAAAGGCTCTGTCTTTACGCTTTCTATGCCCGCAGGCGGAGATTAAACTATTTCAGCGCAAACCATTTCTTAATATCGACAGCGTCATGCCTGCCGGATTTGTGGTAGAATTCGTTAGTACGGTTATCGTAAATGTAATCCTCTTTCCATTTTTTATGGTTCTTCCCGATTTGCGCGAGAGCGTCCGTTACAATATACAGATCTTCATTCGTCATCGTGGGGTGCAATGAAAGCCTTACCCATCCAGGCTTAAGGGAAAGGTCCCCGCTGTTTATGAGTTTTATAATTTTTTTAGAACGCTTGTAGTCAACATCGAGCAGATAATGCCCGTAAGTGCCGGCGCACGCGCATCCGCCCCGTACCTGAACGCCGAACCTGTCACTGAGAAGACGGACAATAAGGTTATAATGTATGTTGTCCATGTAGAAAGACATTATACCAAGGCGGTCTTCAATTTCATCGGCGAGTATGTGCAGGCCGTCAACCCTGCGGAGTTCCTTAAACGCAATCTTAAGAAGTTGTTTTTCCCTCTTCTCCATGTTTTTCGTATTCATCCCGCTCTTCAGTTCAATGCTGAGCGCGGTTCTTATCGCCTGAATGAATCCCGGCGTGCCGCCGTCCTCGCGCACTTCAATATCATCTATGTATTTGTATTCGCCCCACGGGTTTGTCCATTCGACCGTCCCGCCGCCCGGCTGGTCGGGGGAATAATTGTGATAGAGTTCTGAGTTGAAAACGATGACGCCCGACGAACCCGGTCCTCCGAGAAACTTATGCGGTGAAAACATCACCGCGTCAAGATACTGCATTTTATTTTTCGGATGCATGTCGATGTCAACGTACGGCGCGGAAGCCGCGAAATCAATGAAACAATAACCGTTGTGCCTGTGCATTATTTCGGCCATTTCGTGATATGGCGGCATTATGCCCGTGACGTTGGAGCAGGCAGAGAAGGAACCGAACTTTGTCTTTCTGTTCTTATATTTTTTCAGTTCGTCTTCAAGGCGGTTCAGGTCGCATAAAAGATTATCTCCGGGAGGTATTACGACAACGTCGGCTTCGGTTTCGTACCACGACGTCTGGTTGGAATGGTGTTCCATGTGCGTTATGAAAACAACAGGTTTTTCCTTTTCGGGAATATACTTGCACATTTCCTTTTTCAGGTAACTTTTAAGTCCGAGAATTCTCTGTAGTTTGTTCACGACGGTTGTCATTCCGAAACCGGCGGTAATGATAACGTCATTCTTTCCGGCGTTGCAGTGTTCCTTAATTTTTTTGTGTGCAAAACGGTACGCGTTTGTCATGAGCGTGCCCGTCTCGCTCGTCTCCGTATGCGTATTGGCAACGTACGGTCCGAGTTCGTTCATTATCTTTTCTTCTATCGGGCGGTAAAGCCTTCCGCTCGCGACCCAGTCGGCGTATATAAGCCTCTGCGCGCCGTAAACGCTTCTGTACCTCTGGTTGTGGCCGATTGTGTTCCTTCTGAACTTCTCGAATTTTTTTTCCATACGCGGTTAAACCCTTTATGGGCAAAAATAGAAAATTAGGAATGCGAAAAAAACAAAAAAATGCCGTTAGCAATTAATTCTCTCTTCGCCACAGATTTACACAGATTCAAACGGATTAGAGCAAAGATACGATTAAAGAATAATAAAAATCCGTGTAATCCGTGAGGCTCTTTTGTCATCCCCGTCCGCCGCGGCGGACTCTAGGCGGGGACTGTGGCAGAAAAAATAAAAAGATTATAATGCCACGGATTATCACAGATTATAACGGATTAAAGCGGGGAAATAATAAAATTTAATCCGTGTAAATCTGTGGCAGAAAAATAAAAAGATTATAATGCCACGGATTTACACAGATTCATACGGATTAGAGCGGTAGTAGGAAAAAGCAATCCGTGTAATCCGTGTAAATCAGTGGCAGAAAAAATAAAAAGATTATAATGCCACAGATTATCACAGATTCATACGGATTAGAACAAAGGCAAGATTGAAGAATTATGAAAATCCGTGTAATCCGTGTAAATCAGTGGCAGAAAATAAAAAGATCATAATGCCACAGATTATCACAGATTCAAACGGATTAGAGCAAAGGCAAGATTGTTGAATAATAAAAATCCGTGTAATCCGTGAGGCTCTTTTGTCATCCCCGCATTCTCTAGGCGGGGACTGTGGCAGAAAAATAAAAAGAATATAATGCCACGGATTATCACAGATAAAAACGGATTAGAGCAAAGGCACGATTGAAGAATTATGAAAATCCGTGTAATCCGTGTAAATCTGTGGCAGAAAAAATAAAAAGATTATAATGCCACGGATTATCACAGATTCAAACGGATTAGAGCAAAGATACGATTAAAGAATAATAAAAATCCGTGTAATCCGTGTAAATCTGTGGCAGAAAAATAAAAAGATTATAATGCCACGGATTATCACAGATTCAAACGGATTAGAGC
>JAJTBN010000073.1 GCA_021286895.1 Bacteroidota bacterium | reverse complement strand
CCTTTTCCTTTACTATGCTTTTTTAATCATTTACACAAAATTATTTACACTCCCTTTAATATTTGAGATTTCCTTCGCTTCATTTTTATTGTTCTTCAGGTTGTAAATCCTTCTTTAAGCCATGGTCTTTTTCTTCGTCCTTTCACGCTTGGTAAGTATTTCCCTATCCCTGCCATAGTAGACATCTTTAGGAATAAGGTTATTTATCGATTCATAGTATCTTCAGCGTGAAACTGGTAATCCCTACTTTCGCATATTCTCCTCCCGTTGTAAGCTCCGTAATACTTGAACTTGCTGCCAAATTGGTGTTTACAATAAATACCATTTGATTACCGGCGGAGTCGAGTGTTTGTAGTTTTTGATTTCTTACTGCATCTTCAGTACCCTGCATAAGCGTATTTACTGTGATTCCTTTCTTTAGAAGTTCCATGACAAACATATCAGTATAAACATTTGAATTTGTAGATCCTGAGGAGTATCCAATCAACACCTGCCCGTTTGGGGCTATTCCATTTACTGCTATTACCGGATTGTTCAGCGCCGTAATGTCATTCTTGGTTATACCGGGTGTATATACTGCTTCAAATTCCTTCTGCCCTGATCTTATTATGTCACCGCCATATTGGACGGCGGCACATCCAAAAAAATTAGATAGAACAATAATGGCAGTAAATAAAAAAAGCGCAAATATTGAAATCTTCATCGTTATAAGTTTAAATTATAAGAAAATTGATTTTTAATAGGTTTTTCTTATATATACAAACGTGTTGTTATTTTTTGGGAAATATTTTCACTTTTGCTAAATCAATATTTTTTATTATATTTAATTATGTTTTCCCTCTACAATAACGGATTTAAGGCTGAAAAAGCAGAGGATGCCGGGACTTTTATTTCCCTCGTTTTGAAAATAGGGGAAAATTACCTAAGATTTCTCGTTTCGATTAATAGGGTTTATCTTCCTTTTGAAATGAGCCCCAAAGATGCTGCCATAGATTTGCTTGCCGAAATTCTGGTTTTCAAAAACGGTTCTTTCCTTAAATTCCATGATTTCTTTCAAAATAATTTTACCGATAAATCCAAAATAACTGAAGACAATTATGAGGATTATTTACGGGGTTTTGTCTACACGGTTATACAAAAAAACCTGACAAATCTTTTTAAAGACAATGATCCGGCTTTATATCATATCTACAGAAATATTAAAGAAACTGCAAAAAGTCTGGGATACAGCATCTCAATACATTTTTCGGATAAATATTTGCACAGGATAAAAAAAGTGGATTTCAAGATAGATGCGCCCGCACCCGAGGATTTGTTAAAACTTGTATCTGATATCAATCTACAAAAATACATCTATAACACTCCTGCTTTTTTAAATCTAATGTTTGATAATCTCGATACGCAGCATAACTTCTGCCATGCAGTCCGTTTTCACGATATGGCAGCGGTAATGAAGAAAATCATGATTTCCGATTACTTCGAACGCGAATTGTGCGGCGCCGGGACTAATAATTTTACTGATACACTGAGCATAAAATTCATTATCGAAGAAGCAAAATTCACTTTTTTTGAAAAACTTGAAAAATATATTAATAAGAATTCCCTGTCCCAAAATTTCAGTGACTGCATGTATTCTATAATAGATGACATTGTTGCCGATTTTATGACCGGTAATCCGAGAAGTTCTGTACGGGAACTCATGATACGTCATTTTGGCGTTGACGAAAAGAGTCTTTTTTACAAAGTTCAATACTGTGTAAGTCTTTTTGAACAAGAAGTGCTTAAAAAAATTAAACTGGAGAAAATTTTAATTGATAGAAGATAATTATATATTCGAAGAACTCGAAAACCAGGACAGCGGAGTTCTCGGAGATGAACACAGTCTTTTCGAAAGGCTTAAATCATACGAAAAGGATTCCGAAAATACGGATTCCGGACCGCATATAATTGATTTTCTTAAATCTGAATACCCGGAGAGGGAAAAATTGCCTGCCCTAAAATTAGCAGCCGAAAGCTCTGGGAGTGATTCAGGAAATTTCAAATCCGAGTTCCTGTTTTCGCTGGACGGGAAATATGCTTTGAAATTCACAAAAAAACTCGATGAAGAAATCCATATCAGACTTATATCCGAATCGGAGTTAAATACCGATGAAGTCGCGCTATATTCATCGGAACTGAACAAGTATTTTGTTTCTAATATATCAGGAGATTTTATTATAGGACAATATTCGAAATTTAATCCTGAAGAACTTAATTTCAAAGCACTTCTTCCAAAGACAAAACTGACTTTGCTCAACAAAGAAGGGTCGATTACTGTTATTTCAGACATCGGAGCGCATATAGAAAACAGACAGACGGACAGGTTTATTTATTTAAACCTCGAGAATAGTGCTGATTTTTTATTGGCCGTAATTCTGAGCGGCAACTCGAAACACATAATAAAAATTGATAAGGATATCATTGAAATCCCCTCGTTACTAATTACCGAGAAGTCCTATATTTTCCTTTATTGATTTCTATGCTTAACGAAGTAATAGAAAAATACAATCAGGCGCAGAACAAAATAGCAAACTCTCACAGTCCCAGATACCAACTTTATTATATCACAGAGTTCTTCGACTTTCTGAACAAACGCAATCTTCGCCGTCTATACCCGGAGTTTATTCCGGACTTTCTCAAATACCTGATAAATATTTTTAAAAATTCCGTAATCGAATTTATAGAACCCGGAATATTCCTCAGTTCGAAATTAATACTGATAAAAGCCTGCGAGACAGAGCGGGATGAAATAATTCAGTCCGAGATACAGTCTATTATTGAAATAATAAATATAAAACTTATTCTTTCTTTCTATTATCTGGGAGAAACAGAAAACGGATTATTAATATTAAAGGAAATCCTGGCAAGTAAAGAGGTTGAAAGCTCAGGAGTATCTCTTGATTACGTTATTCCTGACCATCAGCAAAGGAAAAAGAGTGTTTCACAAAACATTGTAAATCCGGAAGTTTTCCGCGTCAGCAAGGCTTTTGATATATTAAGAAAAATAAATGCCGCCATTAAGAGGAAGGATTCTTATTCTTCCGCAGAAGTTAACATCATGCTTGTCGAAAGCGAAAACCAGGGGGACTTCAGCCCAAAATTCGGAACTATAAAACAACTTGAATGCGAAATACACAGAAGAAAAGAATATTCAGCCCTCAATCCGGATTTTGAAAATATTACGGATATTCACGAAGAAGGCATTCACGATGTCAGGAGCATTCTGATTAATACGGCAAATAAAGTCCTCAAACAGTTTAACTTCGCGATTCACCCGGATTTGCATCAAATAAATTTAAGGTTCGAGGACGCCAAAGCTATATACAAAGGAAGTTCATTCAGCGCCGGGGCAGCTATATTGATAGCAGCCGCTTTTTTAGAATATAATCACTCAAGGAAGAAATTTCAAATTTTCAATAACGCAGCAATCACAGGAACAATCGACGCCGAAGGCAGGCTTCTTAAATTGCCCGACATTTCACTCGACGTAAAAATTGAAACGTCATTCTTTTCCTGGGTAAATTTTCTTGTTATTCCAGCGGGCAATTACGAAGAAGCCTCCGGAAAATTGAAAGATTTAAAAAAGAAATATCCCCGAAAGAATATAGAACTTATTCCGGTAAACAACATTACAGACATAATATTTGATAAAAGAGTTATCAGGCTTGAAACCGACACCTGGCCCGTCTATGCTAAGAAAAAAGTAAACAGGCATAAAGGCGTTTTTTATTCTTTACTATTTTTTGTTCTGCTGGCAGTATCAGGAACCACGATATGGAAAACGGTTCCGAGGAATTATAAGCCATATCCCCAGACGACAAACTATATGAATGTTATTTACAGTCCGGATAGAGATGATATCTGGAAATTTACAACCTCAGACAAGGGCGGTATGGACACAATAGATTTCGGTGAAATTGCTTACGGAGATGAATTTATTCACCGCATCGCGTTTTGGAATAACGCCGACAAAAAGGAATCAATTCAAATCGAGTTAGAAGGCAGGGATAAAAACGATTTCGAGGTTTTCTGGGGTATCGACAATAATCAAAATGACGTACCAGAATATGTGAATCCCGATATAAAACAGTTGCTTTATATAAAATTCGCGCCTACAAATTCAGGGGGCGATAAGTACGCTAATTTTATCATGTTTGATAAATCGAATAAAGATAAAAAATTGATTATTCCTTTGAAAGCACACGCGGGACCATATAATGGCGGGTACAGTCTCCACCTGAAAGACAATGAGGATCGATTTACTATTAATTCAAAAACCGGAAATGTTCTCGGAAATAACTTCACAATTTCTTTTTGGTTCAAAACCGATAATTTCAACAGGATGCTGCTTCAGTCGGAAAACAATACTGCAACACTAACAAAATTCAACGTGGAATTTTCCGAAAAAGATTCCACGCTGCAGTTGACTCTTTTCAGGCCTAAATCATACTCCGGAACAAGCATTTCCTTTCATACATGGAATAAAGTAAAAATCAACGATTGGAATTATTTTGCGTTTGTATATGAAGCAGGAAGATATTGGCTGGTATTGAATAATGATATTACGGAGTCGCCTAAATCCGAAAACATAATGCAGTTTGACGATGTTTTAACTTTTGGGACAGACCGTTCTTATAATACAAAATTCGAAAAAACAGGATATGATTTTTATTTTGCGGAGATACAAATATTCAATAAAGCCCTATCACCTTCTGACTTGGTCAATGTTAAAACGCGTAAAAAAGAGTATGATGATAAAAATCTTCTTATGTACTATGATTTTGAAGAGACCGTCGGGCATGTAGCCTTTAATAAATCTACAAATATCGATGCGAATGCCGACTTAACAGGATTGGGGGTGAAGTCCTTGGACATACCGTTTAAGCGGTGTCAAGATTATAATTCGCCAGAGAACGAAGATTCATATATACGTACATCAGGGAAGGGAGGAATTCATCTTAATAAAATGCCTCTTAATAGCAATTCTGCTTTTACAATCGGATTTGAGTGTAAATATAAACACAGATTAAGACTGCCTGATAATCTAACTTTATTTTCTCCGGGAAAATTAAACACAACACTGACATTTCTTTGTCTCGGTTCAGACAGTTTGAAGTTTTATTTCTCTAACGGAAAGATAAAGGGCAGTTATATCGAAGGCAACGCTTATTATAAATTGGATACCAACTGGCATAGATACGCCATCGACTATAATCCCGAATCGAAAATAAGCCGCATATTCGTTGACGGAGAATTAATGACAACGATTAGCAATGTGTATTTCGATATAACCAGAGAATTCTTTTTTATGGTATTTGGCAAAGATGACTGTTACGACAACCCTCGTTTTTTAAGAGACACTACTTTTATTGACAATATTACACTTTTCAACAGGACATTAAATGAAGATGAACTCAAAATGTCTTCTCCAGAGAATATTAAGAAAATTATCGGACTTGTCGGCCTATGGACATTTTCAGAAGTGAAAAACAATGCATGCTACGATAAAATTAATAATATCCCTATATTTATCTGGGAGGATTATAAATTATTAAAAAAGTAGCCGTCAGTTACCATAAACTCTAAGATTTCTATATATAGCATAACAGTAAAAGCCAAACGGATTTTAATTAATTCTCACGGATTGATGTAATACAGCCAGTTTGTCGAAAGACCGTAATCGGTGCAGTGGACCAGGTATTCGGTACGTCCGTTTGTCTTTGAGGTCACGACTGAGATGACTGTATTCCAGCCCTTGTTTACGTTAATCGTAAAAACGGAATATGTGGTATCTACATAAGTTCCGTAATTGTTGTAACACAGCGCATGACCCGTAATGTCGGCAGCAGTATTGTACGCGTGGTATGTCAGAACATACGTCCCTACCGAGTCATAGCCGACAAGATGCTTCTTCCCTGTAACCGCGCCTCTGATTCCCCCTCTCCTGAATTATTTTCTTTCCTGCTATTGTCCCCTGTTTTATTTCATGCTGTATTCCCATACAGTACCGAACTGCGGGTCGTTATTCGATTCGAGATAAGCCACGTAATTTGTATCCCTGTAAACGACGCTTCTAACAACTTTTGTCCAGCCTGAATTCGTGCTGATATTGTATTCATAGTAAGTTGTATAGGTTGTGTCGTTGTTCACGCATGTTTTAAACCCCGTCACAGTGCCCGTCGAACTGTAACCTGTATAATTCACGTAATAAGTACCGACTGTGTCATTTCCGACCCTGTGCACTATTCCTGTAACATATCCCTTGTAATTGCCGCCCTTATAAATTTCAAAATTTATCTTTGCCTGCCGCATAGTATAGGGAGAAGGATTGATGTTTACATCGCAATCCGGTTCGCTTACGTTAATGGAGTAATTGCAGTATTTGTCGTAAATTGAATGCAGCGTTATCGTGAACGCGCCGTTGCTGCTAATAGATGCCGTATCTATTCCTTCTTTTCTCGAATCGTTCAATGAAGGCACTTCAGCGACCGCCATTATTGAATAGCCGTCGCCGGCATTCCAGAATGCGAGCGTGCCGCTTAACGTCATGGAGACTTCTCTTGGCGGATGAGGAACTTCGACGGCGTTTTCCTTGCATGAATCAAAAAGAAGAAATGAAACGAACAAAAGCAATATGGTTGATAATAATCTGTACATCGTCCCCCTTTTAAACTTATTCTGTTAATAAAATATTGCGATTTTCCGGCAATAATACAAGCAAAATTCGGGTATGAAAGCAGAGACTAAAACCCGAGCCGCGAATAGTCGCTGTCCTTCGGGAAATTATAAATCATGACAGCCGCAGTGAGAAGAAAGCCTGCCGCCGCGTAAATAATATTATTATTTACAAACAGATTAGACATTATGCAGACAAGGCCGCCGAGATCGCAGAGGGCGAACGGAATAACGTGCGCGTTGAAATACTGGTTTGCGAAATTCTGTCTGTTGATTTTCGCGAACATTATTCTTTTAAGAAGAACAGCAGCGCCGCACAGGACCGCGCAGAATATAAAACTGTAGAGGTTGATGTACGCCAGTTCTTCGTTAACATTCTGATACGAAACGAACAAGCCGAAAACGAACACAAGAAACATTCCCACGAGTATGGCTATGCCGAGAAATCTCGTTCTTCTGGCAACAAAAAGCAAATCTATCTCTTTGACCGCGTTGTCATTCATAATAAATAATTTGTTTGTGAATAAATTTAGCATTATTTTTATTAAAATTTTATGGATTTCAGATGAAAGAAAGAAAAGGCGTAAACAGCCCGCAGCCACAGCCCGATGATGAAAAGGATTTTGTATCGCTAATTCGACCCAAGGCGTTTTCCGAATTCACAGGTCAGAAAAAAGTTAAGGAAAACCTAAAAGTATTCATAGAAAGCGCAAAAAAACTGAACGAATCCCTCGACCACGTGCTTTTCACGGGTCCTCCGGGACTTGGAAAGACGACGCTTGCCAACATAATAGCGAACGAACTTAACGCCGATATAATCAGCACATCCGGACCCGTTATAGAAAAACCGGGGGATCTCGCTGGGATGCTGACAAAACTGAAAGAGAAACAGATTCTTTTTATAGATGAAATCCACAGAATTCCAAAGACCGTAGAGGAATTTCTTTATTCCGCGATGGAAGAATACAAACTGGATATTATCATCGATTCAGGTCCGGCTTCAAGAAGCATTCCAATCAAACTTGAAAAATTTACGCTTATAGGAGCGACGACAAGACAGGGGCTGCTTTCTTCGCCTCTTCTCGACAGATTCGGTATTAACTGCCACCTCGATTATTATACGACGGAAAATCTCGTCGAAATAGTAAACCGCTCGGCGCGGATATTGAACATTAAAATCACGGACGAGGGCGCGTTCGAAATCGCGAGAAGAAGCCGCGCAACGCCGAGAATCTCCAACAGGCTTCTCAAACGGACAAGGGATTTCGCGATTGTGAAAGGCAACGGAACGATAGACAAAAAGATTGCCCTTTACGCGCTCGAATCTCTCGGCGTCGACGAGTTCGGCCTCGATTCAATCGACAAGAAAATACTCGAGACAATCATACTGAAGCATAACGGCGGTCCTGTCGGACTTTCGACGATAGCGGCGTCGCTCGGAGAGGACACAGGGACTATCGAGGATGTGTATGAACCTTTCCTAATGATAGAGGGATTTATCAAGCGCACTCCGAAAGGACGCGAAGCTACGCCTCTCGCTTACAAGCATCTCGGCATTACAAAAAAAAGCAAGACAGGCGACAATACTTTATTCGATAATTGAGTTTTTTAATATTGAAATAGTGTTTATTTTTGTTCAATGAAAATCGCAAAACAAATAATCGGCATCCTGGTTATATCGGTGGCGGCGGCATTCATAGCCAACGGAATCAACCCAAAGGGCATACCGCTCTTCATGGAAAAAAATATTTATAAGCAGGATACAACTTCCAAAAACAATATCGGGGAATTTATTAACGACCCGTTCGATACGACATCGAAACCCAATCAGCTTTTTTTCAGCGGCAAGAAAAACAAACAGGGATTTATAGAGCCGGAAAACATCAGTCTCGGTCTGGCTAAACAATTATTCGACAGAAGGGCGCTTTTTATCGATGCGAGAACTAAAGAGGAATACGATACGCTGCACGTAAAAGGCGCGATAAATTTACCTTACCACGATTTTTACGGAAAAAGCATTCCTGAAAAAACAGAGGTCATGAAAAAATACGGTAAAAGCGGAATCATCGTGGTTTACTGCAACGGCGGTACATGCGACATTAGCATTGACCTCGCTTATGAAATAGCGAAACTCGGTTACAATAACGTAAGCATTTATAAAGGCGGCATTAAGGAATGGGAAAGCGCCGGAAATCCGGTGGAGAGGAGGTGATATGAAAGAATTATTGGAAAATAAATATTTTCATCTGGCTCTGCGTATTATTTTAGGCATATTATTTATTTACGCCTCATTCGCAAAACTCTTTCACCCCGGGGATTTCGCTAAAGCGATACTCCGTTATGAAATGCTTCCGGTTTCGCTCGTGAACCTTCAGGCGATTATTATGCCCTGGATAGAGTTTTTTGTCGGAATACTGCTGATTTTCGGCATTTTCAGGAAAAGCACTTCGCTGCTGGCAACTGCATCCATAGTCATTTTTCTTATCGCGCTGATTTCTGCATACGCCAGAGGACTCGATATAAGCTGCGGGTGTTTTTCACTTGAAGAATCGTCTTCAAAAGGCGATATTCTGTTCAGAATAATACAGGATTTTTTCATGCTTGCAGGCACGGTTATTTTGTACCTCTTCAGCGAAAAGCCGAAGGACAAGCAGACGTCGCCGGAACAAGTTTAATTTTTTAAAGGAGATATATTTTATGAGTAATTTCTTAAACTCAAAAACAGGCAAGACATCATACTTTATAGTAGGTATTGCGGTAATAGCCGCGGTGTTGTTTTTAGTCTTGAACAACTCAAAACTCACAGCCTCGCTCAAAGCGCCGAAAATTGTATTCAAGGAAGACAGCCATGATTTCGGCAATGTTCCCAGAGGCCCGGAACTTCAGTATAACTTCAAGTTTACGAACAAGGGAAACTCGAATCTTAATATCGAAAGAGTGCAGACATCATGCGGATGCACCGGCGCGACGGTCGGAGAGAAAACCGATTACGCGAAGAACGAAAGCGGCGAGATAAAGGTGAACTTCAGCACACAGGGCAGAGAGGGACATCAGGAAAAAACGATTATCGTTTATTCAAACGACCCGCAGAACCCTCAGAAAGTTCTTACTATTAAGTGCGATGTAGATCCGAATCTGGATTATTAATCAAAAAAGTATTTGTAAAAAAGCCGTCTTGTGACGGCTTTTTTTATTTCAGTACAAGTTTTCTATTCTTCCATTTGCCTTTTTTAAACCAGACGGCTATTATAATTCCTTTTAATATGACTGTCGAGCATATCGCTATCCATATTCCCGTAAGCCCCCACAGCGAAGCAAATACCGCCGCGAGAGGAATCCTCAGGAAATTCACAGGAAGCCCGACAATAGCCGGCGGCAGCGAATCTCCGGCTCCCGAAAACGCTCCGGAAAGTATTATTTCCGCCGCAGAAAAAACCATGACGGATGCCGCTATCTTATTGTAAACGGAAGATATTTTTATCACTCCCGCGTCATTTATAAAGAACCTTGCGAACTCTTCAGAAAAAACGAACATCAGGGTTCCGTATATGAGCATCATTACGGACGCGTATCCGAGAATCTTCCATGCCAGTTTCTCCGCCCTATCGGGATTGCCTGCTCCGATATTCTGACCGACCAGTACCGAACTTGCAAGTGAAAAGCCAACAGTAATCTGATATGCCAGCGACTCGGACCTGTGACCGATTCCGAGCGCGGCAATCGCCTCTGCGCCGTAATCCATGACAAACCGCGAGACAAAAACGTATATGAGTGAAAAACCCACGCCGTTAAGCGCTATGGGAAGACCTATCCTGAAAGTCTCCTTTATTATCGCAAAGTCAAACCTGTAGGAAAATATATTGTTGACAAGATTTCTCTTTTTCAGAATTACAAGCCCGGCAACAAAAGCCGACAGGAATGCCGCCAGTGTCGATAGCGCTGCGCCTGAAATTCCCATCGCGGGAACGAAGCCGTAACCGAATATGAAAAGCGGAGCAAGAAAAAAATTTAGTGTAACACCGAGGAGGAATAGTAAAAACGGCGTCCTTGTGTCGCCGTATCCCCTGAAGATTGCCGCGGTCGTCGAAAGAAGAGTGATGCACGGAAAACCGGCCAGCAGTGTAACAAGATACCTGTTGCAAAGCAGTTCCTGCTCGCCGCCGATATTCATAAGGGAATAAAACAAAGGCAGCACGGGTATCAGAACGGCGCTCAGCAATATCGTGAAAAGCAGTGTGTTCACGAGATTGTACGAAGATATGCGCTTTGCGAGGTCGGAGTTTCCCGCTCCCGAAGCCTGAGAAACAAGCGAGTTTGTCCCCACAGCAATTTTTTCACCGAGCGCGAGGAATCCCCACACAAGGAATGTTGCCGAAGTCAGCGCTGCAAGCGGTACACTGCCTGTCTTTCCCACCCAGAAAGCGTCAACGATTACAAACAAAGACCTTACGACGGTCTGCAGGACAGCAGGACCGGCAAGATTCATTATTAATTTTCTGTCAGTCAGATATATATGCCGTGTTTTAAGAAAAGGAAACTAAATCTATGCTTATTATATATAATCTTAAAGGAATTTCGACCTTTTTCTTTAATATTTTAATAACTAACTTTTTGCAAATTCATTATATGAGCGACCTCGTAGAAAATATTCTTAAAGAAATAGAAAACAAGAATTATGGTCTTGCCATTGAACTCTGTGACAAACTGATAAGTCAACAACCTAACAACGAGAATATATACGAGCTGAAAGCAGGTTGTCTTGCCGCATTAAAAGACTATAAGAAGGCTGCCGAGTGTTACGGCAATGCCGTTGATACTGCAGTCATGAATAAAATACCGGCAGCGGATATCTCCGTTCTTCACTACAAAAAAGGGAAAACGCATCTTAAACTATCTGAAATAGAAAATGCCGCGCGTGAATTCAAGGCAGCCCTTGATTACAATCCCGATTCTGACAAAGCGAATAACGATTATTCCGCATGCCTCAGAAAACTCGACCTGTGCGAAGAAGCCCTGGAGTTCGCGAATAAAGCGGTAATGCTGAGTCCGAATTCCGCCGAGTATTACAATAACCGGGGCAACATATACTACTGCCTTGGCAAGACTGACGAATCAGTCAGGGATTATAACAAAGCAATCGAACTCAATCCGGGTTACGCGAACGCTTACTTCAACAGGGGGAGCATTTATTTCGAGTCGGTTAACGATACTGAGCGTGCCCGTCAGGACTGGCTCAGGGCAATCGAATTAAATCCCGAATACAGGAACGAACTGACCCAGCATTCGGAAGCAGTAAGAAAACTTATCGAAGAAAAACCTATTGAAGATAAACCCATAGAAAAACCCGTGGAAGATAAACCCGTGGAAGATAAACCCGTGGAAGATAAACCCGTGG
>JAJTBN010000327.1 GCA_021286895.1 Bacteroidota bacterium | reverse complement strand
TTACCTGAGCCATTTGCGTTATATCGATAACGCGGCTCTTAATTTCAAAGTTGATAAATCAAAGACTGATGCTATCGCTATTCAGGCGCTGAACGGCAAAGAAGGTTTTGTGGAAGGTCTGGATTACCGAGGCGTTGATGTACTCTGTTTTTGCGCGAAAATCAAGGACTCTGACTGGTACCTGATTGCCAAAATCGACAGGAATGAAGCATATTCGGAACTTAATGATATTACAATGTGGTTCGTCGGCATCACGTTCCTTATCATCCTTATTTTTATTTACGTGTTCTCTTATAATTACAAAAAAGAACGCGCGAAATATTTTGAAGAACTTTACAAAGTAGAATCCGAAAAGAAATCAATATCTGATAATTATAAGTATGTCGTTGAAAACGCAAACGACGCTATCATTATGACAAACCTTTCGGGAAAGATTGTGAACGCGAACGAAAGAGCCGTTTCTCTGTATTTATATCCTAAGGAAGAAATTCTCGAAATGAATATTACTGACCTGCAGCCTGATGAGAAGAAACAGGAACTGAGGGAATATATCGACCATGTTACGCATGAAAACGGACATATCTTCGAAACGTTTGGACTGAAAAAAGACGGAACGGTTTTCCCGGTAGAATCCAGTTCAAGATCGATTGAAATCAACGGCGATAAATTCGTACAATCAATAATCCGTGATATCACCGTGAAGAAGAGAGCGCACGATTTGCTCGTGGAAAGCGAAAAACGATTCGCGATTTCTTTCCATAATAACCCCGCCTGGCTCACAATCGTGAATCTCGATACCCATCGTATGATTGAGATTAATGAGGCATGGACAAAGGCATTCGGTTTTTCAAGAGATGAAGCATTGGGTAAAACTCCGTACGAACTCGGAATTTATTCCGAAGAACAGTTTAATGACATTATAAATGAAATAAGAAAATATAAGTCCGTAAAAAACCGAGAGATTGAACTGAAGATTAAAGCAGGGGAGACAAGGACAATGCTTGTCTCAAGAGAACTTATTACTATTGACGATGTCGAGTACCTCTACGCTATGGGTCTCGATATTACCGAACGTAAAAAAGCCGAAGATGAACTCAGAAGTAGGGAACTTCTCTTCCGCACTACTCTCTATAGCATTGGCGACGGTGTTATTACAACTGATGAAAAAGGTCTTGTTCAGAGAATGAATAATGTTGCCGAGAACCTTACGGGATGGAAGGAAAATGAAGCCGAAGGGAAAAAACTCGATGATGTGTTCATGATTATTAATGAAGATTCTCAGGGCAAAATGGAAAGCCCTGTAAATAAAGTGCTTAAAGATGGGCTGATAGTCGGACTTGCGAACCATACAATCTTAATTTCAAAAGACGGGAAACGTACGCCTATCGCGGACAGCGGCGCGCCTATTAAGACCGCGAAAGATGAAGTCATCGGCGTTGTTCTGGTCTTCAGAGACAGGACAGAGGAAAGAATCAAGGAAGAGGAATTGCTCAGCAGAGAAGCGAAATTCAGGTCACTCTTCGAAAATACACTCGAAGGTATTGCCCTCCATGAAATGGTTTACGATTCGAATGGCAAAGCCGTTGATTACAGAATCCTCGACGTCAACAGCAACTTTTCGGCGATTCTCGGCATCGATAAGAGTAAAGCGGTTAATGTGCTCGCTACTAAACTATACGGTACAGAGAATCCGCCTTATCTGGAAATTTATTCGGGTGTCGCGGAGTCGCAGAAACCGTATTCATTCGAGGTTTTCTTTGAACCTTTAAATAAACATTTTGCCATCTCGG
>JAJTBN010000072.1 GCA_021286895.1 Bacteroidota bacterium | reverse complement strand
CCCGGCTGACCGACTGCCAGGCTGTTCGGGTTCATCTGCGCGTCTGAAACTCTGTAGTTGGGAACAAAACTGGCGCCGCCGTTCGTAGAATATGTACCCCACATTTCTGTAAGCAGATTGCCCGACGGGTCGTTTCTTGAATCGAACCATGTAATGTAAACCCTGCCGGAATTTTTATCTACTGTGATGCAGGGCATCCACTGGTCTGTCGTCGTGTTGTCGTCGTTGACGCGTACGGGCACTGTCCAGTTCGCTCCGTTGTTTGTCGAACGCGCAAAATAAACGTCGGCTTTGTCAGCGGTTCCGGGATTTGCCGCGTAAGTGACGTAAACATTACCCCGCGTCGGTGTGAAACTGTTGTCCGCCGCCATCCTCGGGAAATAATCCGTTCTGATGCAGTTCTTAACGGTGAACCTACCTGCACATATAGTACCGGGTCCTGAAATAGCGTTCACGGCTACAACACCCGAGCCGAAAGACGCTCCGCCGTCGGTTGATTTATAAACTCTAATAGTATTTGAATTCGTGCATCCCATGTAAACGCATCCGCCCGAGATGCTTCCGTTTGCGCCGATACAAACATACGCGCCCTGGTCGCCGCTTAATGAGATAGGCGACGAAAATGTTTGTCCGCCGTCAGTACTTCTTACAAATCTCATTCCTGTTGAGCCGAACTGTCTCCAGCCGACATAAAGGTAATTTGAATACGGACCTGCGGTCTGATCCGCCGCCATCCACGGTTTATCTCCGAGTCCGTTATTAAAAGAGTAAGCGGATACAGGAGTAAGAAATGAAACTCCCTTGTTAGTGGATTTTGTCACCCATGATCCGTACAACGAGCCTATCTGATACAATTGAAGGTAGTAAAGATTGCCGAGACTGTCGTAAGTGAGAACGGGGTCTCCGATTGCTGAACCGCTCGGAAACGATACGCCAATTTTGTTCCAGTCAAGTCCGTTAAGCGTAACGTAGTAACCCGTGCTTATATTGAACGCTGTCGCGGCATTCAGCGGGTCGTTCGGATTTATCACAACATACGGCTCGCCGAAATCAGTGCCGAGATAAATGTTGTCATAACCGGCCGCTGATGTGGTTATCGTGCTCGTTGTGCCCATTGGCGAAGGATTAAATCCCGGCTTAGGCGTCACCACTGACGGCAGTTTCGAATAATCAGGCAGCGGTGTCTGCGAGAAGGAATACGCTGAAATTAGAATGAAGAGAATGAAAAAAGTGCTTTTAATTTTCATATCAGTTAAAAAAATTCAATAAATTTTATTAAAATATCAAATTACGCGTAGAATTACAAATCTATTTTTTTAAATAAAAAAAGCGGCGCAGTTGCCCGCGCCGCTTCATTAAACAATTATTTAACCGTTACTCTATTTCTATCAGTACGTCGCCTTCAAGTATATTATCGCCGGGTTTCACTTTAACAATCTTGACTGTCCCTTCTCTGTCGGAAGTCAGATTGTTTTCCATCTTCATGGCTTCCCATGTAAGAAGGTTGGTCCCCACTTTTACGGTATCGCCGACTTTCACGAATACCTTTATTATTGTCCCGGGCAGGGGAGACTTGATTACACCCGCGCCTTTCTTTTCCGAGGGGCTGCTCGTAAGCGCGGTCGATTTTGTCGAATCGGTAGAGGGCTGGTTCTGCTGTCTTACCAGAGTCGGGGTCTTTGTAGCATCTCCCGTATGGTCTATGACAACGTCATACGCTTTTCCGTTGACCTCGACTTTCGCCTTATTGCTTTCGAAACTAACTACGTTAACGTCGTAGTTGTTGTTGTTTATCGTTAATTTGAAATTTTTCATTTTTTTAAACTTTTAATTTAACGGGGCCATTTTCTCATCATGTATATCTTCGAACTCCACGGTGAATAAGGCCTGTCAATTCTTTTTATCGTCATTTTCGAATCTATTTTTTCCGAAGAACCCTGAGTGTAAAGAGCTATAGCCGTCGCGATTGCGGTCGCTATTTCTTCTTCCGTTCCGCTCTTTTTTGCCTGAGGCTTCGGTGCGGGCTTCTTCTCTTCTTTCTTTACCTGTTTTTTTCTTTTTAGCAATGCCATGTAATCGTCTCCTATAATGGTATGTTGGAATGTTTCTTCGCCGGATTGGTCGCCTTCTTCGTTGCAAGAGACTGAAGCGCCCTGATGATTCTGAACCTTGTGTTGCTCGGCATTATCACGTCGTCTATGTATCCGTATTTCGCCGCTTCGTACGGCGTCGCGAATTTTTCCCTGTATTCCTGTTCTTTCTCGGCGACGAATTTAACTTTTTCTTTCTCGTCCGTTATTTCTTTCAGTTCCTTGAAATAAAGAACTTCAATGGCTCCCTTGGGACCCATAACAGAAATTTCAGCCGACGGCCATGCGTAGTTAATATCGCCTCTTAAATGTTTCGAACCCATAACGTCGTAAGCGCCGCCGTATGCTTTTCTTAATATGATTGTAATTTTCGGGACTGTCGCTTCCGCGTATGCGTAAAGCAGTTTGGCTCCGTGCAAAATAATGCCGCCGTATTCCTGAGCCGTGCCCGGCAGATATCCCGGTACGTCTACGAGCGTGAGAATCGGAATGTTGAAAGCGTCGCAGAATCTGACGAACCTTGCCGCTTTCCTTGAAGCGTTAATGTCAAGCACTCCTGCGAGATACTTCGGCTGGTTGCCGACAATACCTACAGGCATTCCGTTCATTCGCGCGAAACCCGTAACTATGTTCTGCGCGTATCCTGCCTGAACTTCAAGAAACTCTCCGTCGTCTACTATGGAGTCCACAACGTCAATTATATCATAAGGTTTGTTCGGTGTTTCCGGAATTACGTCGTTCAGCGATACTTCAACCCTGTCAATAGGATCATTGCACGGGTAGAGAGGCGGATCTTCGAGATTGTTCTGCGGAAGATAAGAAAGAAGTTTTCTGATAAGCATGATTCCTTCTTCTTCGTTGTTCACGGTGAAGTGCGAAACGCCCGACTTGGTGCTGTGTATGTAAGCGCCGCCAAGTTCTTCGTCCGTAACTGATTCTCCCGTAACGGTCTTCACTACCTTCGGTCCAGTTATGAACATGTATCCGGTCTGCTTTGACATGATGATGAAATCAGTAAGAGCGGGCGAGTAAACCGCGCCGCCGGCGCAGGGACCGAATACCGCGGATATCTGCGGAATCACTCCCGAGGCAAGCACGTTTCTCTGGAAGATTTCCGCATAACCGCCGAGCGATTTTACGCCTTCCTGAATTCTCGCGCCGCCGCTGTCGTTAATGCCGATAACAGGCGCTCCGACTTTTGTGGCCATGTCCATGACCTTGCAGATTTTCTGCGCGTACATTTCCGAAAGCGAACCGCCGAATACGGTGAAGTCCTGCGAAAATACGTAAACAAGCCTTCCGTCTATAGTGCCGAATCCAGTCACTACGCCGTCGGAAAGATATGTCTCTTCCTCAAGACCGAAGTCTATACAGCGGTGCGAAACGAACATATCAAATTCTTCAAAACTGCCGTCATCAAGAAGCAGGTCGATTCTTTCGCGCGCGGTAAGTTTGCCTTTCCTGTGCTGGGCCTTTATCCTTTTCTCGCCGCCGCCCAGCCTTGCTTCGTCACGAAGTTCGGTCAACTCTTTGATCTTATCGTGTATTGACATTATTACTCCATTAAGTGTTTAAAATTTTTCAATTATAATTATGAATCCTTATTACCAGTTGCTGTAAAGCCCGTCAAGAAGTATGGCTTTCTTTTCGTCCGAAGTAAGCTGATTGTACTTCTCTGCTTCTTCGTGGATTTTCCTGACTTCAATCTCCTCAACCGCCTTGATTTCCGCCAGCATTTTCTTGTATTCGATTTCGCGCTTGTTCTTCAGGAACCCTGCCGCGACCGCCGGGAAAAGTTCCAGAAGCAATTCCTCTTTTTCGTTCTTCGCCAGTTTCACGTCTTCGAATTCAGGCAGCGCGGGATTATCCTGCTTTTTGTATTTCGAAACATCGTACGGCGTTTCTTCCTTTGTGCCGCAGATTTCCTCCCTGAAATCAGGGTCGACGGGATACGGAGTTTTACCGTATACGCCTTTTACAAGATTGACGAACTGTGTCGACTTATTGCTGTAAAATTCTTCGCCCTTGTTTTCCGCGACAACGCAGTAAACCGCCTGTACGCCGACTATCTGACTCGTAGGTGTAACTAAAGGAGGCAGTCCCGAATCAAGCCTTACTCTCGGAACCGTCCTCAATACTTTCTCAAGCAGATGGTCGAGTTTCAACTGCTTTAGCTGGGCGAGCATGTTAGTGTACATTCCGCCCGGTATCTGCGCCGCTTTTACAATTTCGTCCGGAGCGCAGTAGTTGTAAGCTTTTTCGATTTCCTGGCAGAGGTTTGTCGTCTCTTCAATTCTGTCGTTCTTTGCCGCGTTAATCGCTTTATCGAATAGAGAATTCATTTCGTTTGAAAGCGTGTAGTTTGCGGTGTCTATGTCGACGGGGAACTGCTTCATCTCGTCGAACTTGTCGAGTTCTTTTCTTATTGTATAAAGGTCTTTGTTTATCTTCGTTACCTGCTCGAGATTAACTCCTGTATCTATTCCCAGTTTGTCGCAGAATATCTGTACGAGTTCGAATGCAGGCGCGGCGGGTCCGCCAGCGAAATTTCCGATTACGGTATCGACTATATCCACGCCGTTTACTATCGAGACCAGTACGCATGCGAGTCCGTAACCGGGCGTGCAGTGCGTGTGCAGGTCGATGGGAATTTTTATTTCGCTTTTAAGCCTTTTAATTAGCGGCGACGCGACACCCGGAGGAATCAGTCCAGCCATGTCTTTAATGGAGATGATATCGGCTCCCATCCTCTCGAGTTTTTTGCACTTTTCTACGAAATAGTCGACTGTGAAAATTTTCGGCGGAACCTTCTTGCCGGAAATCATTCCTTTTACCCTGTCGGCGAAAGTGAACATTGGGTCGACCGTGTAACAGACCGCGCAGTCCGCGAGACCGCCGTTCGCTTTTACATAGTCGATTGTAGTCTGCATGTTGTCAAGATCGTTGAGCGCGTCGAATATTCTCATTATATCGATGCCGCCTTTTATGGCAAGCCTGTTGAATCCTTCGATTACATCCTCGGGATAAGGGGAATATCCGAAAAGATTTCTTCCTCTTGAAAGCGCGGTAAGCTTTGTCTTGCCTCCGAAACCGTCCCTGATTTTTTCAAGTCTGTCCCAGGGGTCTTCATTAAGATAACGCATTATCGAATCCGGAACGGCGCCGCCCCATACCTCCGCGGCGTAGAAGCCGGCGTCTTTATAGTATGGTAATACTTTGTCTATCTGCTTCTGTGTCATTCTTGTAGCGAATGACGACTGCTGTCCGTCCCTTAACGTCAGGTCTCTGATCAGTAATTTCTTTTTCATAGTATGTATATCGGGGAATTATTTTAAAATTTGGGAATGAAATGCCTTCGTATTGAATTTTATTATAACACGTGTAATTGCAGCCTGTCAGTTTTTCAATATATAGATTTCGTATCGAAGGGTTCATAACTACTGTACAAATATAGTAAGTTAAAACCCTAAACAAAATGAATTAATAAATCGCCTGAAGTCTTTTCTGTGTTGAATACCGGAATAAATGAACTAAATATACGGTTTATTCAATATTTAATTTTTAAAATAGTACGGAAATGAAGTCGAAGCAGATATTAATGAATAAATATTTACTGATGGAATTATGTCTTAACCGGAAAGTGATACGAAATTTTCAATTTATTATTTTTTTTCAGGTTCCAAAAATTGAAATTCAAAACGAATCTTCAATGCCGCAAAATGTTAAAATTAAGACTTTCTGCTTCCCGGTTTCGTGACCGGAATGCTTTCAAGCCAGTCTGGTATTTCATCGGCTGGATATTTTACAACCTCAAATTTTGCCAGCGAAATCTGTTTCGTGCCGAAATCGACTTTTCCGTTGCTCCTGTCTATTATAAAACCGGCGCCTGCCGGTATGCAGTCCGCGTTTTTTATTATGTCAATCAGTTCGAAAACACTGCCGCCTGTCGTGACGACGTCTTCCACAGCGAGAACTTTAAGCCCGGGCGTGAGGCTGAAACCTCTTCTTAACGTAAGCCTGCCGTTTTCACGTTCGGCAAAGATTGTCCTGACATTCACGATTCTTCCAACTTCGGTCCCGAGTACTATGCCTCCGATTGCAGGACTGATTACAACGTCTATCTCGTCCTTCTCGAAATGTTTAGCGATAATCTTCGAAAAGACCGTAAGGTACTTGGGATACTGTAATACCTTCGCGCACTGAAAGTAATGCGGGCTGTGATAACCGGACGTGAGTATGAAATGTCCCTCCAACAAGGCTCCGGTAAGCCTGAATATTTCAAGTATTTCCTGTTGTGTCATAACTTAAAATAACATCATGAAAAAATTTTTAAAATGGAAATAGTCCTTATTTCGGTTTCGGAAACCGGTAATATCAAAAAGGAAACTTCAGGATTAAACTCCCGTGATTCTTCCCCCTGACAATAAGAAAATCTTCGCGGCTTTTGATGCGATGTCAATTAAATCGAAAGCGCTGTTGGGCGTCTCGGCCGCCGCAATCGCTCCGTGTTTTTTCCAGAGAACGATTTTCTTTGTCCTGAACATTTCCGCCGTTTCCGCCGCTATCTTCTCATTTGCCGATTCTTGCTCCCTTATCAGTCCGATTCCCTCGGGAATGAACAATCCGAATTCCGGATGCATTTCCCTCAGTTTTCTGTTCATCTTGTTCTCACTCGTGCATTCTTTAAGATGCGAGAATGTAATTAGTTCCGTGGAATGAGTATGCAGTATCGTTTTTAATCCGCTGTTCATTCCCGTAAGCGTGTTATGTATCGCGAGATGTACTGGCAGTTCGGAACTCGGAATATCCTCAGTCGAGAAAAGATTGTACTTGCTGTTCAGTTTCAGTTTTGAAAACCTCGTACCCGATTCGTCAAAAACAAGAATAATAATATGCCTGAGAGGGGATTCCTTTATATCCCTCATTTTAGAACCTGACGCTGTAATTAATATCACATTGCCCGCGAGCGAGTCGTAGCCTCGTGCAATTTTACATGAGTATATGCTCGGGTCGGGCGGCTCTACTTCGCCGGTCAGATTAACAGAGATGTTTCCTGCGTTTTTCTCCGCCCAGCCTTTATCCCAGAGAAATCCGGCTACGGATGCTATCTCATTTATTACAGTCTTAATCAATTATTAAATCGCGATTATTGTTTTGCTTTGTCTTCCGGCAGGTCAAACGCCTCGTCAGTATTGTTCGGAGCGGAATTCTCATTCATCTTGCAATGACCGATAAAAACAGCGCCGTGCTCCATCGCCAGATGATCGACTACGATATCACCGTAAATCTTGCCGCCTTTTTTTACTTCGAGTTTATGAGCCTTAACGTTTCCTTTTACGAGTCCGTAAACCGAGACCTCTATCGACGTAATGTCGCCTTCGATAGAACCCTTGTCGCCGATTATAAGACCGCTTTCGCCCGTTAGATTGCCTCTGACTATTCCGTCAATTCTTGTGTACGCCGGCGAAAAGAGATTTCCTTCGAACTTGCATCCCTCGCTGATTAGCGTTCTTATCTGTGTTGAAGGCGCTGAACGATAATTTGCGGAACCGCTATCGGCCGGTTTGTTTTCATTTTCCTTTTTTCCGAACATTTGATTTAGTTTTTTAAGTTTAAAAAATACTGCGGGTCTATGCTTTCTTCTCTGTACCTTATCTCGTAATGCAGATGCGGGCCTGTCGACCTTCCTGTAGAACCTACAAGTCCGATTAAGTCTCCGGCGTTTACTTTGTCTCCCTGATTAACTTTGAACTCGGACAGGTGCCCGAACACCGACTTCAACCCGTTGCCGTGATTTATAACGATGCACTTTCCGTAGCCGCCGTCGTATTCCGCTTTCTCTACTATGCCCGAAGCCGTGCATTTTACGGGGTCGCCGACATTTCCTTTTATATCGAGACCCTTGTGAAACTCGGAACCCCTTCCGCTGAAGGGATTAGCCCTGTATCCGAAGTATGATTTAAATTCTCCCGTATGAGGAAAGCCTATAGGGACGTTCTTTATGGATTTTAGAATCAGGTCGGTTTTGTCCTGATAGAAGCCGTAAATGTTCGCGTCAGTATTTGCCGACTGGTCGGCAGGTCCTCCCGCGTTCTCGTACTTGAACACGCCTCTTTCGTACAGATACTTGTTGATGTCGTTTATATTATTCTCGATATTCTCCACTTTCTTTTTTATTTCGAGACTGTCGAGAAGTTTCAGGTCGTTTTTCAGAGTGTAAATCTTCTGGTTGAGGCTGCCGATTTCGTTTCGCGCCGTTGCTATTAGTATGAACAGTATTAGACAGGTAAGCAGTATGGCAGTGAGGGATGCAGCGGCGGCAGTGATGTATTTTCTGAATCTTTCCACATGTTTTGTGTGAACAGTGTAAAAATCCGTATCCCTGTTATCGTTGCTGACAATAAAAATGGTAGTGAATCTGTCTTTCATTGTTCCCGGATTGAATTGCAAATTTTAAATATAAGAGATTTAATGATTTAATGAAAAGAAAAAAATTGTTTACGGGGTCGGAACCGGGCAGTTATAGGTTTTTTCTTAAGCGATTATTACTTAATTTGTGCAAAATTATTCTATGAAGATAAGTATCGGACAGGATGAAGGCGTTTGGACGAGCGAATGGGATGAACTTACTCCCGATTCGGAAATCCGTATGTGGGATTATTTCGGCCTAAGACAATGGATTTCGAAATTTACGCCAAGATACGGTAAAACTGTCGAAGCAGGAAGCGGTCTCGGAAGATATGTTCTTTATTTTTCGAGAATGGGAATAGATATCGAAGGCGTGGATTTCTCGGGACCCGTTACTGACGGCATGAACAAATGGACTTCAGACAACGGATTCAACGCGAAATTTGTCAGGGGCAATGTCCTTAATCTGGACTATCCCGATAACTCTTTAAGCGGTTATATTTCGCTCGGTGTAGTCGAGCATTTTATAGAAGGTCCGCAAAAAGCGCTTTCCGAAGCATACAGGGTTCTGAAGCCGGGCGGAGTCGCTGTCATTTCTACTCCTTCCAGATCTTTCTATATAATATACAGGAATTTAAAGACATCAGTTAAAAATTTAATAAAGAAACTTATTCTTTACAGGAAACAGGAAGTCCCTTTTTTCCAGTACTGGTACAGGCCTTCCGAGTTGAAAAATTTTATGAAAGAAGCGGGCTTTGATGTCAGAATCGGAAGGGGCGCGGATTTGCAATTCGTATTCTGCGAAATGGCGGATTTCACAGATAAATATATACATGAGGGAAGTTTTGGATATAATTTCTCTAATAAACATGAGAACGGATTCTTATCGACTTTCGGCGCTCAGTCAATAACAATCTCAGTGAAGAGAGCGCCTTTGATGTCCTGTTTTCTTTGCGGTGAAATGAAAGCGGGCGAAGAATCGCTGGATAATTTCGTCGTCCCCGTTTGTAAAGAATGCGGGGAAAAAAAGATTTCAGGGTATTATAAAAAATCCGCAATTACCGCCTACAGCATGCCTTATAAAATTAATCCGCCGCTTCTTCACCCGGAAGAAAGAACCTGTGATTTTTGCGGCTGCGGTTACACCTCCGACCCGCTTTTTGAGGATTATGGATTTTCGAAGAAAGTTTGCCCTTCGTGTCTTGGCAAATCTGATATTAATATTACCCTTTGCTGCGAAAATATTAAGCCTGTATGGAGAAAGAGAAAAAAAGGACTTTTCTGAAGATTTATTGTTACTGAATAACCAAAAAATAATCTGCATCGATTTTTCCGGGTTGTTGTCGGTTGTTTAAGCCTGCGATTTTGTTTAATTTTATCCGTGGATAAAGTTTATCTTTCAATAAAAAATATCTCAAAGGAGTTTCCCGCCGGAGAAGGGCTTTTCAGGGCGTCAAAGTTACGGCTTAAAGCCGTCAATAATGTCTCTCTGGATGTCTATAAAGGCAAGACACTCGGTCTTGTCGGCGAATCAGGCTGCGGAAAATCGACTCTCGGCAGATGTATCTTAAGACTTACCGAACCCGAAAAAGGTGAAGTCATTTATAACGGGATTGATTTGCTGAGAATGGATAAGAATAACTTCCGCAAGTTCAGAAAAAAATTCCAGATTATATTTCAGGACCCATATTCTTCACTTAATCCGAGGATGACAGTCGGAGATATTCTTACCGAGATAATTAAATTCCATTCGGAAAAATCGTCCGCCGATACCCGGAAGAAGTGCTTCGAATTGCTAAACGTTACGGGTCTTACGAGGAACAGCATAAACAAATATCCGCATGAATTTTCGGGCGGACAGAGACAGAGAATCGCGATAGCCAGAGCGCTCGCAGTCGAGCCCGAATTTATAGTCTGCGACGAGCCTGTCTCAGCGCTCGACGTTTCAATCCAGTCGCAGATTATCAACCTTCTGAAAGAACTGCAGTCGGAATTCGGCCTTACGTATCTGTTTATCTCCCACGACCTGTCCGTCGTTAAACACATATCAGATTACATCGCCGTGATGTATCTTGGAAAAGTTACGGAGTATTCCGATAAGAACAAATTGTTCGAAAACACGTATCATCCCTATACGAAAAGTCTTCTCGACGCGGTGCCTGTTCCGGAACCGGGTTTCAGGCGCGAGAGAATTAAACTTAAAGGCGAAATACCGAATCCTGTAAATCCGCCGGGAGGATGTGCTTTTCATACGAGATGCCCGGTTAAGATTTCCGATTGTGAAAAAACTTTCCCGGAAAAATACGGAGACGAAAACCATTATGCTTACTGTCATTTAATGAAGAACCTGTAATTGCCGAAAAAATTTTTATACATATTACTTCTTTTGTTCCTGTCATGCAGTTTTGCATTTTCGCAGTCCGATTCGAACAGGGTTGTTTTGAAGGGGATTGTCGTAAACCAAAAAGACAAAAAACTTCAGGGGGTTTCCGTATCCGTTCTGAATAAAACTACGTCGGATGTGTACAGGGACAAAACAAATCAATCGGGAGAGTATTCGATGGAACTTCCGAAAGGGAAGTACAAACTGACAGCCGTGCTCGACGGCTACGTGCAGTTCGACGAAGATAATCTCTCGTTCGTAAAGAACGAATCTTTTAATATCACTCTTACTGAAAAAGTTTTTTCGCTTGAGGAGATAGAAGTCATAGGAAACCAGAAGCAGAGCCAGAACGACCTCCGTACCAGTTGGTTCAACCTTCCTCCTCTCAGTATTAAAGTCCTTCCCGGCGGACTTGAAGATGTCATGCGCTCGCTGAAATCGCTTCCGGGCGTAACTTCGCCGAACGATTTCACTTCTCAACTCGTGGTCAGAGGCTCGGGCCCCGACCAGAATTTAATCGTTATGGATGAAGTCGAAATTTTCAATCCTTACAGGCTGTACGGACTCGTCAGTATGTTTAACCCCGAAACGCTCAGCGATATAAACCTTATCACAGGCGGTTTTCCCGCGAAATACGGCGACAGGCTTTCCGCTGTTCTTGACGTTACCAACAGGGAAGGCTCGGCCGACAAGAAACTGGGTATGATTTCCAACATTAATATTGCAAGCGCGAATATAATTTTTGACGGAAAGAATCCGTTCAATATTCCCGGTTCCTGGATTGCCTCTACAAGAAGAACTTATTACGACCTCATACTCGCTCCTTTCGCGAGAAAGTCCGGTCTGATAACAGACGATTCATCATTTCCGTCTTTCGAAGACCTGCAGGTGAAACTTGCTTTCGGACCTTTCGGCAAACATAAGTTTGTCGTGAACGGAATCTTTTCGAGGGACGGCGTCGATATCGTGCCGGGCAGCGAAAGAACTAATCCCGACAGCGTTAACGTCAGCGACGTTACTACAAATAACGTCGTTTCGGTCGGCTGGCATTACATCCCGGACAATAATTTCATTTCCAAAACTACTTTTTCCTGGTATAGAAACAGCGGCGACAACAATTTTGACGGCGATATAATTGACCCTCTAATCGATAAGGAAAATTTAACGCCGGGTCAGAGGGACAGCCTCAAGGCAATCGGCGCGCTGCTCGGTTTTAATTTTAAATCGCAATACGCTTTCAGGAAATTTTCTCTCGGCAACCGCTCGGTTCTCGTTAACGGAAACAATAAATACGAGTTCGGCGGCTCAGTTGACGTTATCCGCAACGACCTCACTTATAAACTCGACCTTGACGAAAG
>JAJTBN010000071.1 GCA_021286895.1 Bacteroidota bacterium | reverse complement strand
AAGTTCGAGCCTTCAATCGGGACGGGTCTTCTTCTGCCTGACGAATCGGGTTCTCCGAGCTGCATCCTGATGCATTCAATTCCTTTAAGCAAACCCTGGTCGTTTCCGATATACCGAACCGGGTTAGTAAGCAGCATAAATTTCACTCCTTCTTCTTCAGCGTGTCTTACCTCCTCATGTCTTGCGGGAAGTTCCTGTCTGGAACGCCTGTAAACTATAATAACCTCATTTGAACCTGTCCTTATGGCAGTTCTCGCCGAATCCATGGCTACGTTACCGCCGCCGAAAACAACAACCCTGTTGCCACGGGGTTTCGGGGTATCGTATTCGGGGAATTTATACGCCTTCATTAAATTCATCCGCGTAAGATATTCATTAGCGGAGAACACATTACCGAGGGTTTCGCCCGGAAGGTTCATAAACACCGGAAGACCTGCTCCGACACCTATAAAGACGGCGTCGAAGTTCTGGAGCAGTTCGTTCATCTCTATTGTTTTACCGATAACCGTATTAAATTCGATACGGACGCCCATTTGTTTCAGGTAGTCAATCTCGAAATTAACGATTGATTTCGGAAGTCTGAATTCGGGAATTCCGTAAACGAGAACTCCGCCCGCTTCGTGCAGGGCTTCAAAAATCGTAACCGAATATCCTTTCTGAATAAGATCGGCCGCGACGGTAAGGCCCGCGGGACCAGAGCCGACTACGGCAATTTTTTTATGCAACCTCGCCGTAATAGTCGGAATTCTGACAAGGTCCATTTTTCTTTCAAAGTCTGCTACAAATCTTTCAAGATTTCCTATGGCGACAGGTCTGTCCTTTATGCCGAGTATACAATGTTTTTCGCACTGGGATTCCTGGGGGCATACTCTTCCGCATATCGCGGGAAGGATATTTCTTTCTTTTATCTTTTTTGCCGCGTCATCAATCTTTTCTTCCGTAATCAATCTTACGAAGGACGGAATATCCACGTTGACAGGGCAGCCGTTGACGCATTTGGGTTCTTTGCACTGGAGACATCTTCCCGCTTCGAGCTGCGCGAGTTCGGTAGTGTACCCGTAAGGCACTTCACCGTGATTCGCGACTCTGAGTTTCATATCCTGTTCGGGCATTTCCTGACGCGGGATTTTGAGTTTAATTTTATTCTCATCCGCTTTTGTCAGACCATGCCAGGTGCATCCGTGTTTCATGCACAGATAGAAAGGCAGCAGTCTTGAAAAAGCCGCTATAATAACTTCGGCTACGGGGGAGCCGCATTCACCGCACTGTTTTTCGCTTGTAATAAGACTCTTCTTACATCTAGGGCAAAGGAAATCATCGAGCCGGTCATCCTTGCTGATTTCTCTGGACGACTCTATATCAAACACGTCTAAATAAGGACTGAGTTTAAGGTCAATATCTTCCCCCTTATAAACGGCTTTGAACTGCAGGTACTTCATATCTTTCACTTCGACATTGAAAGTATTCCTGCAATGGGGGCAATAAGTGTTCAGATAAGACTTGAACTTTAAATATTTTACGTCTTCGAACATGCTTATTCAGAGTTATTTAATAAAAATTACCTTATCGATGCAAGAAGCGAATCCTTCTCGTCTTTAAGATATATTGAATTTCTTTTTTCAAGTTCAGCAAAATCCACAAGATGGCCGTTGAAATCGGGTCCGTCGACACAGCAGAACTGAGTCTTGTTATCGACAGTAACCCTGCAGCCGCCGCACATGCCCGTACCGTCTATCATAACCGGATTCAGGCTTACCATTGTCGGGATATTATATTTCTTAGTAAGGCTGCAAATATTCTTCATCATGATTATCGGGCCTATGGCATAGACTAATTTAATATCGTATCTTTCGTCGAGGTATTTCTTCATAGGCTGAGTAACGAATCCTCTTTCTCCAAAACTACCGTCGTCGGTCGTTATGACAATTTCGTCGCAGATAGCCGACATTTCATCGGTCAGGATAAGGAGGTCTTTATCTTTCGCGCCGAGAATGCCGATAACGAAATTGCCGGCATCCTTAAAGGCTTTCGCGACGTGATGAAGAATCGCGATGCCCGTTCCGCCTCCGACCATAACAACGGTGCCGATTTTTTCAACTTCAGCGGGTCTGCCGAGAGGTCCGACAACATCTTTAATAATATCTCCCTCTTTCAGAGAGCGCATTAAAGCAGTTGTTTTCCCTACAACCTGAAAGATAATAGTAATAGTACCGGAAAAAGCGTCTTTGTCCGCTACAGTAAGGGGAATACGTTCGCCTGTTTCATTGACTCTGATAATAACGAATTGACCCGCTTTGACTTTCGCGGCAATTCTGGGAGCATTGATATCAAACCTGACAATTGAGCCTTTAGCAAGCAATTGCTTACGGATAATTTGATACATTTGATATTAATTAGTTTATAATGAAAACTTATAAAGCCCCCTAAGCTTTATATCACCATTCGAGGCTGTCTTCCAGTTTTATATCATTAATATCTTCTTCGCTCAGTCCGTGCCATCTGCATCCTTTTTTTGAGCAGATATAAAAGTCAATTAGTTTTGATCGGGCGCTGATAGAAATCGCAGCAATCGGAGAATGACACAATTCACAACTCTTGCCGCTTAGCATAAGACTCTCATCGCAGTGAAAACACCGCAAATCGCCGACGGGTTTGCCTTCGGCGAGAAAGACGGTCGACTTCGATGAAAATACGTTAAGATAAGGGCTTAGCATGATAAAACCCGACTCGTTTTTTTCGTTAACAAGTTTCAGTTTCAGCATGTCCGATTCGATGAGGCTTCTGCGGCAATGAGGACAGTACGCGTACAGAAACGCACCACTTTCAATGATTTCTTTTTCCTCGTTGACGGGCTCTTCCACAATTTCTTCTTCGGCGACCTCCTGCGAATGAGCAGACTGGTATCCATATTCCTGATACATTTTTCTCAGCGCATTGTTCAGGTCTTCAAATTCGACATTGTGGTTTTTGCATCCGCTCCTCGAGCAGAAGTTAATCTTACCCCCCATGTCCATTATGAGAGTTATCATCGGCGCTTTGCATACATTGCATTGGGCTGAAGTGGTAAGGTCTTTTCCGCAATGAGGGCAGGAAAAAACCGCGACTTCATCCTTCGGCGTATCGACCGAGCAGACGTAATTATAACTTCCGTAAATGGAACTAAGGTTGATATCTCCTTTTTTCTTTCCGATATCAATGTGAAGAAGGATGCTGGCTTCGTTGTCAACCAGGTTGTCTAAATCCATTAAAGTGTGACCGCAGTGTGGGCAGTTCAGATTTAGAGATAGAAAATTATACATGATGCGACTCCGTATATTTATAAAAAGATAGATATGATTTTTAGGGAAATCATTTAAAACAGTAAATTTGAATCAATATAGAAAATACCCCTCAAAATAAATATGCAATATTAATTAGAGGAAATAACACTTGACTTTTATTTTCATATAAGTTAAGCAGCGAAAAAGTTCAATAAGTGATGTTCATCCTCACATAGCCGTAACTGAAATCGGTTTTAAACGATTTTGTAATGTTGTTATCTATACTATACGAATAAACGAAGTCAAAAGTGTAATTTCTAATAGGTATAAACCTGAAAGTGAGGGAAACGCTGTTAGTATTCACGCGTTCGCCGTCAAGAAAGCGTGCGTAATCATCGTCGACTCCGTCTCTGAATCCCTGAGACATGTCGCCCCCGACATTTTTCACGAGATTACCCATCGGGTCGTATATATTGTTGCCTTTCCTGATGAAACTGTATTCAATTCCCGCTCTGCCCCAGTCGGATATGTTATACGCTAATCTAGAAAAAATCTCGTCGGAATTAGGGCCGATTCTATGGCCGAGATTCAGACCGTAAGCGGTGTAGTTATCCCTTACATCATAATGAGTGTAAACATAGGGTCTGATTTTTGTGTATTCCAGCGTAAACGATAAATTTTTCATGGAAAACGGTTCGTACGCGAAGGCTCCAATCTGATAAGCAATTTTTTCCGTTTTATTTATTTTTCCCGTTGCAAAACCGAAAAGTTCGTCATCATCTATATATAAAGTACCCTGAATCTCCAGATTTTTCATGAACCTCGTCTGAAAATCTAACGCAAAGTTCTTATTATCGCGGTCCTGCAAGGATTTTTCCGCGAACGGCCAGAACATGATAGGATTAAGGTAGGCCAGTTCAATTCTTCCGTTGTAGACAACATTTGTAGTGATAGCCGCGTCGAATAAATCCGGCAACGCGATTTTCAGTCTCTGCATCGAAATATATTTTGTATATCTGTCGTCCCTGTTGGGAAGAAAGTAACCGACGGTAGAAGCGAACATCGACGTGAACCTTATTACTCCGTACTTAACGTTCAGTCTGAATAAATCGAGGTCGGGATTATCTCCGGAAAGAATAAGTTTGCTTCCATAACCGTAACCGAAAGTCGTCTTTTCCCTTCCGAACTGGAGGGACAATCCGAAATTATCCATCGGTTCGATGTAATATTTAAGGTAAGCGGAGGTATAATCATAGTTTCTTAATTTTTCCTTATCCTCATTAAACTTAAAGTCCACTTTCATTCTCGGTTCCATGTAAGGCGCTAAATTCTTCTGACCGAAGAGCATGCCTTTCCCCCATTCCAAATAATAGCCGAGATGGTTAAAGAGCGTGCCTCTTGCGCCAAGACCGCCGTCCATCATGAGTGTGTTAATCTTATTATCCGGTTTCATTTCATGTCCGGCATAGACATTTCCAAGTCCTTCAATAAAAATATTATTGCCCGTCTTGCCGGCCGAAAACATATATTTTTGTTTATTGGAAAAGAAACCGTCAAGGTTTTCAGTAAAATTCCTCCCGCTGCCGAACATATTCCAGGTATTGCTGTTGTTAGATTCCTCGGGAATGTATTCGACCTTGTATTTGTTAAGCAGTTCGGTTTCAGTGCGGCTGAGTGCGGATTTCTTCGAATCTATTGTTTTAAGAAATTCGGCCACTTCAAATCTTGAGAGATTCGGATTGTCATCGTCGTAATGAATGATTTTCTTGACGCTCATTTCCTTAAGGAAGCTGTAAACGGGAAAACCAAGCGGTACATTTTCGACCTGTGAAAAAATACTTCCCGCGGAAAAAAACAGCAACAGGAGAACGATGACTTTTTTCATGCTAATTTATTTAATTATGTGAAAATAGCAAATTAAATTCCGAAATTCAGTGAAATGAGGCATGATAAAGCCTGTTTGGAATCAAACACATATTATATAATCAGAACCTTATGTATTCGTACTGGTTATCGTTTTTTAAGTTCTTCATTAATAACGATAATCAATTCCGAGGATTTGAAGGGTTTTGATATGTAGTTTGACATACCCGAGGCGAGGAATTCTTCCTTATCACCTTTCATCGCGAACGCAGTCATTGCAACAACGGGTATTTCCGCGTATCCCGGAAGTTTTTTTATTTTCCTGGTCGTTTCTATTCCATTAATACCTCTGCCGAGATTTATATCCATTAGAATAAGGTCGAACATAACAGATTTCGCCTTGTCGATTGCTTCCAGTCCGTTGGAGGCAAAAGAAACTTTGAAGTAATCTTTAAGAACATGCCCTATATAATTTACGGTAAAGTAATCGTCTTCGACGCAAAGAATGTTGACTTCCGTATTTTCGGGAAGAGGTTTCGCTGATTCTCCGGGCACATTTTTTTCACTATCTCCGAGTGTAACTTCAACGAGAGGAAGTTCGACAGAGAATACCGTTCCCACTCCGACTTCGCTTTCGACAGATATTTTGCCTCCCATTTTTTCTATGAAGTTTCTGGTTATAGTAAGCCCGAGGCCTGTTCCTTCGAATCCCCTGCTGAATCCCTCACTAACCTGTCTGAATTCCTCAAATATCTGGTCTATGTATTCTCCGGGAATACCTATGCCCGTGTCCGAAACTTTTATAACCGTTTTCTTACCGTTATATCTTTTCTCTGCAAGGACTTCCACTTTTATCTCGCCTGACTTTGTATATTTCACGGCATTGTTAATCAGGTTGTTTACGGATTCATACAGGAGTTTTTCGTCTACACGTGAAACAATCTCATCGGCGGAAGAGAAAAACGTTGTCCTTACGTTTTTCGCAGCGGCGGCTGCGGTATAGTTTTGGAACGCCTCTTTGACAAGAGGGACTACATTGACATCGTTTGTATTAACTTCAAGTTTATCGGCTTCGATTCTTGAAATATCGAGTATAAGATTAAGAGTTTCCATCAGGCGTTTTCCGCTTTTCAGAATCGCGTCTGAAAACTCGACCATTTCGGGATTGTCAGCGAGTTCCTTTATCAAGTCTGCGAATCCGAGAATTCCTATCATCGGAGTCCGGAGTTCATGGCTCATATTGGCAAGGAAACTCGTTTTCAATCTCTCTGATGTTTCGGCTTTTTCTTTAGCGGCAATCAATTCCTGTTCTTTTGCCTTCTTTTCCGTAATATCCTCTTTAATCGCGAGAAAATGTGTTATCTCGCCTATTGTATTCCTGACGGGCGATATCGTGGTATAGTCCCAGTAAAGTTCTCCGTTCTTTTTTTTGTTATGGAATTCGCCAGCCCAGTCTTTTCCGGAGAGGATAACATCCCATAACATTGTATATACTTCACTGTTCGTTTCCCCTGATTTCAGAATTCTCGGGTACTTACCGACGATTTCTTCAAAGGTATAACCAGTTGCTTCCGTGAATTTCGGATTCACATATTCTATCTTACCGTTTCTGTCCGTAATCATAACGATAACGGGACTCTGCTTCACCGCCTGAGAAATTTTAACGAGTTCTTCCGTGGCTTTTTTCTGTTCGGTTATATCGTTCAGAAAGCCCACAGAGCCGAAAATTTTTCCGTCTTTCATGAACGGAGTTCCGCTGACGCTAAGCCAGATAATCTCGCCTGATTTTTTTACGCCTCTTAATTCGTATTTATCCGAAATATTTTCAAGCCGCATTTTAGCTTTTTCGCTTAAGACAGCCCTGTCGCTTTTAAGGACAAGTGTGTCCATAAGTTTACTGCCAAGAAGTTCTTCTTCCGTATAGCCGAACATTTTGCACGCGCTTTCATTCACATACAGTATAATATCATTATCATCGGTCTGCGCTATGCCGTCATGCATCGTTTGCACAAGCAGTTTGTATCTTTCTTCGTTTTCCTTGAGACTTTCTTCGTATTTTTTACGTTCGGTAATATCCCTGAGCATTCCTTCCGTTCCGGCAATATTATTTTCCGAATCGAATCTAATTTGTGAACTGAGAGATATAAACACGCATTTACCCGATTTGTGTCTCATCTGAAGTTCATAGTCCTGCAGTTTGCCTGTTTTCCTTATGTCATCTATGAATTTATTGAAATCAGAGGGGTTTTTGTAAAGGTTTATTGCAGGCTTGTTTAAAAGTTCTTCCCGCGTATATCCGGCGAGCTTTTCTATTGACGGACTTATCTCGGAAATAAGCGCGTGTTCGTCAATCCTGTAATATACGTCCTGTATGTTCTCGAATATAGACCTGTATCTGTTTTCGCTTTCCTTTATATCTTCTTCCATTCTTTTTCTTTCGCTTATATCCCTTAGGATTCCTTCTGTTCCTATGAAATTTCCGTTTTCATCGTAAATGACATGAGAACTGTTCGAAACATATCTTATCTCCCCGTTTTTATCCTTAAGTTTTAATACGTAATCGTTAACGCTTCCAACCTTCTGATTTATTTCCGCAAGTCTGTTAAGGTCATCACTATCCTCATAAACAAAGGACACATGTTTTCCCAGTAGTTCGTCTCTTTTATATTTGGTGTACTTTTCCACCGAAGGACTAATTTCGACGATATTATAGTCTTTATCCAAGCGGAAGAAAATGTCCTGCACATTCTCGAAAATTGTTCTGTATTTTTCTTCGCTTTCTTCGAGCGCTTTCTCCGCAAGCCTGCTTTGAGTAACATCCCTGCTGAAAACCGCGAACCTTATCACATTTCCGTTTTTATCGAAAACGGGAAACATCCGGTTGTCGAGAATAACGCCGCCTTCCCTGTCTTCGAAACGCAGGGGTTTTTTCGTTCTGATAACTTCTTTCTCCCGAATCAATCTTTCTTCGGCAAGGTGAGGAGTGATTACGGAGTGCATATCGATTCCCACCATCTGCTCCTTGGTTTTACCGCGGCCGTATCTTCTTGCCATTTCATCGTTCATAGTGATAGCGGTGCCGTTTATTTCCATAAGGAATGCCGCGTCGGTCGTCGCGTTAATAATCGCGTACGCGTTTTTTTCGCTTTCGCGCAGATTGTCTTCGGCGGACCTTTTTTCGATAGCGATAGCAATCTGGCCCGCAATGCCCTCAATAAAGTTCTTCTCAGGTTCCCTGAAAGCCTTATCCTTATCGTAACTTATTAAGGCTATAGCGCCTATCTGTTTTGTTTTAATCCTCAGCGGAGCAAACATAATCGAATTCGCAATTTCGTATTCATAGTTAATTTTATAATCAGTGAGAGCTTTTCTTATCTCTTTATTGTCGAGTATCATCACCTTGCCGATATCGAGTATAATTTCCGACACTCCTTTCGCCATTTTCCTGCTCATCGGGTTCTTTTGGTCCTTAATCCTAAAAAGAGGAAAAGTCAGAATTTTTGTTTCGGAATTGCACAGGACTACAAAGCAATGTTCGGCATAAATGACTTTTTTAATATTGTCGTGAATCCTCTGAAGAAGTTCTTCAAGATTTTCGCTGTTGAGTATATCCTGATTAATCTGGAAAATAACGTCTTTTTCTTTTGCGGATAGTTCATTCTTTTTTCTTACACTCGTTTCTTCGAGTTCCCTGTCTATAGCAGGCAGAAGCCTTATAAGACTGTCCTTCATGATATAGTCTCTCGCACCAGATTTCATCATACTTACAGCAATATCCTCTCCCACGGTGCCCGAAACCATTATAAAGGGTATATCCCTGCCGGCTTCATTCAGGATTTTAAGCGCTTCCAGACCGTCGAATTCAGGCAATGAAAAATCCGAGATAATAAAATCCCATTCATTTTCAAGCGATTTTCTGAATTCATCCTCTTTCTGGACGCGTTCATAGTACAAATCGTACCTGCTTTTATTCAGTTCTCTCAGAAGAAGAGCAAGGTCATCATCATTATCCTCTACAATGAGGATTCGTATTTTTTCTTTTATCATATTATATTTTCAGTGAATTCGGAGATTCATTCATTCCGAGCCAGAAAATGCCCAGAGTCCGGACGACGTTGTAGAACTTCTCAAGGTCGATAGATTTCCGGTTATAACTGTTCGCGCCGGATTCATATCCCATTATTATATCCGCTTCCTGTAAGGACTGATTCTCAGAACAACCGCACCCGCGAATATATTGTTTTCAAACAAAGGCACAACAACATTTAAGAATATATTTTCGTCGTTGTCGCTTTTGTAAAGATTGCTTATTTATGGTTTTTTATTTTCGGCCGCTGTTTTAATAAATCCTTTTGTCGGCGCACCGACTGATTTTGTGAAATTTCCAGCAGAGTACATAACATTCATACTGCTGTCGACCAAAACGACGTCTTTATAATAATAGTATTTAAGATAAAGGCCGAGAAATTGTTCCACATAGACATTGTTAGAGATATCCCATCTATTCTTAAAATACATCTTTATACGAGGCAGCAATTCAAGGTTCTCGGATATTGTATTCGCGGCGCCGATTATTTCTTTTCTCGCTGATTCAATTCTTTTAAGTTTAGAATCGGTCAGGATGGAAAGTTCCCTGAAATAATTTGTTTCAACCAGTTCTTTTCTATGGTTATAGTAGAAAATAAAGAGAATGGAAATAATAATCGTGATAACAATAAAAGCGATTGTAAGCTTAGCAGGAGTCGGAGTCAGATATTTATATTTCATCAAAATTATATTAGTATTCTAATAAACTTACCCAATACTCATCAGCCAAAACGGTACTGACAATGGAAATAAGATAAATACCGATAAATGCCCCCTTATAAGATAGCAACAATTTACAAAATAAGCAATTTTTTTATGGGAAAGCAGGAATAGTTCAGGATAAATGGTACCGCAATTCAAGGTCCTTGTATTTCTCGAGTATCCAGTTTTTATGGAAAAACAGTCTATCCTCCGGAACTACATTTACAGGATTCCGCAGGTTTTTTCCTTCGTTCCTCCTTATTTTGACGAGTTTATTCAACGCGCTCAAGAACAGGTTAACATTAACGAAAATACTGTTAATTTCTTTCTTTCTAAGAACATAGTGTCTGACTGTATCCGAGAGAGGATAGATATTCCTGAAATCCCCTGTTTCATAGCAGGCTTTCATGAGAACTGTTTTGTGGAATATATACAACACGGGATCTTTTGATTTAAATCCGTTTAAAAGTTCTTTTACGGCGACAAAATTTCCGGTGTGAAATTCTTTCATGGCGAGGCAGACAGCAAGAGAATCTTTTCCGGATTTGTTCAGTTTTTTCCCGAGTTTAATTATTAAATTATCTGCAAGGATTTCGTCATTGAATTCAAGGGCAACGCTGACAAGTGTAACAAACAGGCGTGGTGTAATAAATTCAAAACGGCATAGCAGTTCTTTTTTATCCAGCCCGGATATAATTTCATATAAAAGCCTGAAAGAACGGGAGCAACCAGATTTAAAGCGTTCCACGATAATTTCGAACAGAGCGTCGTAACTGAGTTGAAGATTTTCTTCGCTCAGATTTTCCTCATTATCCTGAAGAAAAGCGGACAGAGTTACGATAAAATCGGTCCCGATGCCGCGCCGGGGCACGTTAAGCATGTACAGCACCCAGATGAAAGGATACCTTTTCCTGAAATAACTCCCGTTTTTTCTGACAAACGCGAGCGTTCTATTAAGGTTGAAAAGGTCCCTGTAAGAATATCGTCTCTTCTTTCCTCCGTAAATCGTCCGAATGAAATTTTCCGACAGGACACTTTGAATTACGAGAATTTCCGTAAGAAATATTCTTTCGGATATAAGTTTAAGAATTTTCTTATTGTCGCCGTGCGCGCTCCTGAGAAGAAATTCTTCCCTGTTTATTTTAAGTCTGTTTACGGTGTCGGTAAAACTGTCAGAATGTTTCAATTTTTTCACGTCATTAAGGAATTCCGTTTCCTTCTCGAAGTACTTAGTAACGCCGCGGATTCTAAGTTCTCTTGTAAGATGCGTGGAACTGCTGAATTTGTCTTTTTCAAGATTTGAAAGGATTAAAAATTTTTCCGCGACTTTGTTGAAGTCGGAATGCACTTTTCTTGAATAAGATTTTACGGACAGGAAATCAAGTTTGTTTTTTTGCTTTGAGTAAACATTACTCCAGAAATTTCTCACACCGGGTGATTTATCCCTGAGTTCATAAGAAAGAAAATTGTCAAAAGATTTTAATTCTCTTTTACTGAAAGTTTCAAGCAGGACAACGGGTTTAAGTTTTTCCATATCGAATTAATTAATTACAAATCATTAATTTTATCCGAAAGATTTTTTCCCGCAGGCATTAAATACTTCCGCAAATCTCACAACGCCCATAATAATAATGCAATTACGGAAGTCCGGGGAAAACGATTAATTTTGAAATAAACTACCCGTCATAATCTAAAATAAATTCCCGTTACAAAAAAGGAAATAAATCATTAAAAGATACGGGGACATAAATTTTATATTAAAAAAAATTAAAGTATTCTTGACAGGTTTACTGTAACGTTTCCCTATAGTATTATAACAGTAAACTAAGCGAAGGATAATTAGTCAAGTTTTATACCCATTAATTTAACTTAATGTATCATGAAGAAAATTTCCTTTTTCATCATGCTGGTAGTTCTTGCCGGCATGTATTTCACAAATTCGTACGCGCAGTTATCGGGCGTAAAAACAATTCCCGGTGATTACGCTACGATTTCGGCCGCTATAACCGCGCTCAATTCGTCAGGAGTGGGTTCAGGCGGAGTTACGTTCAATATTGCTGCCGGGTACACCGAAACGGCATCTAACCTTATTATTACCGCGACAGGAACATCAGACAGTCCTGTTATATTTCAGAAATCGGGTTCCGGTTCAAATCCGCTGATTACGGCGGGAGTCGGAACGGGAACGATGGACGGGATAATTCTGCTTTCGGGTTCAGACTACATCACGTTTGACGGTATTGACCTGAAAGACGCGGCCACAAACACGACAACGACAACCCAGATGGAATGGGGTTTCGCGTTGTTGAAAGTTGACGGGACAAATGGTTCTCAGTACAACACTATCAGGAATTGCACTATAAC
>JAJTBN010000070.1 GCA_021286895.1 Bacteroidota bacterium | reverse complement strand
TCCGGATATATAAACAGAGTATATTTTACAGATTCGTTAACAGGCTGGATTGGCGGCGACAGGATAATGAAAACTTCTAATAGCGGAACAAACTGGACAACACAGATACTCGATTCGTCAGGTACCGGGATTAATGATATGTTTTTCCTTAACCGGAACACCGGCTTCGCTATCGGTAATAATTATATGTCGCTGGGATCAAATTATTATCGGACTACCAACGGAGGCGATAATTGGACTTACCTTCCAAGTACTGTTACGTACGGAAAATTTGACGGGATATCCGCAACATCAAAGGATACTGTATTCTTCACAAGCCGAAACTCAGCAGGATTAAACGGATACATATACAGGTCCATTGACGGTGGGAATAGCTGGAGTCTGATTAAGTCGTTTTCGGAGCAGATATACTGTATTAGATTCACTGATAATAATACTGGATTCGTTTGCGGCAGAGCCGGTCTTTTGTACAAAAGCACCGATAAGGGATTAAACTGGACTCAAATATCCGGCAATACACTAAGCAGTTTATTCAGGATGTATTTTCTTAATTCTAATACGGGATGGGCTTACGGCTCATCAGGAACTATTATTAAAACGACAAATGGAGGCATGAACTGGAATGTACAACTAAGCATGAGCGATGATGTATATATAAAAAGTGTTCATTTTCTTAATCAGAATACCGGTATCGCGGTTGGAATCTTTTCAAGTATTGATTCAGTCCCGACATTTGTAACGGTTAACGGAGGGAATACATGGAATAACCTTTACAACATTACCAATAATATTGCCGACATATGTATAATTTCAAATAACAGATTATGTGAAGTAGGCAATGGCGGGAGAATTCTGTTCTCCAACACTATGGGGTATTCTGTACCCGATGCGCCAAACCTGCAATATCCATTAAACTACAACTCAATAAATACTCTTTATCCGCTAATGTCATGGTCAACAGTTCAATACGCGGAAAATTACAACATTCAGATTTCACAACACAACAATTTTGATACCCTGTCCGCGAATACAGTTGTGACAAATCCATCGTTCACTCCGGGGCTATGTATTTTAAGCAGAAACAGAAACTATTACTGGAGAGTAAGGTCCAATAACTTTGTAGGATTCGGACCCTGGTCACTTGTATATACATTTAACACATTTGGGAACTCAAGTTACTGGTACCGTCAAATGACGGCAGATACCCTGGATAACAACTGTGCATACATGGCTGACTCTGTAAATTGCTGGATAGTAGGTAATAACGGAAGATATATTCGAACCAATTCAGGCGGTGATTGTTGGGAAAACGGTTATTTACCAGAAAGCAAGAACCTGAGATCAGTATATTCTGTAAAACCTAACATTTGTTGGATTGCGGGTGATAACGGATTAATCTACAGGTCAACAAACCGTGGAATAAGTTGGACGAACCAATCCATACAGAGTCAGGCAAATTTGAATTCGTCGTATTTCTTTAATCAAGATACCGGATTTGTCGCAGGAAACGAGGGAATAATTTTCAAAACATACAACTCAGGGATAAATTGGATAAGCGCCGAGACAGGAATTGGAAACAAGATTAATTCCATCAATTTTATTGACAATCAAACGGGATGGGTTTGCTGCGACAGCGGATTAGTATTAAGAACAACGAATCAGGGGAACAACTGGGTCTCATGCCTTACAAATACATATGTGAATCTACGTTCCATCTGGTTTCTTAATTCAAATACAGGTTTTTTCGCGGGTGATTCGGGTATAATAGCAAAAACTACCAACAGCGGAATCAACTGGGCTTTCCAAAATTCCAGACTCAAAGCAAATTTGAGAAGCATCTTATTCACATCTGAAAATATAGGGTGGGTTGTCGGCGACAGCGGTTACATTTCAGCAACTTCTAATTCCGGCTCAACCTGGTATCCGCAGAAAGTTTCCGATGCGTCGTTCAATTCTTTATCATTTAAGGGCATTAAATACGGATTAACATGCGGGAATAACGGAAAAGTTTACGCGACTCAGAATGGGGGTCATGTGAGTGTTGACATCAACAATAATCAGGTAATACTCTCCCGTTTATATCTGAGTCAGAATTACCCAAACCCGTTCAACCCGTTAACCAAGATTAAGTATTCGATAGAAAAAACAACATTTGTTTCACTGAAAGTCTTTGACATTTTAGGGAAAGAGGTGCAAACACTTGTGAACGAAAGTAAAGCGGCAGGGACATACGAATCTATATTTGAGGCGTCGCGATATTCAAGCGGCGTGTATTATTACAGGCTGACGGCCGAGGGATACAGTGAGACGAGAAAAATGGTAGTTATTAAATAATATATTTCAAATTCTTTTCCGGCAATACATGGAAAAGGTAATATGTATACATCCTAATGAAAATGATTTGTTTTTTCCTGGTTGTACTTGTAACTATAAATACAAGTTTGTTATCACAAACCGCCTGGTTTGAGCAGCAGACCGGCTATGGATTATACAAATCAATCAATAGTTTGTACTTCATCAATCCTCAGGAAGGTATAATCTGCGGTGGTTTCGGAGTCTTCGCGAGAACAACGAATGGCGGAATTAACTGGATACAATTTTCAACAAACGAAAATAACCATTACACATCGATAAGTTTCATTAATAATTATACCGGTTGGGTCTCAGGTGGATATTATGATTACACGAATACGATAGAGTTGCTCAGAAAAACAACCGACGGAGGACTTACCTGGGATTCTTTGTATTTTGAACCGACAGGGAGAATGAATGACATTCAATTTTTAGATAATAGTACCGGTTTTATGGCAGGTTATTATTTAAAGAAAACAACAAACGGCGGTTTAAACTGGTTTGTGATTGACGACTATATGAGCATTTTCGGAAATTACCATTTATTTTTCCTCAATTCAATGACAGGGTGGGCCGCGAAGTTATACGCTGCTCCACAAGCAAACACTTTCATAAATAAATTAGTAAAAACGACAAACGGCGGTCAAAACTGGATTACACAGATTTGTGATTCAAATACAATAAACAATTCAATAGAAGGAATACATTTTATAAACGAAAATACAGGGTTTATAGCATTAGTTCATTTTGGCATTAAGAAAACAACTGACGGTGGTAATAACTGGATAAGCGTTTTTAATACTCAATCATGTTATGATATTAAATTTATCAATGATAATACAGGATGGGCAGGTTCTTATGCTGATATATTAATGACAACCAATTGCGGTATTAATTGGGGCGAATTATTTGTTTCGCAGAACTGCACATTTAGTACAATCAATTTTATTAATGAACTAACAGGGTGGGCCGGAGGTGGATCGGGCACTTTTCCCAAATTATTTAAGACAACGAACGGCGGCTCAGTGTATATAAAAAATATCTCATCGGAAATACCGGAAAAACACTCACTATTTCAGAACTACCCGAACCCGTTCAACCCGGTGACAAGAATAAGGTACGCTCTTCCCCGCTCGTCTAATGTAAAACTGACGGTGATTGACGCGCTCGGCCGGGAAATAGAAACTCTGGTGAACGAGAGTCAATCGCCGGGAACATACGAAGCCGTTTTTGACGCATCGCGTCTTTCCAGCGGCGTGTATTATTACAGGCTGACGACTGAGGGTTACAGCGAGACGAGGAAGATGGTAGTACTAAAATAATAATTAGATACATCTGAAAAACGACAGTTAATTGCCAGTGCCCGTCAGGACTTACGTCCTGACGGCGGTATAATGCCTGACAACCGCGTCTTTCGCCGTCAGGAGGAAACTCCTGACGGTCACTGCTGAATAATTTATAATTAGTAATTAAGAGCGATAGAGGATGATAAATAAAAAACGGGAGCTGTGCTCCCGTTTTTCAATAGCAAATCACAAATCTATCCATTTCTCGACATTTCTTGGAGGCCTACGCTTCTTTTCTCTTTCGACGTATTCTTTTATTGTCTTTGAATCTTCAGCATTCGGTTGGAGTCTCAAATATTCCTCATAACATTCAAACATCCTGTCAGTTTCCTTATATGAAAGCCCGTCGGTTTTAAGAAGTATGGAATAACAAGTGCCAATATACCAATTAGCTGAATAATATTGCCCCGAGGATTTGTTAAGCAGTGTTAAAGCTTTTTCGAATCTTAACACAGCGTTTTTATATTTGCTATTATTAAAATTGCACAATCCATAGTACCAAACCGCGGCAATATTATTACTATCGGCTGACAAAGCTATATCCAGCTCCTTTTCAGCTTCCGAATATTTTTCCGATAATAATAATGACAACCCTAATTGGCAACGGTAAATTAGATTTGTTGAGTCAGGAATTAACGCATCTCTAAAAACTTTTTCCGCTTTGCCGAACTCTTCATTGTTCAAATACATATTCCCTTTTTCCAAATATTTATCCTGTCCATATGCTATTACAAATGCAGAAAGCACAAAAAGTAATACATTTATTATATGTTTCTTCATAATCAAATAATATTACAATGGAATATTCCCGTGTTTTCTTCTCGGGTTAAAGTCAACTTTGTTTTCGACGAGTTCGAAGTATGTGATTAGTTTCTTGCGTGTGTCCTTCGGTTCGATTATGTCGTCTATGAATCCCCTCTCGGCAGCGATGTAAGGATTAAGGAATTTGCTGTTGAATTCGTTTATCTTTTCATCGAGCATTTTCTGTCTGTCTTCGGCCGCTTCCAATTGCTTTCTGAAAATTATTTCAGCAGCGCCTTTCGCGCCCATTACCGCGATTTCAGCCGACGGCCAGGCAAGGTTAACGTCGCCCCTGATGTGCTTCGAGTTCATAACGTCGTACGCGCCGCCGTATGCTTTTCTGACTATGACTGTGATTCTCGGAACAGTTGCTTCGCAGAACGCGTAAAGAAGTTTCGCGCCGTGGCGTATTACTCCGCGCCATTCCTGGTCGGTGCCCGGCAGAAATCCGGGTACGTCTTCGAACACAAGCAACGGAACGTTGAACGCGTCGCAGAACCTTACGAACCTCGCGCCTTTAATCGACGAGTTGAGACAGAGCACGCCGGCAAGCACGAGAGGTTGATTGGCGACAATGCCGACAGTTCTACCTCTGAGTCTTCCGAAACCGCAGATTATGTTTTCCGCGTAATCCTTATGAACTTCGAAGAAAGAATCCTTATCGATTACTTTCGCGATAAGTTCTTTCATATCGTAAGGCTTGTTGGGATTATCGGGAATAAAGTCATTAAGTCCTTCGAGGTCTTTTTCTTCTTCTTCGTATTCCTCATCGGGAGGTAGTTCCATGTTATTCGAAGGGATATAAGAAACAAGTTTCCTGATGCTCTGGAAACATTCGATTTCATTCTCACATGTAAAGTGGCTGACTCCGCTTTTTATTCCGTGAGTGTTCGCGCCTCCGAGTTCATCGAATGTGACGTCTTCGTTCGTAACGGCTTTAATTACGTTCGGTCCGGTTATAAACATGTGCGAAATCTTATCCACCATGAAAATAAAATCGGTAATAGCGGGAGAATAAACCGCACCGCCCGCGCAGGGACCGACGATAGCTGAAATCTGCGGAACGACACCGCTTGCAAGAGTATTGCGAAGGAAAATATCCGCGTAACCCGCGAGGGAGAGCACGCCTTCCTGAATACGCGCGCCGCCGCTGTCGTTGATACCGATAACGGGCATGCCAACCTTCATGGCAAGGTCCATGATTTTAACAATCTTCTTCGCGTAGAATTCGGCGAGCGAGCCGCCGAGAATAGTGAAGTCCTGAGAAAAGACCGCGACGTTTCTTCCGTTGATTTTACCGACGCCGGTAATAACGCCGTCAGTATAGAATCTTGTGTTCTCCACGCCGAAGTCGCGCGACTGATGCCTGACAAATATGTCCATCTCCTCGAACGTGCCTTTATCGAGAAGCAGGTCAATTCTTTCGCGCGCGGTGAACTTGCCTCTCTTATGCTGGGCGTCGATGCTTTTCTGCCCGCCGCCGAGCATCGCTTCGCTTCTTTTTTTGCGGAGTTCTTCGATTTTCTCTTTGTTCGTCATATGGAATATTGATTAAGGTTGGTTTAAACTCTGGAAATATCCGCTCCTAAGCCTTTGAGTTTTTCATCAATATTTTCATAGCCGCGGTCAATGTAATTAATACCATTGACAATCGTTTCCCCCTGAGCGATAAGCCCGGCGATAAGGTACGACATGCCCGCGCGCAAATCAGGTACGATTATTTCTTCGCCGCGAAGAGGCGTCGGACCTTTGACGACAGCGCTGTGGTAATATTCCCTGTTCGCGAAACGGCATTCAAGCCCTCCGAGACAGGTATTAAATAGTTCTATTTCGGCTCCCATCTTCGTCAGTTCGGAGACGTAGCCGAATCTTTTTTCGTAAACTGTTTCATGAATAATCGAAATTCCTTCCGCCTGAGTCAGCAAAATCACGAGCGGCTGCTGCCAGTCAGTCATAAATCCCGGATGGACGTTCGTTTCAAGCGCGATTGGCTTGAACTTTCCGTCGTAATAAAATCTAATCCCGTTGTCTTTTACCTCGAATTTTCCGCCGACACGCCTGATAGTATTAAGGAACGTTACGAGGTCGTCCTGATTGGCGCCTTCGACGAACACGTCCCCTTTCGACGCGAGTCCGGCGGCAGCGAAAGAAACCGCCTGATTCCTGTCGGCGATAATCGTATGCGAGGCGCCTTCAAGTTTATCTACGCCTTCTATAGTAATTTTTCTGTCGGTGCTGATTTCGATAATCGCGCCCATCTTCTGCAGGAACTTAACAAGGTCCATTATCTCGGGTTCTATTGCCGCGTTGAATATCATAGTCCTGCCTTTGGCAAGAGTCGCAGCAATAATTATATTTTCCGTCGCTCCGACGCTGGGATAATCGAGCCGGATATTGTTTCCGACAAGCCTGTCGCTCCTGAGGTGATAGAAATTTTCCTCAACTTCCACATCGCAGCCGAGTTTTTTCAGCCCTTCGATATGAAAATTCACGGGACGCGAGCCAATCTTGCATCCTCCGGGTATGGGTATCAATGCTTCGCCGCAGCGGTTAAGAAGCGGACCTGCAAAGAGTATTGAAATCCGATTTACGTTTCCGTATTCGAAAGGAATTTTTGTGGTTTTTATATCCTTTGTTCTGATTACAAAATTATCATCTTTAATCTCCGTTTTACCTCCGAGAATTCCGCAAAGCGAAGACGTTACTTCCATCTCGCTGAGTTTATTCGGCGAGTTGGAGAAACGGCATTCATCGGACGTCAGCATGGAAGCGACAATCAGTTTTGTCGCGGAATTTTTCGCGCCTGAAATCCTGACCGTCCCTGAAAGGGGCCTGCCGCCTCTTATGATAAATTTTGTAAACTCCTTTTTTACTGCCATATTATTCTTTCCAGAATCCCATTTTTTCAAACTTCTTCATGCGGTTATCGAGAAGTTTATCTTTCTTCATCTTGGAAACAAGTTCAAGTTCTTCCAGAAGCGTGGCTTTGAGTATTGCCGCTGCTTCCTGATGGTTTCTGTGCGCGCCGCCTGCGGGTTCGTCTACAATCCTGTCGATTATGCCAATCTTCAGGAGATCAGGCGCAGTCAGTTTAAGAGCTTCCGCGGCCTGTTCCTTGAAATCCCAGCTTCTCCAGAGAATTGAGGAGCAGGATTCGGGAGAAATAACGGAGTACCAGCAGTACTTGAGCATGAGAATTCTGTCGCCGATACCGATTCCAAGCGCGCCGCCTGACGCTCCTTCGCCGATGATTACGACGATAATAGGGACTTTAAGCGCGGACATTTCAAGAAGGTTTTTAGCAATCGCTTCGGCCTGTCCTCTTTCTTCGGCTTCAATTCCCGGATAAGCGCCCGGCGTATCGAGCAGCGTGATAACGGGCTTGTCGAATTTCTCGGCGAGTTTCATCAGCCTTCCCGCTTTTCTGTAGCCGTCGGGACTCATCATACCGAAATTCCTGTACAGGTTCGACTTTGTGTCGCGGCCTTTCTGCTGGCCGATAATCATAACTGTCTGGTCGCCGAGAGTGGCGAAACCGCCGACGACAGCTTTATCGTCGCGGAAATTCCTGTCACCGTGAAATTCAACAAAGTTTTCTGTCATCAGGTATATGTAGTCGAGTGTGTAGGGCCTGTTTGGATGCCGCGCCAGTTGTACAATCTGCCACGGAGTAAGGTTATCGAACACGTTTTTCCTGAGTTCGTTCACCTTCTGTTCAAGTCTGTTTATTTCGTCCGAGATATCGAGACTGTCGGACATTTTTCTCATTTCATCTATCTTCTGCTCTAAATCGAGTATCGGTTTTTCAAATTCGAGTGCCATTATATTATTTTTTATAATTTAGAATAAGTGATTTCAAAAGTATTTCAATATCGAAAAGCAAAGACTGGTTCTTCGCGTAATAAAGCATATACTTACTTTCTTCCTCTTTGGAAAGGGAGCCGTCACTGTGCAATTGCAGCAGACCGGTCATTCCCCTTTTCCCGAGGTATTCCGAATCGTACTCCTCATACCATACCGGAACGCCTACAAAACTGTATTTATTCATCCAGATGTAAGGGAGCAATGAGACTTTTCTGACGAACCTGCTGTCCTTATTACCTGATATAAAAGAATACAATTTAACAACCGGATAAACCGTTACAATAAGCATGGTTGACATTAAAAAATCGAACAACCACTTGGAAAATATATTCAATTTATTATTAATATTATATTCAATTTCAATAAGGGACGGATTCTCGATATCGCCTCTTAATTTCGATAGAATCAACTCATTTCCCGACGGAACAATCTTAAATTTCACGTTCCTTTCCCTGAAAGTCCACATAAGTTTGAGTATATCCCTGTTGGAAAGCACATCGCCGGTAAATACCACTTCGTTTACATGTTTGATAATAATCGTTTCCTTAATTTCCTCGTAATTATAGCCCGGGTTGTTGAAATAGATTATGTTGTATTTCGAGACGAATTTCTCCTCCATATCCTCGGTCAGTTTTTTACTGCCGACGACAAGCAGGTTGACTTTTCTTAGCAGAATATTTTTATCTACAAAAAACCTGTAAATGTTAACGACCGAGCGCCAGCCGAGGAGAAGAACGATGGCCCATATTGTCGAGGTCAGGATTACTTCCCTTGAGAAAGCGTACTCTTTGAAGAAGTATGTTATCGCAGAATTGATAAACAGGCCGATGAATAAAGCGTTAAAAGTTTTTATAACCGAGAATCTGTTTTTTCTGGTATATGTGCCGTACAGGGTGAAAACCGCGAGCCAGACGATAACATAGACGGTAATAATAAATCTGTAAGGTTTATTAGGAAATATCTGAAACCTGTAATAAACCGCAAATATGAAAGACGCAAAAAGAAGCAGCGTGTCGATAACGGCAGGATAGATTACTTTCGCCGTACGTTTAGCGTATGAAAGCATCGACCTGTACACTATTCCCATCTGCAGTATTACGAGAAGGATTCTCGAGGCATGCCTAAAATTTTTCCTTACGAAAATTCTCATCGCGCCGTAGAAGTTATTCACGTATGAAAATCTTGTCTTACGGGTGCTCTCCCCTTTAAGGTGTATCGTAGTAACGGACGGGAAATAAAATATCCGGTATCCTTTTTCATTAATCCTGTAGCACAGGTCTAGGTCTTCTCCGTACATGAAATAATCTTCATCGAAATACCCCGCCTCATCGATGACGTGTTTGGGAATGAACATGAACGCGCCGCAAATGGCTTCCACTTCGGCGGTTTCATTCTCGTCGAGATAAGTCAGGTTGTACTTACCGAATATTCTGCTTTTAGGAAAAAGTTTCGAGAGGCCGAGCATTCTGGGCAGAGCAACCGAGAGTTTAGGGAAACTTCTTTTGCAAGCCTTGTCCAGCCTGCCGTTGCCGAGAATAAGTTTCGAAGTAACCGCTCCGGTTTTTGCGTTCGATTCGGTAAAATCTATAAGTTTTCTGAATGTCCCTTCTTCAAGAACCGTATCCGGATTAAGTATGAGTACATATTTGCCGGAAGCCTGTTTAAGAGCGATATTGTTCGCTTTAGAGAATCCGAGATTCTTGTTATTGCGGATTACTTTGACTTCGGGATAAGTTTTTTCGATATGGTCGGCGCTGCCGTCTACTGAATTATTGTCGACAAGGAATATTTCGAGAGAATGCGATGCGCTGTTGGACTTGTAGATTGAGGCGATGCAGTTATCAACAAGGTCCTTTACGTTATAATTTACTATAATGACAGAAACATCGATCATCATGTTTTCAAAGTTTACCGAAGATGGATTTAAATTTCAGTTTCCAGACGACGAAGAACGCTTCATATACAACTTTCTTTGACATTTTGGATCTGCCTGCGCGGCGGTCTATGAACAGAATCGGGATTTCGGTAATCCTGTGTTTTTTTACGTAATACTTATATTTCATCTCAATCTGGAACGAATAGCCGTTTGAACGGACGTTGTCGAGGTTAATGTCTTTCAGCACATTAACATCGTAGCACATGAAACCTGCGGTTGTATCCTTTACTTTCAGGCCTGTAATAATACGCGTGTATATATTTGCGAAGTAACTGAGAAAGAGCCTGCTGATGGGCCAGTTAACAACCGAGATGCCGTTGATATATCTTGAGCCGACAACAAGGTCATTTCCTTCTTCCATTTTTTTCAGGAACTCGGGAAGATATTTCGGATCATGAGAGAAATCCGCATCCATTTCGAAGACATAGTTAAAACCATTTTCGATGGCGTACTTGAAACCGACTATATAAGCGGTTCCGAGCCCGTTCTTTTTCTCTCTCTTAATGATAAAGACATGCGGATTACCGAGCCCTTCGACGAGTTTTGCCGTTCCGTCCGGTGAATTATCGTCGACAACAAGAACGTTGAACTCGTATTCCGGGGTTGATTTAGCCAGCACCTCGGGAATAATTTTTGTGATATTCTCCGATTCGTTATAAGTCGGTATTACGATTAAAACTCTTTTCATTTAGCCTTTAAAACTTGAAATAATAATGAATGTATTTAAAATAATTTTGATGTCCAGCATCAGGTTCATGTTTTCAATGTAATAGAAATCGTACTGCAGCATTTTCTTCGCGTCCATATCTTCTCCGTACAATTTCCGCTTAACGCGCGCCCATCCTGTTATACCGGGTTTTACCCTGAGCCTTCTGCTGTAAAAAGGTATTTCCTTAATAAGCCTTTCCACGTTTATTTTAGTTTCAGGTTCCGGGCCGACGAAACTCATGTCATTCATGATGATATTGATGCACTGCGGAATTTCATTGAACCATATTCTCATCAGAAGTCTCCCGAACGCATTTGAGGGAACGTTCAATTTCAGGTTCCTGAATTCCCTGCCGCCTCTGCCTGTTTTTTCCTCAACGAGAAATATCTTCCCGCCCGATGTAATCTTATAAAGTGGAATATAGATTATCATAAACGGCAGCGAAACAGCAAGTACCAAAAATGCACCGAACAGGTCGCCGATTCTTTTTACAAGTTTCGAAGTAAAAGGAAGCAATTCTGTTTTAACTTCTACGAGCGGGATTCCGTGCACCTGCTCGGTTTTGACCATCCCGCTGACTATTTCATAAACTTCGGGGACAATCTTAACGCTGACATCGAGGTTGGAGCAAAGATTCAGGGTCTTAATGATAAGTTCCTGATATTTTTCGTCCGTAGCGATAACAACATCCTTAATGTCATTATTCCTGATTATAGACGGCAGTTCATTTAGAGAACCGATGTCTCCGGTTCTTTTCAATTCATCTTCGATGCTGACGAACCCGGCGAATTTATATCCGAGTTTGGGTATCGCGAACATCATGTCTGGAAACCCCGAATAGCGACACGTCCGAGCGACACCCAGAACACTGCCATTATCCAGTATAGAAGTATCAGGAATCTCGAGACGACCCTTGCATCCTTGTAATAGTCGTCGAGAAAAATGGCAAAGAACAGAATAAAGCATCCGAAACTCACAGCCCTGAAGATAGTCACAAACTCTTCGAATCTTGAACGTACGAACCAGTGTTTATAAAGCCCAAAGAAGTAGAAAACGATAACCCAGTAAAGGAATATAATTATCATCGGCATGATGAATGAAGGCGGATTTGTAAATTGTATCCATCCGCTTTCGACGCGGACGATATAATACAGCGACCATGCCAGGTTGACAAAGATAATATCCGAAAGGATTAACAGGAATAATTCCTTCTTTGACGACAAAATAAAATTATAAGTTTATAAAATTTTATAGCCTGCTGACGAAGCGTCATTAT
>JAJTBN010000326.1 GCA_021286895.1 Bacteroidota bacterium | reverse complement strand
TCTGTCGAGTTCTTTAGTAACGGCAATTAATTTAAATATAACGCCAACGAACCCCAGGAATGTAAAAACAAGCGTGAAAATAAATTTACTTTCAAATTTTCTGTCGAGCCAGATGCCGATGAACAGGAAAACAATGATAGTAGCCGCCAGTTGAATACCGAGTCCTGAGTACTGAATGAAAGACGGACTGACGTTAACAACGGGCTTGAAGAAAAAATCTTTAAATTTCTTTTTCTTGTTATTTTGAGGTTCCTGTGATTCCATGATTAAGCAAAGCAATTTAAGAAAAAATAGGCGGTCATTCAATAAAATAAAAAACCCCGCGAAAGCGGGGCTAAAATTATTGTGTAAATACAAATTACTTTACAAGAACCATTTTCCTGGTTTCAATAAAATCTCCCGCGGTGATTTTATAGAAATAAACACCGCTTGAAAAATTCGAGCCGTTCCAGACTCTTTCATAAGTCCCCGGTTGAAGTTTTTCGTTGACTATTCCTGAGAATTCCCTGCCGGTAATATCATAGACCGAAATCCTCACGTATGAAGCCTTCGGAATTTCGAACCTTATAACGGTACTCGGATTGAACGGATTCGGATAATTTTGCGACAGCCTGTATGACGAAGGGATTACTCCTGGGGTCGTCAGATTGGTGACTATGCTCAGATCGTGCCTGTAAACGCCGCTTGTATGGTCGCCGCTTTGCTGATAAGCGGAAGTGCCGCAGTATATGTAATTATTGTTCGCTGTAATCGAAAGCACACGGTTTCCCGTCCTGTCGGCCATCTGGCTCCAGTTCAGTCCGTAGTTTGTACTAACGAACACATCTTTCATGAAACTTGTATAATAAATATTACCCCCTGCTGTCTGAAGGTCGGCATACAAACCGCCGTAGTGCTGCGCGTCGGACTTCACCCAGGTTAATCCGTTATCCGAACTTCTGAATATGCCGGTATCGCCTGCAGCAATCCAGTAGTTCCCGATGATTTCAAAATCCCTGACCGGGCATTCAAATTGTTCTTTGTTCAGTTTAGTCCAGCTCTGACCGAGGTCGGGAGAAATAAAGATTCCCGAGTCCCCCGAAGCAACAAGAGAAGAACCGAGATCTTTCATTTTTAATGTCGCGCCGAAAGGCGGAGTTATCTGCGTCCAGGTCGAGCCGTAGTCCGGCGAATACATTAGTCCTTTCGTCGTATAGTAAACATACACATTCGGGCCGTTCGCTTCTATCACAGGCGTGGTTCTATACATATTCTGATAAATCTCAGTCCAGTTCGTGCCGTTGTTACTCGTCCTGTAAACAAGGCTGTCGGTAGCGAAGTAGACATAATTTCCGGATTTTGCGAATGCAGTTTTAAGGAACCCCTTTGTAAAATTGCTGAAAAAGTAAGGGTCTGACCACGATAATCCGTAATTTCTCGATATGCTCAGTCCGTATTCCGTCGAGGCGTAAACGTATCTTCCGTTAGCGAACACTTTATACACGCCGAGCGAAGTTAGATTAGTGTTTCTTCTTGTCCAGTTTGTGTCATAATATGACGACCTGACGACCCCCTCACCCGCTCCGTATATATAATTCCCGTACGAGCAGTAAGAGGAAACCGTGTTGCCGTTTAAAAAGACTTTTGTCCAAGTCTTTCCTGTATCGAGACTCTTTAACATCGAAAAATCCCAATCGTCGGTTACATAAATCCTATTGCGGAGAAATTCGAAATCATGAATGCCAGAAATTACAGGAACGTGTAAGACTGACCATGTCCGTCCCGAATCCGCTGAGACTCCAATTGAATCCGAACTGCTGC
>JAJTBN010000069.1 GCA_021286895.1 Bacteroidota bacterium | reverse complement strand
ACTCGTTCAGAGTCCTTTCCAGGTATTTCTTCATTTCTTGTTCTCCTTTAAATTTTTAAAAGTGATTATAAAATTTTCCACTTGTCAAAAATTTTCAGCAGATACAGTTGTTCGGGATTAAGTGGTTTTGCTCCTTATTTTATGAGGTGTAACTTTTTGTATGGTGACGATGCTTTCTGAATTCATTGAATTCACTGCTCCTTTTTCAAAATGTAAAAATAAGTTTCAAATATAGCAATATTATTTTTTATATATTCACAATGCCGGTTAAGCGAAAATTGCGTTTTCCTGTAAAAAACTCACTTTTTTTGTTTTTGTCTGAAAATCTTTTTTGCAATACCCCTGTTTTTTGCTTTAAATCGGCGATTTGATTGCGCCGAGGTGCATTTTTTACATGTTTTAGCATTTTTGAAATCTAAAGAATGACGCGCATTTTGCGAAAAGTGCGTTTCCGCTATGTTTTTGCGGTTTTCGTTTCCCAAAAGTGCACTTTCGTTAAACGAAAGTGCACTTTCGTCGAACGGATGTGCGTTTTCGTTAAACGGTTTTGCGTTTTGGTTAAACCGTTTTGCATTTTGGTTAAACCGTTTTGCATTTTGGTTAAACCGTTTTGCATTTTGGTTAAACGAATATGTATTTCGGTTGAACGGTTTCACATTCTCATTGAACGAATGCGGACTTTGATTAAACGGTTGCGCGCTTGCGATGAATGGTATTGCACTTTCATCGGACGGGTTTGCACTTTCGTCGGACAGTAATGAGTTTTTGTACAGCGGAAAAGGACAATGGAATAACAGGAATGGTTATGGATCCCGGCCTTCGCCGGGATGACAAATATGAAGTGCATTACATTTATGTTTGATCGTTGGAATGGCTATGGATCCCGGATGCTTCGCATCTCTGCTACGCGAGTGCCGGAATGACTAATGCTCTTTTCTAACTACTAACTTCCGCGCTCTGTGTTTACCCCATGTTTGCCACGGGGCGTCCCGATTTATCGGGATAACTACTAACTTCTGCTCTTATAATCCCGGTTTTTATTTTTTATATTTGTAAAAGTATGAAACAAAACCTTCGCGGAATAAAACAACAGGAGTTAAAGGAGGAAATCAAGAATCTCGGCATTCCGGCTTTCAGAGCCGAACAGATTTTCATTTCCGTTCACAGCAAACTCGCGAAGAATCTCGATGAGGTCAAAGGCATTCCAAAAGAACTCGCGCTGAAACTGAACCCGCATTTTACTATTGAACCGCTCGACCTGATTACTTCAACAACGTCGAAAGACGAGACGGTGAAATTTCTTTTCGGCACGGGCGATACAATCAGCAGGAAAGTGAAGATTGAAAGCGTGCTGATTAAAGAGGAAGACCGCAACACCGTCTGCGTTTCGACTCAGGCAGGCTGCAACGCCGGATGCGAATTCTGCGCCACGGGAAAGATGGGGCTTCTGCGGAATCTGACTCCCGCCGAAATCGTTTCACAGATTTACGAAATTATTTCTATCACGGGAATCGTGCCCTCGAACCTCGTCTTCATGGGAATGGGAGAGCCGTTCCTGAATTACGCCTCTCTAATGGACTCGCTTGAAATCCTGACGGACAAAAAAGGGTTTGGAATACCGTCGAGGAGAATCACCGTCTCGACAGTCGGCTTCACAGGCAGGATAAAAAAATTCGCCGACGATATTTCCGCGAACGCGAACTTAAGAAACATAAAACTCGCTCTCTCGCTTCACAGCACTGACAGGGGTTTCCGCGAGACACTCATTCCCGTCTCGAAGAAAAACACGCTTCCCGCGATTTACGACGAACTCGTTTATTTCTACAGGAAGACCGGCAACAAGGTAACTTACGAGTATATTTATTTCGAAGGGTTGAACGATACTGACAACGACGTGAAGCGTCTGGCGAAACTTCAGAGAATGATTCCGAGCAATATAAACGTAATTCCCTTCCATCCCGTGGACTTCGAACTTAAACCGCCGTTAGATATTTTAAACAAGAAAATCCATGAAAAAATAATTCACGGCAAAGAAAAGTCTCTTTCAAATTCGAAAAATTTATTGGATTTTATTGCACGTCTTAGGAAAGAAAGGGTAACCGTCAACCTTCGCAGCAGCAGCGGCGTGGATATTAACGCGGCCTGCGGCCAGTTAGCGGTAAAAAATTAATCTCATTATCTTATGTATCATATTTTGATTTTCGGTCCCCCGGGAGTCGGCAAAGGCACGCAGTCGCAGTTGATTGCTGAAAAGAAAAATCTTTTTCATCTTTCAACCGGCGAGTATCTCAGAAAAGCAATCGACGAAGAAACTACACTCGGAAAAAAAGCGAAAGACATAGTTGAAAAAGGACTGCTCGTCCCCGACGATATAATGATAGGCATCGTGGCGGAAGCGCTTAAAGCCAACCTTGACGGCAAAGACGGTTTCATTCTCGACGGATTCCCCCGCACTTTAGACCAGGCTAAGGCTCTCGAAGTTATATTCAAAGAAATGGGCTTTAACGATATTATAATTATATATCTCAAAGCGGACGAGAACGAACTCGTGACACGGCTCGTAAAAAGAGGCAGGAAAGACGACACGGAGGAAATCATCAGGCACAGGCTTAAAATTTACATTGATTCAACGGAACCCATCATCGATTATTACAGGAGTTTCAGCGAAGTGAAAGAGATTTGCGGTGTCGGAGAAATCGAGGATATTTTCAGCAATATTTGTGAAAAATTGCGCTGATTATTCGATTATTAAGTGAATATTATACTGCAAAGTTAATTGAATTTTACCTATATTAAGGTTATTTTTATAATTTTAAACTACGCATAATTTATGGGCGCAAAAATCAAGTCTTCAGAACTAAAGGACAAGGGTATTGTCATCCTCGAGCCAAAGGGCAGTTTCGTCGGCGGCGATGAAACCGAAGACCTTAAGTTTGCAATAAAGGAAATCGCGGATAAGGGCAATACGAAACTTATTATAGACCTTGGCGACGTTATGTACCTTAACAGTACGGCACTCGGCGTGCTTATTTCGTCTCACGCGAACTACAAGAAACGCGAAGGTGAAATAAAACTTACAAGACTCAACAAAAATCTTGAGAACTTGTTCGTCATCACAAAATTGTCATTAATTTTTGATTGCTTCGGAACACAGGAAGAAGCAATCGCAAGTTTTTAAATATATTTTAAATCAATTACAATAAATTAAACCAAAGAAATTGGAGGTTAAAACTCAATGAAGAAATCCGGATTATTCACGACTATTCTTATAATCGTGGCATTCGTAGTTGCTCTGATACTGTATATGTTTGTATTAGGAAACCCGGCAAACTTTAAGAACCCGGAAAAAACCGTACCCGCTAACCTGTTAGGCGCAGTCTACCTCGGCGGTGTTATCGTCCCCATTCTTATGACCATCAGCATTATGGTTATAACATACACAATCGAAAGACTCCTTTCACTCGGCAAGGCAAAGGGTAAAGGAAAGATTGAAGATTTTCTTAAGAAAATCCAGATATCCCTTAAAGAAGGAAATATCGACGAAGCTATCGCTCTCTGCGACAAACAGAAAGGCTCAATCGCGAACATTCTGAAACAGGGTCTCGAAAGATACCAGGTTCTTATCGCTGACAAGAGTCTCGACGCTGAAAGAAAACTCGAAGAAGTAAAGAATGCAATCGAAGAAGCTATGGGTCTTGAACTTCCGCTTCTTAACACTAACCTCCCGGCACTCGCGACAATCGCGTCGGTATCGGTGCTCGTTGGTCTTTTCGGAACGGTTCTCGGTATGATTCGTTCGTTCCAGGCTCTCGCGACAGCGGGTACCCCGAACGCGGCGGAACTTTCCTCGGGTATTTCTGAAGCTCTTATTAACACGGCGCTTGGTCTGTTCGGCGCTATCGTCGGCACGATTTCGTACAACTTCTTCCTTACAAAGGTCGGAAGCATTACTTACATGATTGACGAAGCGACATACAACATTCTTTCAATCATCGCGTTGAAGACAAAGTAATTTGATTTCGGTTAAACTTTTTAAATCTTAAAAAAACAAATGAAAAAAGTTAGAGTTATAAGAAAACCGGACATCAAAATTGACATGACCCCTATGGTGGACGTCATCATGCTTCTGCTGACGTTCTTTATGTTAACGGCGACGTTCAAGGCTGCGGAATCCGAAGCCGTCGAAGTCGCTTTACCGCAATCTATTTATTCTGACCCCGATAACAAGATGAAAGAAACCGACGTCATGACTCTTTCTCTTACTAAAGACGGCGATATTTTCGTCGACGTCGATAACTATAAAATCAGGGAAAAAATATTCGGAGACCAGTTCGCTCTCGGTCTCTATCACCCCGATACTCTTTCGCAGAGCACGGTAGTGCAGACGGGAAAAGTCGGCGAAAAGGAAGTTAAGAGAAAAGTTGTTGTCATGAACAAGGCTCAGTTTGAGAAAGCCCTCGTCGACCTTAAAAATTCACTCAGAAGCATGACCGGCAATAAGCAGGCTGCTTTCCAGGTGGTTGTTAAAGGCGATAAGGACGTGAATTACGGTGTATTCGAGGATCTTATGAGTTCATTGCATGAATCCGATAATAAGATCTTCTCGCTCGTTACGATGATAAAATCCGAAAGCAAAAAGGAATAAATAATTTTGTTAACTAAAATCACAGGAGTTTAATATGGCTGGTGGCGGTTTTGATGCCCCGGAAGTGGCCCAAGGAAAAGGCAGTAAACATAAAAAAACGGCTAAAGGCGCCGGTGTCCGTATAGACATGACGCCAATGGTGGACGTTATCATGCTCCTCCTCACGTTCTTCATGCTTACTACCACTTTGTCCGCGCCGCAGTTGATGAAGGTTTCGCTCCCGAAAGGCGATGTCAAGGATAAGGTTAAGGTTGATATGGGTAACGTACTCTACGTGCGCGTTTCCGATAAGGGAAATGTCTATTTCGCGCAGGGGCGTTCGGACGGATCCGAATCCGAAATGAAAAAGGTTGAAGTGAAGAACATCTCGACGGAACTCGAAAAAATCTACGCGGCAAACAATAATCTGCTCCTCCTTCTGAAATTCGACAGAAAGATGAAATATAACGTTATGTCGGACGTCTTCGACGAAATCTCAAGAGCAAAAATCGAAAGAAGATACGCGTTCTTGAAGATGGAAGACACGGACCTGCAGAAAATTGTGGCGGCCGGCGGTTAATCATAAAAGTATCATAAGCAAAGCGGTCCGGACTTGCATCGGGCCGCTTTTTTTATTTCCCTTTTACATTTAATATGTTCCTCAAATTTAGCAAATTATCCCAAATTAACGTAATGCTTTGAAAAAGTATTTTTTCATATTACTCGCGCTATTTTTCGCCGCTAATTCCGTGTTTTCTCAGGATGAACCGTCCAGAAGACTCGGCGATAATCCCACTTCACTTAAAAAATATGTCGTCGACGAAACGAATACTCTCAATCAGGATGAAATGAACTCCCTGCTTAAGAAACTTCAGGACTTCGACAAACAATCGTCGACACAGATTGTCGTCTATATGGTCGAATCGCTTAACGGCGAGTCACTCGAAGACGTTTCAGTCCGAATCGCCGAAGCCAATAAAATCGGCAGGAAAGATAAAAATAACGGCGTTCTTCTTTTTATCGCCAAAGGCGATAAAAAACTCAGAATCGAAGTAGGCTACGGACTCGAAGGAGTGCTCACAGACGCGGTTTCTTCAAGAATTATTCGCAGCGATATCGCTCCCTTTTTCAGGAATAACCAGTACTACGAAGGCATTAACGCTGGCGTCAACTCAATCATCGCGGTAGCAAAAGGAGAATACACAAACGATAAGTCATCGTCCAAAAAACAAAAGAATGACCCCGGACTTATGTGCTTCGGCATTCCGTTCTTCATACTGATAATTTTCGGATTCATTTTCTTCAGCATATTCATGTCAATCCTCAGGCGAATCTTCGGCTGGAACAAACGCTTCTATACGGGCGGAGGCGGCTGGGGCGGAGGCGGTTTCTTCGGCGGAGGCGGTGGATTCTTCGGCGGAGGCGGCAGCAGCGGCGGTTTCGGCGGATTCTCCGGCGGGGGCGGTTCTTTCGGAGGCGGAGGAGCGAGCGGCAGCTGGTAAACTTTAAAATTCAGAACAATGGCAAAGAATTTATTAAAGAAATTTATACCCGATTCCGACCTTAACGGAATTCAGAATCATATCGCCGATATCGAAAAAATTACTTCCGGCGAAATCCGCATCTGCTTCAGAATGCGAAGAGGCTGGGCCGAGAAGAAAAAAACCTCGCGCGAACTCGCGCTGAAAGAGTTTCATAAACTCGGCATGCACAATACCAAAGACGCGACAGGCGTGCTTATTTTCATTCTCTTCGGAGAAAGAATTTTCGAAGTCATAGCCGATAAAGGCATTAACGCGAAAATATCCGGGGATAAATGGGAGACCGTAAAGGCGCACATTTCAGGTGAATTCAAAAAGGGCATGTATAAACACGGCCTGATTAAAGCACTCGATGAAATCGGCGATGTCCTTAAAAAGGAATTTGCGAGACGCGGCGACGATAAGGATGAACTCTCAAATGATATAGTCATCGAATAGTATTGAAGGCGGCCGCGTATATATTGTTTTTTTGTTTTCTATTCGGCGCGGCTTACGCGCAGGAAGATACCGCGAAAATTTCGGATTCGACGAAAACAATTCTGCTCGATACTTCTAAATACGCGAAATCCGATATCAACGAGGTTATCGACTATTCCGCGTACGATTCCGTCGTGTTCGACCTCGCTACTAACAAAATGCGGCTTTACAACAACGCCGAGGTCGTTTATAAAGACCTGAAACTTAATTCCGGCGTTATCGTCCTCGATAAGCAGACACAGATACTCGACGCCGTAGGCATTCCCGTCGATTCCGCGGGCGCGACAAAATACATTCAACTCCCTCTCATGTTTCAGGGTAAGGAAAAATACGAAGGCACAAAACTCACTTACAGTTTCAGAACATCCAAAGGCACAATATCTTTCGGCTACTCCGACGCCGACGTCGGATACTACTTCGGCGAAAGAATTAAGAAAGTCACTCCCGAAGTCTATTTTATAAAGAACGGCCGTTATACAACATCGACCGACAAAGTCGACCCGGAGTATTATTTCTATTCGCCGAAAATGAAACTGATTCCGAAAGACAAAATTATCGCGCAATCGGTGTTCCTTTACATAGAAGGAGTTCCCGTTTTCTGGATTCCTTTTGTAGTACTTCCTAACCGCACAGGGCGTTCGTCAGGGCTGATTATACCAAAATACGGACAGGATGCCACCTACGGCTTCTATCTCGCTAATGCGGGCTATTTCTGGGCGATTAACGACTATACAGACCTTACTCTGAAAGGCACGGCGTTTACGAAGGGCAGATACGATTTCAATTCGAGATTCAGGTACGCGAAAAAATATCTGTACGACGGAAGCATCGAAGGAGGCTATTCGCTCATTAACAGCGGGGAATCGACCGACCCGAACAGAGTAGTTTCCGACCAGTGGATTATAAACTGGATTCATAACCAGAAGATTAATCCCACGACTTCCCTTTCGGGAAATGTAACATTCATTAGCGGCAAGGATTATTACCAGAATTCAACAAACTCTCTGCCCGACCTGCTCAGACAGAACGTTGTATCAAACCTTACTTTTTCAAAATACTGGGAAGAAACTCCGTTCTCGATGTCGCTTAATTATTACCGCGACCAGAACCTGCAGACAGGAGACCTGAACGAACGTCTGCCTTCGCTGAGTTTCAACATTTCCGAAACATATCCATTCAGGAATGACGCAAACGTTTCAAACCCGAAACTTTACGAATATCTGTCTTACTCGTACAGCGGCAGTTTTCTTAACAACAGAACCAAGGTCTCAACAATAAACAACGGAAATCTTGTTTCGAACCTCGGGGCGCAGCACAGGGTGAACCTGAACTTCTCCCCTACTTTCAAATATTTCAACATCAGACCGTTTTTTTCATACACAGAATTATGGTATAACAAATACACTGAAAAATACCTGAACCCGAACGACAGCCTGATTTCGCTCGAACATGACGCTATAAAAACCGTGCGTTATTTCAATACGGGTATTTCGGTAAACACAAAATTAATCGGTATTTTTACGCCGAAACTGTTCAACGTAACGGGGATTAAACATACGATTACACCGTCGGTTACATACAACTTCATGCCGGATTTCTCGTCGCCGGGCTGGGGCTATTACAGGAGTTACACCGACCAGTACGGCAGGGAGATTAAGTATTCAATTTTCGACGGGCGTGTGTTCGGCACGGCGCCGGCGGGCGAAACGCAGTCGATATCCTTTGCCGTGGGCAACCTGTTTGAGATGAAAACAAAGACTAACGATACGACCGAGAACAAATTTCAGTTATTCAATTTCAACGCGGGAGTCAATTACAACTTCGCCGCCGACTCGCTCAAATGGTCGGAAATCTACACCGATTTCAGGACGCAGATAGGCGGACTTCTCAATTTCGCCGGCACCGCTTATTTCAACCTGTATGAATACGACCAGGCCGCCGGCACGCGCGTGAATAAATTTCTCTGGAGCGAAAAAGGAAAGATTGCCGAACTGACACAGTTCAGCATAAATGTATCAAGCGCGTTCAGTTTCGGCCTCAGCAGGGGTTCAGCCACTGAGAAAGACACGACGGCGGAAAAGAACGGCGGATACAGGTCAGCGTTCGAAGAGCCAAGCCTGAACGTGCCTGTTTCCGGAAGCATAAATTATAACTTTACTGAGAACAGACAGAATCCGTACAACATAATTAAATCTTCGAACATCAGCGGAAGCCTTAACCTGAGTCCGACCTCGAAATGGAAATTTTCATTCACAACGAGTTACGACATACAGAATAAACGAATATCGGCGCCGTACGTCACAGCGTACCGCGATTTGAATTCATGGGAAATCAACTTCAACTGGTATCCGATAGGCACATACCGCGGATTTTTCTTCGAAGTCCGCATAAAAGCGCCTTCGCTGAACGATATCAAGATTACAAAACAAACCAACGCGAGAGGAGTTTATCAGTGATAAAGTTTAAAAAATATTCGGGCGCGGGAAACACGTTCCTTATGATAAACAACCTGGACGGCGGAATATCCGACAGGAGAACCATAGTTCTTGGGCTGATGGAGGAAAACCCGGGATTCGACGGTGTCATTTTTGTTGAAGAATCTTCAATCGCGGATTATCACATGAACTATTACAACCGCGACGGGACGGGCAATGCCCTGTGCGGTAACGGACTCCGCTGCACGGCGAAATACATACTCGACGAAAGAATATCTTTGAAGAGAATAATGTCGCTGGAAGCTGTCGGAAAAATATTCGACTCCGAATTCTGTTTCGACGGGCAGATAAAAGCCGGCTTCCCTCCTCCGGTGAAGATGAAATTCAATTTCAAACTGAAAGTACAGTTCGAGGAATGGTGGCAGATGCTGAACGTATCGTATATAGACATCGGCTCTCCGCACATAGTTGCTTTCATAGACGACATAGAAAAGCCTTTAATCACATCACTTGACCAAATCCCCATCGACGACTGGGGCAGGAACATACGCATGCATAAGGACCTTATGCCTGAAGGGGCGAACGTGAACTTCGTAAAAGTAATTTCCGACAACGAAATCGCAATACGAAGTTTCGAACGCGGGGTAGAGGCTGAAACGAAGGCATGCGGCACGGGCGCGATATCGTCGGCAGTCACCTGTCTTGCGACACGAAACATGAAAGAGGAAATCAAAGTCCTGACAATCTCCGGCGAATACCTGACAGTAGGGATACAGTTAGAGCCGGCGGAAGGGAACAAAACGCGGATAAAGAAAATCACACTTAAAGGAAACGCGGCAGAGATATAACCTTCAATCGTCAATCTACAATCTTCAATAATTATGTCGCCCGCTATGCGGGCTGCATACACAATTTCAAATTATCAATTCCCGATTTTAAATTCGGATCGAGATATATATCAGTTGATTTAGGTGCAAAGACGAGATTAAAAAGAGTCGGATTATTTTCTTTTACCATATTAAGCATTATACTCTTTTTAAACATCATGCATTTTGATTCCCGCTTTCGCGGTAATAACAAGATTATTAGATACAAATATCAGAGTATAAATTCGGGATTCAGACTCAAAATTTTGAATTACTGAATAATGCACGTCTAATTCCGATTCTCACTTAACAAATATTAAGCAAAAAAAGTCTTTTTTCCTGTGTAAATTATATTTAAATTTATAGCGTCTCTTACAATCTATCTCAATTTTTCTCTGATACAAGTTATTGTTTTAATATGTTTTGCAGAATGCGCGAATCTTCGGGAAATATGGCTGATAATTTCTTAAGTAATAAGTTCTTTCGGAAAAAGCAAACATTTCGTTTCCCATAAAAACCATAATTAATTTTTATGAAAAAGCTTATCGCAATTTTAATCTTATTACTCTGTTCGGGGTATATTCACGCCCAGTCATCGGCCCTCGACAGTCTTATAAAACTGGGTATCAGTCTGCACGACGATGGTAAATACGAAAAGGCAATTGAGGTTTACAAGAAGGCGCTTAAAATCTCGCCGGATGACCCTGTTTTGAATTACGAATTGTCGTTCTCTTATATGGCTCTCGAAGATTACGATAACAGCATAGAATACGCGGACAAGGTGATAGGAAGCAAGAAGGCGGACAAAGATACGAGGATGCAGGCTATAATAACGAAAGGCTCGGCTCTTGATTATATGGGCAAGCAGGACGAATCGATAGAACTTTTTGAAAAATGCCTCAAGGATTACGGTCCTTATTACCTCCTATATTTCAATCTCGGAGTTGATTATCTAAACACAAAGGAATACAACAAGGCGGAGACAGCGTTCATCAACGCCATTAAACTAAAGAGGGACCACCCGGGCAGCAACTTTTATCTCTGTTACACAGACAAATTTCTGAATAAAAAATGCCAGAGTCTTATGGCGGCATATTATTTCCTGCTGCTCGAGCCTTCCACAGAGAGGTCGAAGACGGCATACAACCTCATTAATAAACTTCACGGAAGTTTCTTCAAGAAAAACAACAACGGAAACGGGACTACAATTTTTATTGATCCGGATATGGACAAGAACGAGGGCAGTATTATCGATTTCACTTACTCGATGCATAAACTTGTAGATATAAAATTACTCGACAGCACAAAAACAAAAAGCGAAATCTTCGCTCTGAACGCGGAGAATTTTTTCAACTTTCTTTCGAGCCTTAAGGAAGATAAGAAACTCCCCGGAATCTGGAAAGAAATCTACATACCATTCTTCACGGACCTCGTAAAATCAGGTTACATCAACGTGTACTGTCAATACATCAGCCTTACAGCGGATAACACGGTTGCCGACTGGTTCAGTTTGCACAAGGATAGAGCAAAGGAATTCAGCAACTGGCTAAGGGAGAGGGAGATGGACAATTAGTAATTAATAATTAATAATTAATAATTAATAATTAGTAATTAGCGGTTCGTTTTTTAAAAGCGGGAAAGATAAAAGAAAGAACGCGCGAGGGCTACATAACCAGTAATAATCGAAGATGTCGCCTGCTTCGCGGGCTTTATTTTATGCTATTCTTTTTCTACCAATATTCCGCCCGCTCCGCGGGCTTTAATTCACACTACTGACAACAGTTGATAAAAATAAAAAAGCCGACTCGTTAAAAACGAATCGGCTTATAAAAATTAAATCCGGCGAAACTTACTCTCCCACACAATTGCTCATGCAGTACCATCAGTGATACAGTGCTTAACTACTCTGTTCGGAATGGGAAGAGGTGTGACCACTGTATTGAATCACCGGAAAACTCGTAATAAAGCGTTTAAAAATATGATGCACAATAGCTATCTGAACAATAAAAAAATTGGCAAGTCGTTCGACTTATTAGTACTGCTCGGCTGAACACATCACTGTGCTTACACCTGCAGCCTATCAACCAGATAATCCTTCTGGAGTCTTATTCCCACAAGGGGAGGGAAACCTAATCTTGAAGTGAGTTTCGCGCTTAGATGCTTTCAGCGCTTATCTCATCCGAACATAGCTACCCAGCGGTGCCATTGGCATGACAACTGGTACACCATAGGTTCGTTCACTCCGGTCCTCTCGTACTAAGAGCGAGTCTTCTCAAGTTTCCTGCGCCCGCATAGGATAGAGACCGAACTGTCTCACGACGTTCTGAACCCAGCTCACGTACCGCTTTAATTGGCG
>JAJTBN010000068.1 GCA_021286895.1 Bacteroidota bacterium | reverse complement strand
TTCTCCGCTTCTGAGTTTTTCCCTGTATTGTGCGCGGCTGAGCAGATTGACGTCCTTTACTGCGTAATTTTGCCTGTAACATTCCTCAAAACTGTTTGAACTTCCTTCGCTTATCCCTGCTACATCTCCTTTGCTGTCTTTCAGCAAACATTTGTAAGTGAAGTCGAGGAAATTTCTGCCGATGTCTGTAACGCTGCTCACACAGTCAAGAGAATCAATCCTGAGTTCCAAGTACAAAAGCAGTTTTTCTGCTCCTGCCTTGTAAAGTATCGGTTTTCCGCATCCTCTCATGCGGCCGTAATCCTTGCCTTCGGACAGCACGGACGGAATCATCGCCGAACCGTTGTCCTGTGAGTTAATTGCTTTTTTTGTTTCATTGTTTTGCATATATCCTCCTTGATATAATGTATTAAAAACTATTATCAAAATAATACAACTGTATAATTAAACGTTATCATTAACTGATAAAAATATTATCGGCATGATGAACGGTTATTTAATTCAGGAATTGAGATAATAAATAATAACTATCCTTTTATTCAAAGTGCTGACACTATCATTTCTCTTAGGGCTATTTCTATGATTGTCAGGTTTCGGAAAAAATTTGAAGATTTTTTAGTTGGCATGGATTTTGAAAATAGGTAAGCAAACTAACTTTAAAATGGGAGATATAATGGATCAGGAAAATTTCAAGAAATTTGTCAACCCCTATTCCGTATTGGTCGTGATTCTCGTTCTGTTTCTTAACGTGGCTATGCTCGCAAAATAGCATAGGTCTTAAAGCTTCTAATAGCCGGTTATGCCGGCTATTTTCATATATATGCGGAAATAATTCAACCATGTCGCGTGAGTAATTTAATGCATAACCTTTTTCGCCGTGAATCTTCTTTACACATATCCTGCGGATATTACTTTTTAAAATATTTCTATTAATAGGAGCAAAGTACTTATGCTTTTGTTTCTCCTTCACTTCGCCTTAAAAGGTGGGGTTATTTTATAATAGTTTACAACTACCGTTTTTCGGAAGTCTATTAATAATATTGAATCCCCGAAAATCGTTTCTTTTTAAATGAATATCTTCAACAAAAATTCATAAAATTCATCGCTATCGGCTTTTTTCTTTGTAAAACAATAATTTACTTAATAGTTCAAAAACTCATATAACAGTTGTAATACTATGCGAACCGGGTTCAAAGCATCGATAATAAGCATTTTTTGAGAATAATAATGGCACGCTAATTGTTTAATACAGTTTGAATATTTCAAAGAGAAGAACAAATAATTTATCATGAACAAGCGGTTTACAAAAATAGGAAAAATACTTGCAGTCAGCATGGTTTTGATGCTGACAGCCGGTTTAACCTACGGACAGTGGGCGCCTTCCGGTTCAGGAGCGCTGAACAATCTGGGCAGCTGGCCGAGTGTGTCTGTAGTCGATGATAATACAGTATTTGTTGTTGGAGGAACATCTACTTACGGCCCGGTAATCTACAGATCAACAAACGGAGGAGTAACATTTACTGAATTGCCGAGAAACGGTATAACAACAAACGGCAGATTCTTTTCATGCGTATGGGGTAAAAGCGCCAATACGATATTTGTGGGTGACGGCGCGCCGGTGGGCGACGGTACTGTAGATAATTCCACGTTTTATAAAACGACCAACGGCGGAACAAACTGGACGGTCATAGACCAGTCGGGATATAACATCAAAGGTTTTTTTAACGGTATAGTGTTCTCGAGATCAAACCCGCAGGTCGGGTTCGCGCACTGCGACCCTAACGGTTCATCAGGAAATTTCCTAATGTGGAAAACCACAAACGGCGGGAATAACTGGACGAAATTCACTTTCTCGGCGCCCAACGCTTACGGCGCGCAGAATTCTGTATTCTGCATTGATAAGAATTTCTTCGGTTTCGGATTGAATGTTGCTAACGCCAGAATCGCTATTACTACTAACGGCGGAACGAATTTCAATTTTTATTCACTTGATGGAGCGTCTAGCGATCAGGGATTTATTTCAACTATAACTTTTAATGACGACAAGTTACATGGTTACGCCGCGGTAAGTTCCACTAATAATAATATTTGGAAGACAACGAACGGAGGTATAAACTGGTTAGTGCTTGATGTACCGGGAGTGCCCAATAATATTTCAGGTCAGGCCAATTTAAAATATGTCTCGGGAACGAATTCAGCGTTCTATGTTGTCTCAAATACTAATCTCTCGTACAGTTGCAGAATAGAAAATAACGGCGCGGCTTTCACGTCATACGGAAGTTCTACCGCATCGAAGAACGTAATGCATATTGACGCGTATTACAGCGGAGCCAAAGCCAACGGAAACGCTTCTGTTTATACAATATCCCCGGCGGGGAACGTGTTCAAACTGCAGGATTCGCCCCTGCCGGTCGAACTCGCGTCATTCACGTACAACGTTTCGGGAAGGAATGTGAACCTCAAATGGGTCACTGCGTGGGAACAGAATAATTACGGTTTTGAAGTGTACAGAATATCAAGCGACCTTGATAAAAATGTATCTTCAAACTGGACAAAAATCGGTTTTATCAGCGGAAAGGGTACAGTTAACGGGAACACTGAATATAATTACCCCGACAACGGTTTAAATTCGGGGAAATATTATTACAGGATTAAACAAATAGACTATAACGGCAATTACGAATTCTTCGACCTTAACGGACTCGTAAGCGTAGCATCGCCGGTTAAGATTTCGCTCGGACAGAATTATCCGAACCCGTTCAATCCGGTGACGAATATCGGTTACGATATTCCTCAGGACGCGAGAGTCGTGCTTAAAGTGTACGACATTACGGGAAGGGAAGTCGCAAATCCGGTAAACGAAACGCAGGCGGCCGGTTATCACACGGTTAAATTCGATGCTTCGAAATTGTCAAGCGGTCTTTATTTCTATAAGATATTCGTAAACGGCGCTAACGGAATGAACGCCGAGATTACGAAAACAATGAGTGTCGTGAAGTAAAATCATTCCTCCTTTCTCCTAAGGGGACATTCTGTCAGAATTGTCCCCTTTTTCTTTTATAACAAATTACTTCCTCTTATTACTTGTTCCGCATTACGAATATGAATAAAAGCAGATCTATGAATTTTTCCAGTCTGGAGGGCGTATGCCCGCCGTATATGCTTAGTTCCTTTGGCTGGTAATCACCGTCCTCAATCCTCCATCCGTAGAATCTGTAAACTTCGTCTTTGTCCATTGCATATTTTTTATTTTTTTATTCAAAATACGTGCCGTTTAAAAACAGCCAAATTAAGCCTTATTTCGGCACTTTTTATCCGCAACTTAAAAAAAATGAGAATATAATGTCAAAATGAGACATTTCCGGCCGGTGTTATCCAAAACCGGATTAACCGGCGGACACACATTTTCTCAGTTCATTTTGTTCCGAAACCGGAATAAACTGCACGTGCCCCAGTTCCCATTTCAGGACAGTCAATCCCTCTTCAGTGAAAATGCCCCTGAGGAAGTCGTAATTGCCCTTGTACGAGAATTCTCCGTTAATGGAGAACGCGATATCCGCCGCGATACCGAAATGATGCATGCCGTCCTTCCTAATCTTGCTTTTATGCTCGTCGTAATACTTCTTCTGAAGGTCGTTGCTCCTGTATGTTTCGACGACGTAAACGTCATGCTCCGGATATTCTTCGTTATACCTTCCGAAACACTTAATCAGTTTTTCGAGGAACGGCGGATACAGCAGGTTCAGGTCGTTTACCGGTTTCGGCGAATTAAAGTCTTTTGATGTAATTATTACATTGTCGAAATGTTCTTTTATTTTTCCATAGTCCATTTTATAATCCTTTGTATTTTATTGACATTGTTAAGAAAATGTTTTTGTCAGACGTCGTGTAACCGCATCCTCCGAGCAGGGATAATTTTTCCCTGAATGAAACCCCGGTCTCCGCGGATACTTCATAATGGAATTTCTTTTCGGCAGGTATGTACAGGGTCCGTAGCGAAAGGCAGGGTTTTTCAATTAAAAAATTCCTGCTCTTCACCTGCAGACCCCCGTCTTTCGCCGTTACTGTAAAATCCCCTGAGATGTTACTGTAAACGTATTCTTTCAGAACCGAATCCCGAAAACTAACCGCTTTAATATCGAGCGCGCCGCCTGTCTTTTCAATTCGCAACGGAAAATCATAATTCTTCAGACCGCCTAAAAAAACAGTGTCGGTTTTCTGCACGTAAACCACTTCAGGTTTCGGATTTTTATAAACAATCCTGTCGGTCCACTTGAATACGGTATCCCTGCGCTGTTCCGCCGAATATCGGCTTACAAGATTCGTATCAAACCGTACGTTTTGCTTTATTCTCTCTTTCCTGTTCCGCGAATAGAAAACAAGAAGAGCAATGAAACACGCCGCCAGAAAGATAGCCGCGATTCTTTTAATAGTTTCCACGTTCATTTTTCTTCCCGTTTTATTTTATCCCTGTTTTGTAATATCGTCTCCGCGTATTTCTGCGTTGCCTTGCCGCCGAACCCGAAACCGAAGAATACCGCGCAAAGATACGTCAGTTCTCGGAGGCAGGCTACGTCATATTTCAAAAATCCCGCGGTTATTACGGCTGCACCCGCGAGTATTCCTGCCGATACCGCAAGAAAACAGAGCAGGCGCATCATTGAATAATTCGAATCTTCAAGAAAAAATTTTATCATGGCTTATAAGTTTAAATTTTATCGGAAATATATTTTTCGATTATGCTTCTGTAATCCTCGTCTCTGTACGTGAAAGAATAAATCGTTTCAATGCTTTCTTCCTTCCTGTGTATGTCAAGTTTCGAGAGGCCGATTCGCTTTGTGAAAAATTCATCGCCCGCTTTTCTGAAACTCTTCAGGAATGTTTCCGCCGACATCAGCATTGCCGCGTATTTAAGGTCGGCAGGGAGTTCGTTAACAGGGTCTTCGGCGTTTTCGATGTATCCCGCGAAGTATTTTATCCTGATGTTCGAATTCCCCGCGGGAAGCATAAATCCGTTCAGCAGAATGACTTTCCCCGTCTCCTGTTCCAGAAAAAGGTTGTCGCTTAACGGTTTCCCTCCGAAAAGGTCTTTGCTGAACGTCCCGGTTTCCTCCCTGTACATCACCGATTCGACTTTATCGACGGGATAGTTTGCGAGATGAATTATCTGTTCGTTCCTTCCGCTTATGATTTCGTAAATTCTGGAGTAATTCATCCTTCTCCTGCACATGTTGTTTATCCTCGCGGTTGACATGTCGATTATTTTTCTCAGGAAATTATCCTGAGACGCGTCGTTTATCCCGAGGAAATACTTAAGATCGTCTATGCTTATCATTTTTATTTGATTAATGTTTTTTAAAAAAGGAGGGAAACGTGTCCCTCCTTGTTTTGCCTGCAACCGCGCGTTATCCTTCTATCGCCGTTTTCAGAACCGAAATTGCAATGGGATAAGTGAACTTCACGTCGAAAGACGCGTTGAAGTTCAGTCCCACGAGTCCCGACTGCCAGAGGTTTACGTTCTGCGTTCCCATCTGGACGGTAGCGTCCTTGCTGAAATCTATCGTGAGATTGTTTCTCATTCCTATTGCCATGTAACTGAGGTCGCCGAACGCGATGAATGCTCTGTCCTGTTCGGTTTCAGTGACTGAATAGCACGCGTCAGAAAGTTCGATAGGATATCCTTCGAGTATCCTTTCCTTCCTGTCCTGCGGGCTGAGGACGTATTCGGCATTCGGAGCGTATCTGAGCCCCTTGATAAGGCCGTACACGGTCCTGTTCATGTACCACTTAGCGTTTGGCAGAGTGTGCGAAGGCACGCCGGACACCGCTTTTATCAAGTCGTCATAAGTCAGGCTGTTGAAGTCCGTTCCCGCTGTTTCCATCACTCTCGCGCCGATACCGTTAGAGAGTATGCCGTCGATGTTACCCGGAATGCCCCTGAACGCCGCTGTATCGATCGTGTAAGAGAGAATCTGCGCGGCGAGGTTCGTGACGAATCCCATAACGTCGAACGCTTCGTCTTCAAGCAGTTGTTTCGAGAAGAGAACTATGAACCCGCCGTCTTTTCTTCTGAGAATTACCTGCGCGAATGAAGGGTTCGAAACAGGCTTGACTGTTCCTTCCGTCACGAACGACCAGCTTGGAAGCGTGTCGAGTTTCGGAATGACAAGTTCACGCCTTGTCATGTTGTAAATCGTGGCGTTTCTCATGGCTACGCCGCTTTCTTTCACGAGCGACATGATTCTGTCGTTCCATTCCTGCGGGACGAGATAGCCGCCCGCGGCCCCGTTCGATTCGTTAAGAAAATCGCGGTAGTTCGCGGGAAGCAGTTCGGGCTTTCCGTAAACTATTGATTTCAGAAAATTCCTCCCGTCCTGTACCGGCTTGTTATCCTTGTTTGCCGCATCGCGGTATCCTTCGGACGGAATCTGCGCCGAGGCGAGATTAGCTGTATCCGATATTTCCTTTTTGACGACTTCGGAAGCAATCTTCCTTGAAATTTCTTCGACCTTGCTTTCGTCGAGCAGGTCTGTCTTTGTGCTTTCATCCATGTTGTTTTTCCTTTCTTCAGATGAATTGTTTGTAAATGTTTTTTTTGTTTCGGTGAACATTTTTTTAATATGTTCGTCTTTCAACTCTTTAAGCATAAGGTTTACGCTGTCCGGATTGGCAGGTACGGGGACAGAAGAATATTCAATCAGTTCCCATTCGGCGATGTAACTCACTTCTGCGCCGTTTATCGTTTTCCGTTCAGGCCTTGACTTTGGTATAAAGCCGATTGACCAGGCATTGAGAAATCCTTCGCGGTTCAGGCGGTAAAGTTCGCGTCCGGTTTCCGTGTCGGCGAATTTTGTTACCGCCTTTACTCCGAATTCGTCGGGTATCAGCGACAAATTCTTTCCGATTACTATATTCCTTGAATCGTGGCAGAAAAGCACTACGGGATTCTTTCTGTAGTTGCCGGCGTCCATGCCCGCCGGATTTATAACTTCTCCGTACCTGTCGGGTGTGGATGTGGAGATGTAATGCTCGATTGTCATCTCCCTGTCGTTGAACGTTCTTGACGTGCATTCAAATGTCTTGTATTCCATTTTTATTGTTTTTGAATTATAAAAAAATCACTCCGTTGAAAATCCTTCTATCTCCCTCATTTCATCGCGCGTGGCGATTCCGTACTTGCTGTAAATTTCAAGCGCTTTCAATTGCATATCCCTGTCGACTTCGAATTCATATTCCATCACTATCTGCAGGTCTTCGCCCTTGAAATTTTCCTTCAGAAAAATGTTCAGTTTCGATTCGATGCAGATTTTAGCGAAAGGTTTTATCACGTAGTCGTTGAAAATTTTCATCGACTCGCGCGCTGTAGCCCTGTTGACTTCCTCCGCGACTCCGAGAATAATCTTCGGTACGCGGAACATCGCGAGAATCTCGTCCCTTATCATTTTCCTTGAAGGAAGTATCTCGACGTCTTTGGGAAAAGCCTGGTACGGCTTTGCCTTTATTCCGCCCTCGAGAATAATCGTCTTGCCCGCGTTTTCCGAGCCTTCGTACTGGTCGCGGAATTCGTTTCGCAGACGTTCGAACACGTTGTCTGAAAGGCTTTTCTCGGATTCGAGAAGCATACCCACTGCCGCGTCGTTTTTGTAAAAGTTTTTCTGGTAAAGGTTCTGCAGGTAGTCGATTTCCTGCGTGAAGTTAAAACCGGAAATAATCGACTTGCCCAGGAAACTGTTGTCAGGATCGGGGATAAGAAAATGCAGAATGTCTTTCTTTTCGTATTCGATGTTAGTACGGCCGTTGAAATAAATGTATCTGTCTATCTGCGACATTTCCGGATTAAGTTTTATCCTTACAGACTTCGAAGGAAGATGATAAAAACCGGCGGGCCTGCCGTTGTTCGCCCTGTGTATGTAAAGGTAAGCGTTGCCGTAAAGGTCAAGTGAGGAGGAGACTTTGTGAAGCAGTTCTTTGAAAGCATGGCCGCGCCGGTTGGACACCCTAATTAAATCAAGAAAAGGATGCCTTGTAACTTCCTTGTTGAATTTACCGCTGTCAGTAAGCCGATACAAAATAATTTTCGCCTTCGAAACATTTTCCGCTCTTGTGTTAATGCAGGCGTACGCGTACGATTTGTAATTGTCGTAAGCCCTGACGGGATTAAGCCCCATGTATCCGCTCGCGCCCGAATAATTCTTCGCGTCTACCGTGACCTGTTTCCCGTGTCTTCCGAAAATTTTGTTTATGAAGTTTTTCATTTTTATTTTTAATTTTAATAACCATACAAAATTAAGCATATCTGAAAAAATACCGTAAAAAAATGACCGTTAGGCTCGTAAGTAATTAAAAAACAGTATATAAAAAATCGCATTTTCAAATTGGGGGGTTTGAAAATTTACAAATCCTGAAATTTGGTGCCTGATAACTTTCTATATTATCATGTACTTCGACAATAAATTCCTTGTTAATATAAAAAATATTCCTTAATATAAATTATTGTTAAAACCGATTTAACAATTATGAGGAACCAAAAAACACGGAGGGATATATGAAAAAGATTTATGTTTTATCTTTTTTCTTCGCCTTCTTTTTTCTTGCCGCTACAGGCGTTTCTTTTTCTCAGGTCTTCTGGGAAGAATTGCCGCAACTCGTTACTGTGCCGCTTAAGTCGGCTTCGAATTATGACTGCTATAACGCGTGTGTTTGCGGCGACAGCGCTACTGTTCTGAGAACTACTAACAGAGGTTACAACTGGACTAACGTAAGCAGGAACGGCATTCCCGCTAACATCAGTCTTGTGAATATTTTCCTTGTCTCGATTTCACCGATGCATACTATTCTTGCCGCGGGTTATACCGGCTCGAATACTTTTGTTTACAGAACGACAAATTCAGGCGCGAACTGGTCTCAGGTTTTCACGCAGTCAAATGGTTTCATCGACGCGATTTGGCTTACTAACGAAAACTCGGGATTTATGCTCGGAGACCCCGTCGGGGGTAGATGGTCGTTATGGAAAACTTCTAATGGCGGCGCGAATTGGGATTCGACAGGAATGTTTCTGCCGGCATCAGGCTCCGAATCGGGTTATAATAATTCATTGTGGGCTTCAGGCGGGTATTTATGGTTCGGTACGAACAATTCGAGAGTTTACTATTCCACTAACAACGGCTCTTCATGGAACTTCAGTTCTGTGTCTCCCGAGACAAATACGTATTCCGTTTGGATGGGCACTGCGCCTTACAATCTTGGTTATACATCCGGCAATACTCTATACAAAACAACGAACGCGGGAGTGAACTGGACGAAAGATACGACTGCTATCGGTACCGGCATGATTACTTCTTTCACGGGCAGCAATCAGTTGTTTAATTATATCTTTTACACGCGCACCGGCACGATTTATTATAAACTGATTTTCAGTAACGTATGGCAGGTAATTTATACAGCGCCGGCGGGCAATTTTACAAATTTGTCTATCGCAAGAAGCACTGTTACCTTTTCCGGTCCCGGCTGGATTTACGGCGTGAGAGACAACGGAAGAATATCGAGAGCAAATACTTTTATCGAGGGTGTCAGGCTGATTTCAGGTAAAGTGCCCTACGATTATTCCCTGTCGCAGAATTATCCGAACCCGTTCAACAGTTCGACGAAGTTCACTTTCGACACGAGGCGTCTTCCCGAAATGGTTACGGGCGAAATCCGCGGCGGCAACGTTAAGATATCGGTTTACGACATGCTCGGCAGGGAAGTGGAAGTCATGATAAATAAAGTTCTTCAGCCCGCTGTGTATGAAATCGTATGGGACGCTTCAAGATATTCTTCGGGGATGTACTATTACAGAATGCTCGTTACGAATCCGAACGGCGGAAGCGTTGTGTATGATAAGATAAAGAAGATGGCGCTCATCAAGTGACAATTAGTAATTAACAATTAGCAATTATTAATTAGGCTTCTGAAAAACGTACAAGGGAAATTTTTAAACAGAAATACTAACCCCACTCTTTAGAGTGGGGAGAAGGAATAATATAAAAACCCGGCTTTAGCCGCAGAATTTATATCATCCGGGACTAAAGTCCATTTGTTTTGTTTCTCGCTCACTCCACCTTAAAAGGCGGGGTCACAAAAAGAGCAGATAAGTGTAGGTTTTCAGATGTCTAATTAGTAATTGACTCTTAATTATTGGAGGATAATTTGTATCAAGAATCAATACTCTATAATCTGGAATAAGAAAACGGAACTTTGATTTCGTAATTTAAAATTTAGAATTTTAATATTGACAATCGATTTTAAAACGGCTTTAGCCGGAATGTTTAAAGAATATAAATTATTCAGGATATGAAAACAGTAAAATCTATTTTAATCATTACGCTGCTTTTGATAAGCAACTTCGCTTATTCCCAGTCGGGATGGTACCGGGTTTCGGATTCCGTGCGTTATCTATGGCTCGAGGGTATACAGATGACTTCAGCGAATACAGGCTACGCATGCGGTGCGTATTATTACTCTCTTGCTGATAGAATGAACAAACACAAAACAGATTATACTCTCGGCGCGTTTCTTAAAACAACTAACGGCGGTCTTAACTGGCAGAGGATTGATGACCCGAGAAGAAACATTGACGATGTATATTTCCTGAACGACTTGACTGGGTACTTCATCGCGTGGAACGGACCGGCAACAGGATATTATCCTGCGCATATATTCAAAACTACTGACGGCTGCGCGACATGGGCAAGGCATGACAGTATTTCAAACGGCAGTTTTTTCAAAATAAAGTTCTTCGACGCGAATACGGGAATGATAGCGGGAAAATATGGAGAGGCTGAATTCACTACGAACGGCGGAGTTAACTGGATTTACAGAGGCATCTGGGCTTACTGGATGGAACCGCAGGGAATGTGGTGTATAGACGCGAATACGTGGCTCGTCGGCGACGGCGATGTTTACGCGCGTACGACCGACCAGGGATTGACATGGAATAAAGATACTCTTCGCACAAATACATTTTATTTTTTCAATCAGACTACGGGAATAACAGGAACTATATGGGGGAAATTTTATAAAACTACTAATTCAGGATTGAACTGGCTCGAAATAAGCAGTTCGTTTGTAACTGATCCGATATCGCTTATATTTACAAACTCGAATACAGGCTATACAGCAAGTTATAATGCTCAAAACGTTTACAAGACGACTAACGGGGGCATCAACTGGACAGAGCAGTTCGTGACATCAAATCAGGAAATGTATGCTGTCAGTTTTATAAACAATTTTACAGGATTTGCCGCGGGTACTAACGGAGAAATTTTCAGAACCACTAACGGCGGCTCGGTTTTCGTCTCGAACATCTCGAACGAAGTGCCGGAGAAGTTTGAACTGGGGCAGAACTACCCAAACCCGTTCAATCAATCTACAATCTTCAATGTTCAATGTTCGATGAAGAGCGATGTTTGTGTGAAAGTTTATGACGCGGCGGGGAGGGAAGTGCAGACTCTGGTGAATGAAACGCTCGCGCCGGGAACATACCAAATCCGTTTCGACGGCTCTGGGCTGTCGAGTGGGTTGTTCTATTACAGTATGTCGGTTGACGGAAAGCAGACAGCGGTAAGGAAAATGGTGATGGTTAAGTGATTATTCGTTGCTCATATCTCAATTCTTTTTATATAATAAAACAATGGCGAATAATAGTCGCGATATAAAATATATTTTATGGAAATACTAAAGCGCCTAATTCCCGTTCTTTTATTTGTAATACTTCTTTTAACCGCATGCGATAAAGACAACCCTGTCAAGCCGGAAGATGGGTTTAATCTGGATACAGCACATTTCCGCTGGGAAATCACCCCAATTCCTTTTGATGATTTCTTTCTTTCCGGTTTATGGGCAGCGGACACAAACGAGGTATTTGCAATCAATTTATTCTATGGAGCAATGTTGCATATCAAGGGAGATGTAGTAGAAACAATTTATTACACTGATAGTACCAGATATAACTTTATCGACGGATTAAGTCCCACAGAAGGATATATGGTTTGTTCGGAATTTAGCAAGGGTGTTTGGCTGCCGGCAATAAAGCGCTGGAACGGTAATTCATTCGCTGATATTCCTATGGTAAGTAATTATAATAAAACGTTTAAACCGTGTTCATTCCTTCTCAAAAGCTCTACAGAAATGTGGATAGGCGATAACGGACTTGTCCACAAATTTGACGGTTTAAATTTAACCCAGCAGTATTTTCAGGACTCCGAAATAGTCGCTGTCAATTTGTTTTTCGACCAGAATAACCACCTAATGGCTCATGGCAAGAAAAGTTCAGACTCAATCACCTATGAATATCAGTTAGAATATAACGGCAGCGAATGGATAAAGTCATTCGAAGATTCCCATCTTGCCTGGTTTAAGCCATACGGCGTTATGAATAATTTCCTTTATGCATACGACTATCCTAATATTTATAAAGTAGAGGATA
>JAJTBN010000067.1 GCA_021286895.1 Bacteroidota bacterium | reverse complement strand
ATCGACGGCGGTAACTGCGTCGGAATTAGGGGAATTGCCGTAGATATGACACGCCATGTGCAAACCGAGGACAGACTGAAGGCTTACACCGAAGAACTGAAGGAAGTTAACGCTATGAAGGATAAATTCTTCTCGATTATCGCCCATGACCTCAGAGCGCCGTTCACCGGTTTTCTCGGATTTACGGAACTGCTTCATCAGGAAGTAGACAATATGTCGAAGGAAGAAATTTCACACTTCGCCGGTATTTTAAAAAACTCCGCGAAGAATAACTATGAACTTCTCGAAAATCTGCTTCAGTGGGGAAGGCTTCAGACCGGCGCGCTTGAGATTAAGAATGAAAGAATTGAAATAACGAATTGCATATCCAACGTTTTAAGACTGCTTCAGTACAATATTGAGAACAAACAAATATCCGTTGAAAGTAATTTAAATTCTCCCGTTTACGCAAAGGGCGACTGCCAGATAGTACAGTCGGTGCTTCAGAATTTACTCAGCAACTCTATTAAGTTCACAAACAGAAACGGCAAGATAAGCATCGAATGCGGGCAGAATGACGGCAAAGTATTCGTAACTGTAAGAGATAACGGCGTAGGCATTTCCGGGCAGATACTCGAAAAACTTTTCCGCCTCGATTCGCACATAACCACGCAGGGAACGGAAAAAGAAACGGGAACCGGGCTTGGACTGCTCGTGTGCAGGGAAATGATTGAAAAGATTAACGGGAAAATCGAGATTGAAAGCAGAGTGAACGAGGGAACAGCGGTTACTTTCTGCCTGCACAGGGACGAATAACCGGCGTTTTTCAATCTCCCCGGTGTGGTTTTTATTGCTATAATAAATTTGAACTTGACAAATTATAGACAATGATATAACTTATTTTTTGATATATTTCCCTAATCAGATGGAATGTTTTTATTGATTGGGCTTCTCATTTGATTAACTGTATAAATTGAAATGAATAAAAAATTCGGGATTTCCGCATCGGCAGGAAATCTAATTATTGTTTTTGCGTTATTTGCGGTTCTAATTATAATCTCCGGTTTTATCTACTACAACACCGATAAAGACCACTACATTAAAAACACGTACAAGAATCTTTCGGCTATTAACAGAATTAAAGTTTCCGAAATTAATCATTGGCGGAAAGAGCGTATTATAGACGCGAAGCAGTTTTCCGGAAATCCGATTTTCCTCCGCAGGCTCGCGGACTATAATAAATACGGATATGAAAGCACGCTCATTCCCACTTCCCGCGCCAGAATGGAAATACTTAAAAGCACGGACCTTTACTTGAATGCACACCTGCTTGACAAGAATAACAATATTATTCTAAGCATTGACAGTACGCAAATATGCCATGTAACACTTGAATCATACAAAAGAACAATTCTTCAGAAAAAAGAAACATTCAGCGACTTTTATAAGTGTGAGCATTCGGATAATATTCATCTCGACCTGTATGTTCCTTTTTATTCGGACAGCGCATATATAGGAGGTCTTATTCTCGAAATCAATCCGTATAAGAATTTAAACAGATATTTAGTGAGTATCACGGATGACAGTGTTACTGATGAAGAATACGGAAATGAGACATTAGTAAATGAACTTGTTTTTAATCATGGTCTGATATTCAAGGATAACACATTCAATACGCTTAATGATAATGACAAAATTACAAAAAAAGCGATAAATGGTTTCACCGGCACGACAGAAGGTACAGACGGAGAAAATAATTTTGTTTTAGCGAATGTTTCAAAAATCGCGGGGACCGACTGGATTTTAATATCGAAAATTGACAGTAATCAGGCACTCGCGCCTCTTATAACAAGAGGAAAATATCTTTCTCTCATTTTAACGCTTATTATTGGATTTATCGGCTCGAGTTTTTACTGGTTCTACAATACACGGAAAAAATCGGTTACGATTGAACAAATGAAATCCCGTTTGGAAAAGGAAATTCTTCAGACCCATTTCGAGGAGGCTTTCAGAAACGCTAATGACATGATTCTGCTGACCGACATGAAAGGGAATATACTCGAAGCAAATAACAGAGTAATCGAAACGTACGGTTATACGTACGATGAACTCAGGAATAAAAATATTTTCGAATTCAGGAAAAACAGGGACAGGAAGGCTATCGACGAAACCATTACCGCAATCGAAGAAATAGGAGAAGTCCGGCTTGAAACAGAGCACGTAAAAAAATCCGGAGTGCCTTTCTATGTGGCAATAAGCGCTCGTAAGATAGAAATTCAGGGTAAGCATTATATCCAGACAATATACCACGATATAACCAAGAGAAAACTCGCGGAGTCGAATTCAAAAGCCCTTACGGAAAAACTGAATCTTATCCTCTCAAACATTCATGCAGGAATTATTCTGATTAATGAGAATGAAAAGATAAATTATCTGAACGGGATATTATGCAAGGAGTTTGATTTTGACGATAATATAAACGAATATATCGGAAAGGAAACAAAACAGTACTTGCATAGAATTTTCGACTCTTTCGAAGACCCGGGTCAGGTTGAATATTACATGAAAGATACTATCGGCAAAAACGAGACGGTTTACGGCAAAGAATTCAAATTTAAAAACGGAAAACATTATTCAATAGATTACATTCCCATATTTCTTGATAATGGAGAATTCAATAAGATGTGGGTCTTCAGGGATATTACTGAAAGGATTGAATGGGGAAATCGGCTCGCCGAAAGCGAAGGCAAATACAGAATGCTCGCCGAACATATCAACGATGTTATCTGGACCCTCAGAGCCGACGGCAAGTTCCTCTACATTAGTCCTTCGGTCGAAAAACTAAGAGGATATACCGTCGAAGAAGTAATGAACCAGGATTTTTCCGAAATTGTATGCCCCGAATCTTTAATCGTTGTCAGAGAATCCATAAAAGACTTTTTCGATAATTATAACCGGGGAAAAGCGGATGAAGGTCTTGCCGTTAGAGAAATAGAACAGCCGCGCAAGGACGGAACTACCGTCTGGACAGAAGTAGTCGTTAGCGCCATATTCGACGAAGAAAATAATTTTAAATTCTTTCTCGGCGTTTCGAGAGACATAAATGAAAGAAAAAAATCCGAAAAGAGATTGCAAGACAGCGAGAAGGAACTCCGCGTGATTTTCGACAACGCGCCCGCGGCTATGTTCCTCGTAAACGAACGCGGAGAGATTCTCAAAATTAACAAGACGGGTGAAACCCGGTATGGAAACGGAGGTTACGTTCCTATTCACGGACAATGCGGCGAACTGATTAAATGCATAAATTCGATTGAAGTACCGGAAGGCTGCGGGTTCGGCTCAGAATGCGGCAATTGCGTACTAAGAAAAACAATTGTCAGCACGATTGAAACAGGAAAGGAATTCAACAAAGTGGAAACCACCTACGAAACTTATGACGGTAACAATGAACTTAAAAGGAAAACAGTTTTAATCAGCGCCTCAATCGCGACACTTGAACCCGAAAAGACAATACTCGTGACACTTGACGACATTACCGAAAGAAAAAATCTGGAGATAGAACTTATCGCCGCTAAAGAAAAAGCTGAGGAAATGTACAGAATTAAAAGCAATTTCCTTTCCAATATGAGCCACGAATTGAGAACTCCTATGGTCGGTATACTCGGTTTTTCGGAAATTCTGAACGAAGAAATCGGGGATATGGAATTGAAACGGATGGCGCATGTGATACATAAATCCGGTTCAAGACTTATGGAGACGTTGAATCTAATTCTCGACCTGTCTCTCGTGGAATCGAACAAACTTGATATAAACATAACAGAGTTTAATCTTGTAAGCGTCGTTGACGAAGTGATAACCCTGTTCTATAATGCCGCGGCAATCAAGAAACTTTTTCTTGTCCGGGATTCGGATATCAACGCTATCAACGTAATGCTCGACTCAAGGTTGATTCATCAAATATTGAACAACCTTATCAACAACGCGATTAAATACACGATTAAAGGAGGCGTAACCGTCAGCGTCGTCAAAGAAAAAATTCTGCAGGAAGAATTCGCCGTGATAAGAATAAAAGATACGGGCATCGGAATACCCGAAGAAAAATGGGATTTAATCTGGGAGGAATTCAGACAGGTAAGCGAAGGTTATAACAGAATGTTCGAAGGAACGGGCCTCGGACTTAATATTACAAAAAGATTTGTCGATAAACTCGGCGGCGAGGTTCGTGTAGAAAAAAGTATTTTAGGCGAAGGAACTACATTTAAACTTACACTTCCGCTTGCAAAGGAAGAAAAACAGGAATTAAAGAATGAGACTAATCAGACAGATACGAACGAACCGAATATTATTTCGATAAAGGACGGCAGTCTGCCTGAAGTCCTTTATGTTGAGGATGAAATGCCTGCTTTTATTCTTGTCAAATCGTACCTTAATAGATATTGCAACATTACGCACGCCGCGTCAGGAAATGAAGCGGTGGAACTGGCGGAGAAGAACAAGTTTGACTTTATACTTATGGATATCAATCTCGGCAAAGGTATAGACGGTCTACAGACCGTTAAACTGATTCGAAACATTGAAGGTTATGAAAAAACAGCGATTGTGGCAACTACCGCTTACGCTATGAAAGAAGAAAAAGATGAATTCCTGAAAAACGGATGCACGCATTATATCTCTAAACCGTTCCTCAAGAAAGAACTTATTTCCCTGATAAGAAATATTATAGGCTCATTAAATAATGCAAACTGATTTTAAAACAGAGTCGGCAGTTTATATGCCTTCTCTTTGCGGTCCCGCGAGCCATTTAACCGCTGCCTCTTCAGTTGTAAATACCTGAATGATAAAACCGATTTCCGTGAACATCTTCTCGACAAAAAGTATTGACGCTGCCATCGAATAATTGTCGTCTATTATTAATGCCTGCCTCTTGCTTTTTACGATGTGAGAAATCGGCCTGTAGAATTCCACTATTTGCGGCATATAATCGAGAGGTATGTCAAACTTAGAATTCCGGTAGTCGGATAAAAGGTTGTATTTCATTTCGGTGAATTCCTTCATGCCGAGAAAGTCCCCCCAGGCCTGCTCGATTTCCGGCGCCTTAATATTTCCCGTATGTCTGTATTTTACTAATTTCTGACTGTGGTCTAAATCAATTGAATAGTTCATGCGTTGGATTTGAGAGAAAAAATAATATAGGTATAAACGACATTCAATAAATATCAATCATCATTTATTTTCTCCGCATTGAATTGACGGGAAAAAATCAATGTAAATAAGAACTAAGAGGCTCTTCCTTTTTTGTTTTTTCTGCCGGTTTTGTCTTTGTTAGATTTCGGGGTTTTGTCAACGAGCGAAAAATATCCGGTGTTATCTGTATGCACTATGTTGTGGAGAACAGAAACACGGCTTGAACTCCCGAATTCAACCACGTCAAAAATAACGGAATCCTTTCTTTCGTTCTTCTTCTTGCTAATATTGGTAATCTTTTTTTTCATTTACGTCTTTAAAATAAATTGAATCAAAATAATAAATATGAAAATTAAATGTAACAGCAATCATTAAATCATGCGATAACAGCAGGTTGTTAATTTCACGGAAGAAATATTTCTGAAAGAAATTTCTTATTTAAGCACAACCATTTTTTTCGTAAGCGAGAAATCGGACGCGTCGAGCCTGTAGAAATATATGCCGCTCGAAAGACCCGAGGCGTCGAATATTTCCGAATATGAATCGGGTTTCAGGTTCTTCGAAACAAGAGTCTTTATAAGCCTTCCGAGTATGTCGTAAATCTTAAGTGTAACAAATCCTTCTTTCCGTATTCTGAACTCAATCGTCGTTCTCGGATTGAACGGGTTCGGATAATTCTGTAATAGTTCGTATCTGAGCGGTACTGCCGTCTGCGGATTTTCGGGAGGAAGAACACCTTGCAGCGGATATCTGTAAGTTTTCCATTGCGATGAATTGTATGGATAAAAAGGCTGAGTCGTTGAAAGCGCCGTCGAGAGTCCGTATCCGCCCTCTTCAAAAATCGCATACCACGTCTGCCCGCCGTTTGTCGAAATATTTACAGTAAGACTGTCGGAGTATGTCGAGAGATACACGGCATAAGCGTAATCGAATGACAGCGTGTCATACACCGATACGCTGTCGAAGACGGCGCTGTAAAGCGTGTCCTTCTGCCCGATGTTCGCGTAATCATAGAAAGGCCCCCTTATCGAACTTTCCCCGCCTAATGTCGTGCCGTTAACTCCCGTAAACTTTTCGAACGAAAGATATCCGTCCGGGTTCGAAATCGTCCATCCAACAGGCGGGAAAGGACCTTCGAAAGTCTGATAATTCAGATAAGAAACCGCATCAAACGGCATTCCGCCTGGCTTTTTCGAAGCAAATCCGCTTAACGGAAATTTCTTCGTGTCATAATCGGGTTTGCGTACCGCAATATTCTTCCTGTATGCCGCGGGACGCTTTAGTTTTGAAATCGATATGCCTTTGCCGCAGTTATAGACTTCCCTGTTGTCGTCATTCTGCACAAATGCGAGCGTGTACATCGATGTATCCTGCCACGGCGAATCTACATGATATTTCACAGTAAAATCGTAATGCCCGGGAATGCTGCTTAACGGATATCCCGTTGAATCAGGTATAAATTTTCTGAAAACATCATAGAACGAAAATTCATCACTCGCTCCGATAGGACCTGAATAGTTTACGAGTTTCTCTACAGCCGCCACTTTTAGCCGTATGTTATTACTCTTGAGCGGATAATATACGTTAACATTTATAGTCGACTGAATAGTATCGCCCGGAAGCAGCAGGTCGGAAACAGAAACCGAAACGGGCGAGCCGTTATAAACGGAATCAAGAAAATAATAACTGAACAGTGCCGTATCCAGATAAGTGTATGGAAGCGGCAGCCTGCTTACGCCGTTCAGAATTGTGTAAGGAACGGTGTTCACGAAATAGTAATCTCTTCTCGCGTTCACGTCGTTAGAATCGGCAATGTACATCGAATCTATTCCCGGCGGAGGAAATCCCACGTGATATTTCAAAGCGCACACATTGTTGAAATGATTGTAAATCAACGTATCGAGAAACGGATTGTTCGCGCCGCATGACGGTGAAGTCGACGAAGTGAACTCCTCAACAAGCAGTTTCTTTTTTGCCGCGGACAGGAAAACCGAAGTCTGCTTCAGCGTATCATTCTTGCCGATTGTATCGAGCGGAGCGCTCACGTACGCTGTCAGCGATATGTTCATTCCCGCGGGTATTGTGACTGAGTCCATCAGGAAAATAAATGTCTGACCTGAAAGAATCGAGGAAGCCGTATCAGTAGAAGAATACATAAGTTCCGGTATTTCAAGACTGAGCGTAAAACCCGACGAATAAGCGTCGAGACCGAGGTTCGTTACATTGATTTCCGGCACTATCGTAACGCTCTGCATTTCGGGAAGGAATGTCGTATCCTTTTTTATGTTATCGATAGCCGTAACGGCGATATCCAAAGCCGGCCTTGTCCCCGTCATCACGTTGTCTATATAGAGATTGTTTCCGAAACCGTTCGTGGTTACGAATTGTAGAATGATGCTGCTCTTGCTCTTAACGGAAAGTTCTTTCGGAAAAAGCAGCGATGCGGAAAGAAGAACAGCCGCGAATAAAAATATTTTGTAAACGCTAATTTTCAATCACTTCAAAGAAGTTTGCCTGAAATAGAACCTGTAGAAAAAGTATTCAATTATTGTTAAAACAACAAGAGAAATAGAATCTTTTGGAATAAGTTTTCCGAATCCGTTTCCGTAGATTCTGACAAAACCTGTGATTTTAAGGAAAAACTGCGCTGCTTTGTTCGCGGGAATTGCTATTTCATAGCCGCTGGCGGATATGAAGAGTCCTACTACCAGGTCTGAAAGTGTCCAGCCGACCGTAAAAAGTATTATTATGAAAAAAACGTTCAGAAAAGCCTGAACAAGGCCGTCGTTCTGGAATGATTTCGCGAATGCCCATGCAAGAAAAACCGTGTGCCCGAAAAATATTATAACCGGAATCAAATTATGTAATTTTGCTTAATATAATAAATCGGCAATAATTAAAATGCGCTTTTGGAGAAGAACATTTCCTTTATTGTCTTCAGAATAATTTTAATGTCAAAAACCAGTGACCAGTTCTCTATATAATAGATGTCGTAATCAATCCTCGCCTGCATCGATGTTTCTGAACCCCTGAGACCGTTCACCTGCGCCCAGCCCGTGATTCCGCATTTTACCCTGTGCCTCTCGAGATATTTGTCAACTGATTCTTTCATGATGTTTATGAAATACTCCCGCTCCGGCCTCGGACCTACTATGCTCATGTCACCCGTAAGAACGTTTATAAACTGCGGCAGTTCGTCAAGCGAGTACTTACGGATAAACAGGCCTATCGGCGTGTATCTGTTATCGTCCTTCGAAGCGAAACGCGGCTTGCCGTCCGCCTCCGCGTCTATTCTCATCGAACGGAATTTCAGCATGCTGAACTTTCTTCCGTCAAGACTCACCCTTTCCTGCTTGTAGAATAACGGACCCTTTGAAGTAAGTTTCACGAGCAAAGAAAGAATAATCATTATAGGAGAAATCGCCGTAAGTATGAACAGTGACGCCAGTATGTCAAAAATTCTCTTTACCATCCTGTCCCATACGTTCAGCGGAAAACTCTTAATCACCATGAACGGTATTCCGTCAATCTCTGAAATTTTCAGCCTGCTTGTAATCAGTTCGTTGAAATCGGGAACGAGCATGAATTCAACGTTAATCCCTTCGCACGATTTTAGAATCCTGTATAACTGCTCGTTTTCGTGCGGAGTCAGCGAAAGTATTAGTTTCTGTATCTTCAGTTTCTTTATTTTATCCGGTAAACTTTCGAGATTTCCAAGATGGTTCTTCCTTTCTGAAAAATCTCCTGATTGCCCGCTGACAGTGAAATAACCGAGAACTTCAAATCCCGTATGCGTGTCTTTTTTGAAAGTCGAATATATTTTATCTGACATCTCGTTCGTGCCGACAATCGCTACGTTCTTTAATCCGATGCGGTTGTTGTAAAAGGTCTTTTCGAGTTTCAGCATGAAATACCGCTCTAACGTAATGAATGTAAGCGAAAAAACCCAGATTAACACAAACACAAGACGCGAATAAGGGAATTCCCTGAAGAAAAAGATTATGCCTATCGAAAGAAGTATGCTGATTGTTGTGCATTTGAAAATCTGAACGAACTCGTCCCCGATGAACACATTCCTCTTTGTCCTGTACATTTTGAAATTCTGAAACGTTATAACCCATACGGGAATCGTAACGATTGCAAAATACAGGTACCAGACAAGTTGGGGAAGTCCTTTGTCAACCGGGAAAACTTTTACGAATGAAGAAAAGAATCTGACATAATACGACATTATATATGCGCCTACGACCGCGGCGGAATCAAGTATGATTGTCAGCAAAGGTAATAGTATTTCAACTCTCGATGATTTCTGCAAGAATATCCTTATAATTTAAACATTAAAATATGTTTTTTGAAAGAAATACTAAATGGAAAACCTGAGACACAGGCAAATGCCGGAACAGGTTTACGGAGTTATTCAGGCGATATTCATAAGATACATCGAATCCTTATGCTCTTTCAGGAGCACTTCCCGTACGATTTTATTTTCGGGTTTGCGCAAATGCGGGTCTTCGTCGATGATTTTAAACGCCACTTCCTTTGCTTTATGAAGCACGTCGGAATCCTTGATAAGGTCCGTCGCGGAAAATTCAAGTATGCCCGACTGTCTCGTGCCGAAAAATTCACCCGGCCCGCGTATCTCCATATCCACCTGAGCGATTTTGAAACCGTCTGTCGTCTCGCAAAGTGTCTCGAGCCGCTTGCCCGATATCTCGTCTATGTATTTCGCTATGAGTATGCAGTGCGACTGTTCCGCCCCGCGCCCGACCCTTCCGCGTAACTGATGCAATTGCGACAATCCGAATCTCTGCGCTTCCTCGACAACCATCACCGTTGCGTTCGGTATGTCGATTCCGACTTCAATCACTGTCGTCGCGACAAGCACATCAATTTTTCCCGCCTTAAAATCGTTCATCGTCTCTTCAATCTCGTACCAGAACATCCGCCCGTGCACCATTCCCACTTTGTATTCCCTGAAAATATTTCCCTTATGGTTTTTATAATTCTCTTCTGCCGATTTCAAATCGAGTTTTTCGGATTCGTCTATAATCGGATAAATAATAAACGCCTGTCTCCCCTTTCTGAGATTCTCCTTCACGAAACTCCATACCTCGTTTTTCGCCGTGTCCTTTTTCAGGTAGGTATGGATGGGCTTCCTGCCCGCTGGAAGTTCGTCAATAACCGAAACGTCAAGGTCGCCGTAATACGCTATTGAAAGCGTTCTCGGTATTGGCGTCGCCGTCATCACAAGCACGTCGGGATTCAACCCCTTTTCTTTTAGTTTCGCCCTTTGCATCACGCCGAATTTATGCTGCTCGTCGATTACGACGAATCCGAGGTTCGCGAACTCAACTGTTTCCTGTATGAGCGCGTGCGTGCCTATGATTATACCCGCCTTCCCGGATTTAATATCCGCGAGAATTTCCTGACGCAGTTTCTTCTTCTGTCCGCCGATAAGCAGAGTCACTTTATAATCAAGCCCCGATACTTCATTGAAACGTTTTACGAAATTTGTAATCGTGCTGAAATGCTGCTCCGCGAGAATTTCCGTCGGGCACATGAACGCCGACTGGTATCCGTTCTGAAGCGCAATCAGCATTCCGAACAAAGACACGATTGTTTTTCCGCTTCCTACATCACCCTGAAGCAGGCGGTTCATAACCTTGCCGGATTTCATATCCGAATAAATTTCGTTAATTACTTTTTTCTGCGCGCCCGTCAGTTCGAAATTAAGCGTCTTAACAAAATTCGATGTCAGCGTTTTAATGTCAGTGTTGAAAGAAATTCCTTTGACTTCCTCTTTTATGCTTCTCTTTTTAAGCGCGAAAAGAATCTGAAGGTAGAACAACTCCTCGAACGCCAGACGCTTTCTGTATTGTTCGACCTGCTCAAGTGTTTTCGGGAAATTAATTCTGAGTATCGCTTCGCTCCTTGACGGAAGCGAATACTCTTCAAGAATCCTCTCAGGCAGTTTTTCCTCCGCGGGAAACTGAGTATTTTTGAGAAGGTATCTGAAAGCGTTGAAAACAATCCTTGTAAGCGTGAGCGGCTTCACCCACGTGGCTTTTAGCAGACCGGAAAGTTCATAGACGGGCAGAACGGGATACTTGAGGAAATCCCTGTCGAATTCGTCAAATGTGTTAAGTTTCAGGTGGTCGCGGTAATCAAGTCTCGCGTTATAACCCTTATACGCGTCCGCGACTTTGCCGTAGAAAAGATAACTTTCGTTCAGCCTGAACTGTTTAAGGCGGAATTCCGATGCGCCGAATATCGGTATCTCTATAAGCCCCGTGCCGTCGCCGAGTTCGATGGTTACCGGATGCTGAGGCCTTGAAGGATGTTTAACGAATGTGACCTTGCCGAATATCACTACATTTCCGCCGACATTTTTTCTGGCTTCGGCTATGGTTGTTCTCCTCACGTAAGCGCGCGGCACGAAGGAAAGGAAGTCTTCTATGCGGTTGACTCCGAGTTTTAAAAAAGCCTCCGCGCGCTTATCGCCGACGCCTTTAAGATATTTGATATCCATGCCAGCAAATTAAGTATTTTTCCCTAAATTATAACCGCAAATATAATAAACCGCTGCCGCTTCAAAACAGATAATTTTCTCTTGATTAAATCGGATTAAAATAGTATTTTTAATCAGATTAATTTATCTGATTACTATGACGGTTATATTTTCAAAAAAATGCGAGTACGGACTTCAGGCGGTTCTTTACCTGTCTACCCTCGAAGAGGGCGCGATGGCGTCAGCCGACGAAATTTCCAGAAAACTCGAAATACCGAAAGAGTTCGTCTCAAAGATTCTCCAGAGCCTTACCGCGAAGAAACTCGTGAAATCAAGAAAAGGTAACTCGGGCGGATTTTTCCTCGGTAAACCTGCGTCGAAGATTAAACTCATCGAAATTGTCGAGGCAATCGACGGACTTTCTCTTTTCAATAACTGCGTGCTCGGATTTCCCGAATGCTCGCCCGATAACCCCTGCCCGGTTCATAACAAATGGGGCAAGTTAAGGGAGAGCGCGTACAAAATGCTGACAGACGAAACTCTGGAACATTTCAAGAAAAAAACTATAGCGAAGATAAACACAATCGGAAAAAAGAAATAAACGTTATACATGATGCTTAGGGGAATTGTTAAACAATTCTATCATGGACAGCAAAAAAGCAATAAAAAGAAATAGTTTCAAGATACAGAACTACCGCTTCATTATACAATCCGCGTTCGCCCTGCTTTGTATCTGGATAGGCATTGAGTTTTACCTCTTCGTGAAATACCTCGAAACAGGCGGTGCCGCGGCGTTCTATCACAGACCCCCGGGAGTCGACGGATTTCTGCCGATAAGTTCTTTCATGAGTTTCTATCT
>JAJTBN010000066.1 GCA_021286895.1 Bacteroidota bacterium | reverse complement strand
CATAGAGTTCGGCGCCTGACTTAATAGACGCTGGAAGGTCGCCCGTCGCGACGATATCCGAAACAGAAAAGTGTCCGCCAGGTTTAAGAACGCGGTATATTTCCCTGAACGCTTTTTCCTTGTCCGGTACGAGGTTCAGCACACAGTTGCTGATAATCACGTCGGCTTTATTCGCCGTAACCGGCATTTTTTCGATATCGCCTAATCTGAATTCTACATTATTAAACCCGTGTTTATCGGCATTGGCTCGCGACTTTTCAATCATCTCTTCGGTGAAATCAATTCCGATGACTTTTCCTTTTTCTCCGGTTATGGCTCTTGCAACGAAAGCGTCGTTTCCCGCACCTGAACCGAGGTCAATGACAGTATCGCCTTCCTTTATAAGAGCGAATTCCGTCGGCAGCCCGCACCCAAGACCGAGGTCCGCGTCCGGACTGTATCCTTTAAGTTTCGAATAATCCTCCGCGAATACGGTGTAATCTACCCCGGTGCAACTGCCGACTCCGCAGCAGGATGCCTCGTTTACTGTTTTAGACTGATTCGCAATCCCGGCGTATTTTTCCTTAACTATTAATTTTATTTCTTCGGGGTTTTTCATTTTGACATAATTTAAATTTTCAAATACTTATCATTTTACGTTTTAACGAAATGATAGTTTCAATTCTTGCAGCATAGCACATTCCTGTCGACACAGCACATCATCTTTCGGTCCTTTTTAACCGTATCATCATCCTCAACCTGCAACTGAACGAACAAAAGGGCGTTGGAAACGATTACCGACGGTCTCTCGTTAATTTTATAATTTATCCATTTCCCGTCCTTCCAATCGCTTATGAATCCTGCTTCGCGGAGTATGCTGAGGTGTTTTGAAACCGTTGAAACGGCCAGTTTCAGCACTTCACGTATTTCGCATACGCACAGGGGTTTTTTCTGCAGCATTTTCAGTATGCGTATCCTGTTTTTATCTGACAGGGCTTTGAATGTTTTTTCAAGTTCATCAAGCATATTTCATTTCGTTATTTAGCGAAATATAAAAAGAGTAGTTTTTAAATGCAAGGGGTAAAGAGAGAGGCATGAATCAAGAATCAAGAAGCAAGAATTAAGAAGAAAGATGCGGGAAGAAAGAATAATGGAACCGCGTTTGCCGCTAAGGACACTTATGCTCCGGGAAAATTTTGTTCAATATTTTGAAACGGGGAAAGTAAGAAGTAACGAAAACAAGTTTTGGCTATTCGGCTTTAAATAAAACCGAGAGTTTCCCAAAGAACGGAGAGACTCTCGGTTTCGATTATTAGATAACTTTTTTGAATGTCTCTATTTAACAAGTATCATTTTCTTTGTTTCCGTATAATTTCCCGCTGTCAGCCTGTAAACGTACACTCCGCTCGAAAGGCGGCTGCCGTCGAATTCGACGCCGTATTTTCCTTCAGTCCTCGTTTCGTTATTTATCAGCGTTCCGATAAGTTTTCCGCTTATATCGTAAATCAGAAGCGTGACTCTTGATTTTTGAGGAATCGTAAAATTAATCATCGTGGACGGATTGAACGGGTTCGGAAAATTCTGCGAAAGGCTGAATGTATAAGGCTCGGATGAAATTTCGCCTACTCCAATAGAAGTAGAAAGCGTGAAATTTACGTTTGAGATATCGAAGAATATATTATCCGCGGCTTCAACCTTGACTCTCGCGGTGCTCGTTTCCATGACGGGAAAATTCACTTCTTCGCTTCCGTCGTTAGGAGTGTTCGATTTAAGCGTAACCGGGAACGTGACCCCGCCGTCAGTTGACAACTTAATGTTGACGTTAGCGCAGTTAACGGGGGAGGCGGTTGTATTCGCGACGTCCCATGTGATAGTTTTTGGCGTCGTTGGATTCCATATCACAGCCGTGTTCGGCGAGGTAACAAGAAACGGGCCTGCCGAAGCCGTTACGCTAATATCCGCGTATTCAGTGCCGATTCCGCCGCCACCGGGTTTATTATCCCTTGCAACAAGGCAGAATGAAATGTTTCTTGTGTAATTCGGCATAAACTCGCCTATATACTGAAAGTTAGCAAGCAGGCTCGAAAGTTTCGGGAAAGTTCTTGACGGAGAAGATACCGGATTGAACGACCTGAAAATCGGAGCATTAAGCACCGGGGCGTTCCAGTTGCCCGCGGGACCAAGGTCGTACTCTTCCCAGCAGTAAGTCAGCGTATCATTATCCGAGTCTGCCGCGCTTCCGGTCATAGTAAACGGAGTTGAAACGGGTATTGTATATCCTCCCGTGCTTATAGTAACTACGGGATTGTGGTTGCCTGTCGAAGTAGTTACGGGACAGCTGTTTCCGGTAGTATGAATGAAATTAATTATTTCATCAAGACTCTTTGAATGAAAGTAAGGGTCGCTGTGATTTTGCAGGTTGTTCGGCGAGCATATTCCGGCATAGGCCATAATAGTCGAACCGCTTCCCGGCTCGTACGCCGCACCTGCCACTCGGTTACCACCGCCGCAGCTTTCTGTTTCACAGTTAAAAGTATGGTTTCCGCCGTACTGATGTCCCATTTCATGCGCGACATAATCTATGTCATAAGGATCGCCAACGGGAGAGGAACTTCCGGTCACGCCCTGAGCTTTATAACCCGTCACGCAAACACATCCCAGTTGAGCGATACCGCCGCCGCCTGTACTGAATACGTGTCCGATGTCATAGTTCGCGTTTCCAATTACGTTGTCGAGGTTAGTCTGATTCTGTCCGAGCATCACTTCGCCGTTATTGTTAGTATACGGGTCCGTCTGCGCGTTTGTATAAATAAGAAGATTATCGTTTGCCACAAGAACCATCCTTACGGATACTTCGTGTTCATAGACTCCGTCAACCCTGTTGAGAGAAACAACCACGGCGGCAAGTCCTGCCGTTACAGTACCGCCGAAATACGCGGTATATTCGCCCGTCGCGGCGATTGCAATACGATAGGTTCTAAGTTGTCCTTCGGGATAAAGATTTATTTTCCCCTTAGGATATTCCGGCGCGTAATTTCTGTCATTTAAAAGCCGGCAGTTGAATGTTTTGTCTGTACGGAAATCTGATTTAAAATAACTTATATAATTATAGTTGTCACCGAGAGCATAGGGGTCGATAAACACAGTTCCGTTCGGAGAAAGTATCATAGCGTGAAAACCTATCGGCGTAAGGTCAAGCCTGACCATAGCGGAAGGGTCATCTATACCATGTCCTTCGAAAGTCTTTATTTCCGGAAACTTGTCCGCGAGTCCTTTCTCCATGACGGGCGAATCAACAATTCTGAACCTGCCGTAATTCCCTCCCGGAAGGGGCAGATATAAAATCGTATTTGAATTGATAACCCTGACTTTATCTTCGGAAGGAGCCGAAGCAAGAACATTTTTAATTTCCGGAACGTTTAGCGAGAGGGTCCTGAATTTTTCCGGAATGATGACTCTATTCCCTGAGGAGATTATCTGCGATGCGGGAATATCGTTCCAGTAAGTACTTTGCGCGAATACCGGGAATGAAATTCCGGATGCGAGAACAAACAGAAGAATGATGCGATTTAAGTATTTCATCAATATGTATAAAATTATAAAATATTTTACGGGAAAACTGAAGCAGGGAGAGATGCTGCGAATCAATTTCCAGTAAAATTATAACAAATAAACAAAACAATCACGTTCAAAACAGAATAACTTACGCGGCAACGCGTTTTTACTAATATGGATTGAGACGGGTTTTGCGGCGGTGTTACTTGCTGAGCGATAATAAAATTGAACCTGAAACGTTTTTAAGAAAGAAAACAAAAAGCGGCCGTTAAGAAGACAGGCCGCTTATGGATATTTTCCGGACGATTAGATTTATTTAATGAGCATGAATTTTCTTGTTTCGGAGAAATTGCCGGCTGTAAGTTTATAGAAATATACGCCGGATGAAAGTTTTTCCGATGCGTTAAAATTCTCTTCGTATTTACCCGCGTTAAGTTGTTTGTTCACTATAACCGCGACTTCCTTACCGGCGGAGTTATAAACCTTCAGTGTAACGAATTCCTGTTTCGGAATCGAGAAGGAAATCGTTGTCGAAGGATTAAACGGGTTCGGATAGTTTTGTTCGAGTTTATATTCCGTCGGAACGGTTGTGCCGCCGGAATTCACAAGTGTCACGGTTTCCGTCAGTTTGTAAATAGCGCCGCTAAGCGTAGAAGCATAGCCTGTAACGGTCGTTCCCACTCTTACGAAGTCAAAGTGGAAGAAGTTTACGCCCGAGCAGGTCTGCGATGTCCAGCTAAGGCCCGCGTCTGTGCTCTTATAGAAGCACGAAGAAGCGGCGACCTGGCCGAGGAAGTAAACAGTGTTGGTGCCGTTAATCCATTTTAACGCGCTGTTAGTGGTCGTAGCGGAGCCGCCGGCATTTATTACAGTCCAAGACGTGCCGCCGTTTGTAGTCCTTGAAATGCTCGGGAATGAGCCGCTGAGCGCCGCGACACCGATAAGTTTAGCGTCGTTGAAGGCGAGCGCGCTAGTGAAAAGAGAAGTGGCGGACAAGCCCAGCGCGCCGGAATACCAGTTTGTACCTCCGTTGCTGGTAAGATATACAACGGCCGAGTTGTTAAGGCCGAAGCCGAAGAACTGGTTGTCAATAATGCACAGTGAATTCTGTGCCGAGGCGTTACCGGATATGCCCGGAGGATTAATCAGAGTCCAGTTCGCACCCGCGTTTGTGGTTTTCTGTACGTAAAAAACGCTGCCTGCCCCTGAGGAAGGGTCGCTTTCCGCGAACCCGTAGTTCGGATTGGTTTTAGAAAATACCACTCCGTTGAAGAACCCGGCAGAACCGCCGGTGTTGAAAAGCAAGGTCCAGTTGGTACCTCCGTTAGTCGTTACCGATACTGCCGCGTCGCCGCCAGTAGTGCCTCCCGCGTCGCCGCCGTCTCCGACGTATGCAATCTGGTCGCTGACCGCCCATACGCACATAATCGCCTTAACCGGCAGTCCGTTCACAGGAACGGATGTCCACGTTGTCCCTCCGTCCGTAGTTTTGTAAATAGTCGGGGAGGTAGATCCCCCTGCAACCCACGCAACTGTCGGACTGACGACAGAAATGCTCGGATAGCTCCCTGAGATTGTTACGCTTCCCGCTGCAACCCACTGAGAATATAAACTGACATTAGCACAGAAAAAGAACATAACAACGAAGAGAGTGATAAGTTTTCTCATATTGGTCCCCTTTCGGTTTGTTTATATGAAGTTGGTTTAAAAATATACAGGGATGTTCCCTTAATGGAATTAAGACTTGCAGAATGTATTTGTTTCAAATTCCTCATAACCAATGTGAATATTCATAAAAAGATTTTCCCCGAACCTTTAATAAATTTCATTGGAAATTACAGAATCAAACTGTCAGCAGACTAACGTTATAATATATTTAAATTAATAATTATTAACAACACTCAATAGCCCTAAAATACAGAAAAAATTTTCGAGAAAAATTCGGGGCGCTTTTTAGAGCGGAAAAAGAAAGGCAGGCTGCTTTCTTTTTACATTTCGGCACTTCGTTTAAAAATTTCTCCGGCTCAAAATCGAAATATTTTTAAGGTTTTTCCGGTCCGAAAATTGTAAAATAAATATTTCGTGGCTGATTAATTAGGAACTTGAATTAATTGTAAAAAGGCGATAAGAATTAGTTTAAAAAACAGACGAATCGAAAAGGCAAATATCTTTACAACACGAATTAAGTAAACCATATTGGTATAATAGAACAGCGGGTTTGGGGCCCGCTGTTTTTGTTTATACTATTTTCTTTTACCAAGCATTAATTCAATATCTTCCTGAAGAGAACTCAGGTCTTCCTCGTGCTCAACTTCCTGGCTTAAAATCTGAAGAACCATGTTATACGTGACAGGGTCTCCTTCTCTCGTGATTTCCAGAATATTGTTATAGGTCTTGATGGCACATTGCTCGCCTTTTATGTTTTGTTTCAGAACTTCTTCGACGTACGGGTCTGTCGGAGCGTCATAATCGCAATGCGATATTTTTGTCCACTCGTCCGGGGAAAGTACGGGTGTGCCGCCGAGCTGCACAATACGATTGGCGACCATTACCGCATGCGCGAGTTCTTCAGTAGCGTGCAGGTTGAGTTCCGCTATGACAGCGTCTTTCATCGGCCCTTTTACTACCTTCGCTCCTATCCAGTATTGATAGTATGCCAGCCATTCGTCGGCAAGGGCTTTGTTCAGAATCGTGATGAGTTCATCAACGTTCATTTTAACTATTTCACGTCCTTTTTGTCCCATAGGTTTTTATTTTTCCAAAAAAATAATCAAAATATCATTTTATTAAAATCATTTTTCCGGTATCCGTAAACCTGTCCGTCTGCAGTCTGTAAAAATAGACTCCGCTTGAATAAACCGATGCGTTCCACTCGAAACTGTAGGAGCCCGCTTTTAAGAATTCCTTTTTCACGGACGCGAGTTCTCTTCCGGATATGTCATAAATTTTCAGGGATACCTTTGTGTCTTCGGGTATATCGAATTTAATTACAGTCGAAGGATTGAAAGGATTGGGATAATTCCCGTAAAGTTTATATACCTGCGGAATCAGACCGCCCGAAGGAAGAATGCCGACCGCGCCCGAAGTGAATTTGCGCCGGGGGCTTTTCGCGCCCCATCCGATTTCGTTCTTCGCGCTCACGCGCCAGTAATAAACTGTATAAGGAGTCAGGCCGTTTACCGCTATCAGCGTATCGGATGACGTCCTGTTCACCTGTCCGGCATTGCTGACCGTATCAGCAACGATTTGCAGCAGATAATTATTAATCAATTTTCCGAGACCTATCTGTTCAGTCGCTCTTCTCCATGTGAAAGTTACGGGAACCGACACCCCGACTGAATTTTCAGCGGGAGAGCAAAGACTTACGGCATTCGGAAATCCGAGTGTTCTGAACGTCCTCGCGGGAGAGAAACTACCCGTACCCGCGCCGTTCTTTCCTTTTACTCTCCAATAATAATCGGTTAGAGGATGCAGCGAGTAAACATTCTTTACGGAATCGGTCAGCAGAGAATCGGCGGCCACAATATCCGAGAACAGAGAATCATACGAAATCTGAAAGCAGTACAAATCCGCGTTTGCAGATTTATTCCACTTGAAAGAAACATCCGTTAAAAGTCCGGTCCCGCCTGCGGCGGGGCTTACCAGAACGGGGATTTGGGGAAGCGGTACTATTATTATATCCGCCCTGCATGTATCGTCGTTCTGATTCTGGTCTCCCTGAAGTGTTGTATACGCGGTAATTCTGTAATTCCCGGGCAAAGCATTCCATCCGTCGAGCGTTACCTGACGGTTTTCGCCCGGCGCGACGCCGCTTACAGAAACCGTATTTGTGTAAACGGTCGATTTATCCGAAACCTGATTTATACTTATTGTAAGATTAAAACCTGCCGTATTTCTTCCGAAGTTTCTCACCGTCGCTTTGGGAACTACGTTTCCCGGAACGGAGTACGCCGGCATATCAACCGAGCGGACGCCAGCATTGGCGGTGTAATTCGGGCCGAGCAAAAGGTGCGCGTAAACTCCCTGCGTATAATCCGGTACGGACAAAGGCGTTTCCGAAGAAACAGACGTCATGCTCCAGTCAAGTCCGGATGCAGAAAAATAGTTTACGGTACCGCTGAAATTATCCTGATGCGTATCGGAAGCGCACAGCCAGATTTGGTTTGACTCTGTCTGTGAGATTCCTGCCGCGCCGTCCGACAGGTCAAACACGATATTGTTATTCGGGAACGGTTTGTCCGCGTTAGAGCCCATATTAAAGTTAAAGAAACTTTTTGACCACGAAGGCGAGCTTTGCGATCCTATGCCGAACTTAATTCCGAATTTATTTCTTGAGCCGTGAGTGAATTTTGCTCTGGCGATAAAAGACGGCGAATAATGTATTTTGTCGGTCGCGTAGTACGCGGTCTGTTCTGTCAGTACGCTGCTCATCACCGCTTCATAAGACATCCAGAAGTATCCCTGCATGCCCCACGACAGTCCCCAGCTGTTTACGAGTTTAAACGCGCCGGTACCGTCATGAGTAACTTTGCTGTCGTCATAACCTACGATTGTTACGGCATGGTATCCTCTGATAGAACCCGAAACATCCGCGAGGCAGTAAGTATATTCATGACTTTGTATGTTGTCGAAATTCGGATAAACCGGTATGCCGATAACCGCGCAGTTCCCGTCCGATACGTACTGTCTCACCTGATTGAGTCCGGCAACGGTAGAAGTATTTATATAGAACGCTTCCGAGCACCTGAATTTAAGCGCGTTGAGATATATCTGTTCGGAAGGCCAATTTGTAAAATTAGTAGTATAAGGAAACTCATAAATGCTGGCGCAGCCGTTATCGGTAAGAAGTTTGAACGCGTCTTCGAAGTCCGCGCCGTAATCGGCTCCGCCGTTAATATGATTGTACATAAACGCGGGGCTGCAGATGTTCCTCGAATCGGCTACGTTCCATCCGTAATCGAGGTACTCCTGCTGGGTTTTGTAATAATAACCGGATGCCCAGCCGACGCAACTGCCGAGCGAGCCCTGATTTCCGACGGGCGGCATCTGTGATGTATGGTCGACATAAGCGGAGGGATATTTTACCTGTATATCCGATTTTTTAAAGAAAGTTGATTTCTTAACGTCTTTGACAATTAAGCCTGTAGGGTGCAATTCCTGGGCTGAAGCCTGAAAAGAAATTAACGATGCAAGAAGCAGGGAAATAATAAATTTCATATACTTAATTTAGTAAGACGAAAATAACTTATTTGGGTTAATAAAGTAATATAAATGCACATATTTCTTTGAAATTTAAAAAATCATTGAGTATATTCATTTTACCGCAAAGGGGGGTTAAGCCGGACATCCGGTATTTATATTTTAACGGCAATAACATTTCCATACGGACATTTTTATAATTTAAAATTCAGTATATGGGAAATCCTTTATTAGAACCTTTCGAAGGCGTAACGCTCGAACAATGGGCGGACGTCAATGCAGCTGTCGTTTCGGGCACTCCGCTTGAAGAGGCGATTAAGACCATCGGAGTGGACATGCCGAGATGGGACCGCGCGAACAGCGAGTGGCTCACAAGAATGAGAAACGACACAACTTTTACAATCTCAAAAATTTACGGTGCGGCGTTCAACAAGTCCTCTTCGGGAAATCTGGGAAGCGGCTCGCAGGTAAGTTCCGACTCGTATCCGTTCGAGAAATGGGTAGAGGCCATGGTGGCACAGGACGTCCTTGGTAAACAGGGGCGCGATGCGCAGGACATACTCAAAGATTTTGGTCTTACTGTATCCGATTATTCAAACGTCAGCGCGTACTGGAACGGAAAAATGATGACCGATTTCAACATCGCGATGAGAATGCAGGAACTTCTCATGCAGTACAAGCAGAAGTACGAAAGCATGTCCGGCGGCAGCGACTCGAACGCGGACATTACTTTCTGATAATAACGTAAATTCATTTATGATTTCCGCGGCTTTCTTAAGCCGCGGAATGTACATTAATTCACTAATTCAGCATGGACTCAAAAACGAACGAATTCCTCACGGAAACCGATTTAGCGTTCCGTACGGCATGGCATGCCGAAAAAGGCGGAGACGACAACTGGAATGCATTTCTTTCGGGCTACGGTATTCAGCCGCTTACAGACGAATACAAAAAATCGCTTCTTGAATCTCCCGTAAAAATCGCGCGCGGCGCGTATCCGATAGAACTCAGACGGGTTTACGAAAAAATACTGGACAAATACGGTATGCAGGCCGGAAGTTCGGCAGAACTCGCGCAGGCTATTAACTCTTTTGATATGGAAGCGCGCATAAAGGAATACTACATGAAGATAAAGCCATTCACGGGAATGGGCGATATCTTTAAGAACGCGGCAACCGGAACGCAGAAATACTCCTCGGGTCTTCAGGGAGAAAAGCAAAAAACAATGACCTGCAAAAACTGCGGAGCGCCGAGACTGGAAGAGATGCAGTACGACAACTGTCTCTTCTGCGGCAGCAAACTTTTCGAAATCAAAAACCAATAGACATGGCTGGGGAAGAACTCATACAAAGGTGGGATACCTATCTTTCAAAACTCAAGGAAAGATACACGGAAATAATATCGCAGGCGGAAGAGCCGCTAAAGGAAGTAATAGAAAACCTGCAGTTCGACAATGTCATAATAATAAACATCAAGACCGGGCTTCAAAATCAGGCAGTGCTTCAGGTTTACCAGAAAGCGGAGGAAGGCTGGGGAAAGATGCAGGGCGAAATCTACAAGTCGGGAAAACTTTTCCTAATCAAGCAGGAAGCCGTAAAACTTCAGACGTTACGCGAATGGCTCGACACTGAATTCATGAAATTCGAAGTCGGCCTTTTCGCAAGGGCGGCGAGAAAAATACTTGAGAACGTAAAGCAGCACATAAACGAAAAGAAAATACACCGCTGCACGCAGTGCGCGGCCGAACTTCCCATAAACATATACTCCTTCATGGCAATCAACTTAAAATGCGACAGTTGCGGCGCGGTTAACACATACCAGCCCGACGACAGAATCAGGGCGCTTGAATACTACGTGATTGAACCGCTCGCCGACGAGTACGCTCTCGAGCCGAAACTGCGGCGAGACAAGGACAAGAACGCGAACAAAGAATCTTTCAGGATGTACTACACATATCTTATGGAACACGTTCCCGAAAAACGCGAAGCGTATCAGAGAACGCTCGATGAAAGGCTTAACAATCCTTTCTTTTCCTGAAAGACGCGCGGCATCATGTAACCTTTCTTAACCATAGATTTATTTTAAAAAAATAAATAAATTGATTTTGTCCGGCCGGACATTTTCCCGGGTCTTATCGTGTTCGGACCGGCTTTCCATCATCAGAATAAATAAGTATTTCATTAAAATATTTTTAATTGTGATTTTATTTAATTCACCGTTATTATAATTCGCTAATTAAAATAATCTTGTCATGAATTACTGCGCAAACTGCGGGCAGAAGCTCGACACATCGTCAAAGTTTTGTCCAAACTGCGGCAAGGGCACGGAAACCGGTTCACCCGAAAATGCCACTCCTGCAGGCGGCAAGAAAAGAAGCGGAAAGGGACGGCTCATCCTGATTGTAATCATTATCGCCGCTCTTATCGCGGGATTGTTCTTTCTTTACAAACATTTTCTTTCCGGCCCGGCCAAAATGACGGCGGAATACAAACAGCCGGCGAAGGAAAATATTATACGGCTTGAAAACGGCGGGCTTGCTCCCGCGAACATGCTCGGAATAATGTTGAAAGAAGGTTTCGGAAAAAGCGACGCGCAGGACGCCGCGGATATTATTAAAGGCAGGATAGTAGGGGAAATTGAACTGAGCGGGGTTTACCAGATTGAATTCGACGGAAAATCAAAAACCGATTTGTATTCGGCTCTTGAAAAAATCCGCAAGTCGGATAAGGTTGAACTTGCATTTCCCGACGGAGCGATGCATGTGGACGGCGCGGAAAACTCTTCGTGCAATCCGTTCGACGACCCGTTCTACGACGGCGATTACGGAAACTGGCACAAGATGATTAACCTGAAACAGGCATGGGATATTATAAAGGCTTCGGGAATAAAACTTAACGACGTAACGGTCGGCGTGCTCGACGAAAAAGTGAACTACGGCTCGGAGGAGATTAGCACGGGCGACAGGCACGTCGTACCGGTTAACCGGAGCGATATGGAAGAAAACGGAAAACTCACTCACGGCACAATGGTTACGGAAGTAATCGCCGCGAATGATAAGAACGGCGGCATGACGGGTGTCGCCTCGATTCTCGGAGATAATCTGCAGGTTAACACAATGTCCGGAAACGATTTCGGCACTATCGAAATTAACGATGCCGATAAAGACCCGAACGATATTTCGCAGGTTGAATTCCCGAACGGGAAAACATACACCATGGAAGCCATGAAGAATCTTCAGAACCAGATAGACAAAGGAGCGACTGTTATAAACTGCTCGTTCAGCAACCATCTTCACAATTACACGGCAGGCGAAAACGCGGGCTTCTCGCTGCTTTTCAAGCGATTCCTCGAAAAGGCGCAGAAAAAATATCCGAATGTAATCTTTGTCGGAACGGCAGGAAACGATATGAACACGCAGTTGAACGACAATAAAATCTGGGGAAAGAAAACCGACAATCTTGTCACCGTCGGCGCAGTGGACAAGGACATGAAAAAAACGTCTTATACGAATCTCGCCTCAAAGAACGGAACGAATGAAGTTACAGTAGTCGCCTGCGGCGACATCAAGATGGAAAACGGCAAGATAAGCAGCGGAACAAGTTTTTCCGCCCCTCAGGTAACGGGACTTATCGCAATACTCCGTTCGATAAATCCCAAACTGACACCCGCGGAAATAAAAAAGATACTTACCGAGACTTCCAAAGATGTCAGCGGAGGACAGAATTTCCAGATGAATCTCATACAGGCCGACGACGCGGTCATAAAGGCGATAGAATCGGCGACGGGAAAGAAACTCGACAAGAAAAAACTTCTTTCAATGATG
>JAJTBN010000325.1 GCA_021286895.1 Bacteroidota bacterium | reverse complement strand
GGCGTACACATTCTTAATAATCTTACCGAAAAAGGATATCAGGTAAATAAGATTTTTACTCCCGAACACGGATTTTCGGCAGACGACAAATTCAGCAATGCCGGGGTTGAAGTGCCTGTAATTTCTCTTTACGGTAAGAAAACCTCGTTCTCGCGCGAAGACCTTGAAGGCATCGATGTCGTTATATTCGATATTCAGGAACTCGGCGTCCGGTTTTATACTTACACTTCAACTCTGTACTTAACAATGCAGGATGCCGCGAGATACGGTAAGGAATACATCGTATGCGACAGACCTTCAATCGCTAACCTGAATTACACGGGCGGGTTTATGCTGGATGAAAAATTTTCATCATTCGTGGGAAAAATTCCTGCCGCGGCGATTTATGGTTTGACAATCGGCGAACTTGCAAATTTTCTTAATTCGGAATTTGTAAAGAATCCGGGATTCAGCGTCGTTCAGATGAAAGAGTACTGGAGGAATAAGGTATTTGAGAATGTAATGTCCTCGTGGGTAAACCCTTCACCCAGCATCGTATCTATCGACTGCGCGAGAAATTACCCTGCTTTGTGTTTCCTCGAAGGCACGAATATATCGGAAGGAAGGGGAACCGATTATCCTTTTTGCGTTTTCGGAGCGCCGTTTGTTGATTCCGGGAATCTGCTTGAAGAACTGAACAAATACGCTTTTGAAGGCGTCGAGTTCAGCGCCGCGGAATTTACTCCTGAGCAGGAGAAACTGCCTTCATACACTGCTATGAAATTCACAGGGAAGAAATGCTACGGACTGCGTATGAAAGTAACGGACGTAAATAAATTCAGGGCGTTTGATTTATCCGTCGCGGTTCTTCTATCTCTGAAAAAGACCGCTCCTGGATTCGCATGGGAAAAAGGAAATTTCATTGACAAACTCGCCGGTACGGATAGATTAAGAAAAATGATAAATGAGGGTTATTCTTACGATGAAATAATATCCGAAAGCAGGAAGGAATCCGAAGAGTTTGCAGGAAAGTCATCTCCTTACCGTTTATATAAATGAGATATGTCATTGTAATATCGCTTGCCTTTGTTCTTTTTGTATCCTGCAGGCAGGAGAAAAAACAAAATGTGCAGACCGGCGGAGAAAACACTTCTGAGCAGAAAAAGACGGAGGAAGAGTCACTGTTTTCCATAATTGCAGTCGGCGATATTATGATGGGAACAACGTATCCGTCTAAAGACCTGCCTCCGAACGACGGCGAGACGCTGTTCGACGATATATCTGATGTACTCCAGTCGGCGGATTTCACTATGGGAAATCTCGAAGGGCCGTTTCTGAATTCAGGCGGTACGCCGAAACAATGCAGGGATTCCGCCGCGAGATGTTATTCATTCAGGGTTCCGGAAAGGTATTGCGCTTATTTAAAGAAAGCGGGATTCAACTACATGAATCTCGCAAACAATCACGCGGGTGATATGGGTGAGGCGGGCAGGACTGCTACATACAATGCGCTTGATGAAAACGGAATACTTTACGCGGGTACGACCGATTACCCTTACGTCGTCGCGAAAGTAAAGGGTTTGAAAGTCGGAATAGCGGGCTTTGCGCCGAACCGCGGAACTGTAAACATTAACGACCTTGAATACGCCGGAGAACTCATAAAGGAAATTAAATCGAAATGCGATATCGTGATAGTCATGTTTCACGGCGGAGCGGAAGGGGCGGGGGCTCAGCACGTGCCGCGAAAAGAAGAAGTTTTCCTCGGCGAAAACAGGGGCGATGTTTATGAGTTCGCCCACACGGTAATTGACGCGGGCGCGGACGTCGTTTTCGGTTCCGGTCCGCACGTAACGAGGGCGGTCGAAATTTACA
>JAJTBN010000324.1 GCA_021286895.1 Bacteroidota bacterium | reverse complement strand
TCTTTCGCATAAATCCGAGTAAACCGTGATAATCTGCGGCAGAAAAATATCTGGGTTTCTAATTCTTAAAAATCAATACCGAGAGTCCCCCATAGAACGGGGAGACTCCCGGTTACAGTTGTGTGAGAAACTTCTTTCGCATAAATCCGAGTAAACCGTGATAATTTGCGGCAGAAAAATATTAATTTAGAAAAGGCTCTATCCGCTCTTATCAGTTTCATCCGCTTTTTCTGTGTGCAAAAACAGTTGATTTACTTGTTAACCGCTAATTGAAACTCGCCTTTCAAATTATCGGAAACCGGCAGGTTTGTAACATCCTTTTATCATTTTCAATTATCATTATATTCCGTAAATTTCATGTTTTAATTAAAACACTAATTGTCAGGGAGCTTTTTCATAAGGTTTCATATATTCCTTCTAATTATTTCGGCCTGGTCAGGCATATCCAATGCCCAGATTGTCCTGTTCGAAAGAAAACCCAATGAGGATATACGCAACAACGAAACAATCTTCGATTCTCCCTCACGAAAAAAAATCGACCTTAACGGTCAGTGGCGCGCTTCCTTCGACGGCGCCGGAAATACAGGTGTTTTCGTGCCTTTCGCTGCCGATTTTAAAGGAAGCATTCTTCTCGAAAAGGATTTCACTATACCGGATTCCCTGCTCCGCGGCTATACTTTCATGTTTATCGCGGAAGGAATTAACTATTATTCCGAAGTCAGAATAAATAATGTGATAGTGTCAAGAAATTCGGGCGGACTGAAACTAATCTCAACCGAGATTCAGGAGAACATCGTATCCCATGACAACAGAATCAGTGTTATCGCCGCGAACCATCCCGACAACCATATCACGCTGCCGCTCGCTTATCAGAACAATTACGCGAAAAACTACACAGGCATTTCAGGCAACATATATCTTCTTGCAGTTCCCAGAATTTACGTCAATGACTTTCTTCCGGATTATAAATTCGAAAGCGATAACACGGTAAAAATCACAAACACTGTACACGTTAACACGAACGTCATAGATTCTGTTATGAATTCGGGTAAAATATTCTTCCTTAAAACCGAAATAATAAAAAAAAGCAATTCGGAGAAAGTCGCCGAAAGTCCGAACATAAGGTTTGAGGCGGGCAATTACCAGACGTATTCGCTTACTAACGAATTTACTATTAAGAATTTCGAGAACTGGTCGCCTGAAAAACCCGAACTGTACTACATAAAAGTAACTGTTTCGAATCAGGACAGGACTGTCGACGAACTTTCCGCCGAAACGGGATTCGTCAACGTGAAGACAGCCGGCCGCGACCTGACTGTAAACGGGAAGAAGATAAAACTAAACGGAATTAATTACTACGTCGACCTGCCGAGGTACGCTGATGCCGTAGAGTATCTTTCGGCTGAACGCGACCTTCAGAAAATAAAAGAGTACGGATTTAACTGTGTGAGGATTCCCGGCAAAGCCGCTCATCCGTTCATTGTCAGTATATGCCAGAGACTCGGTTTGTTCCTTCTTGAGGAGATTCCTTTCAACGAAGTTCCGGCAGAAGTGATGAAATCGGACCGATACCTGAAAGACGCTGCCGATTATTTCGAAAATATAGTAAAGCGCGACAAGCATTCCCCCGCGGTACTTTTCTGGGGTATCGGGAATGACTTCGACGTAACAACAAAATACGCGGAGACGTACGCGTCAAAGATAAAAGAAACCGCCGCGTCTCTCGGGATTCGCGGATTATATTATACGACCAGAATCGCTAAAAATGACCCGCTTGAAAAAATTATCGATATAAAAGGGCTGAACATAGCGGAAGACGACCTTGATAAAATTAAAGACATCGCCGGCTCGACC
>JAJTBN010000065.1 GCA_021286895.1 Bacteroidota bacterium | reverse complement strand
CTTTCCGGTTTTTTAGTTTTTAACTTCTGTCAACCTATTTCAGGACAAGACACTCTCTTCTAACTACTAACTTCTAACTATTAACTACTTTTTATCGAAGAAGCCGCGAATTACCGAGCACACTTCCTCTACCTGCGCGGCAGTCAGTTCCGGCCACGACGGCAGGTTCATGCCGCGTATGGCGATTTCCTCCGCGACTTTTATTTTCTGGTACTGGTGCGAGAACATCGGCATCGTGTGCACCGGGTAGAACGTCGGGCGCGTTTCCACGCCGTTGTCAGCGAGATGCTTCCTCAGCGCGTCGCGCACTTTGACGCTTTCCGTCATTATCGAATACATCCAGAATGAATGCACCGTGTCTTTCGCTTCCGTGTGCGGTGTTACGGGAAGGCCTTTTAAATTCCTGTTGTATAAATCCGCGATTGCCCGTTTCTTCTTTATGATTTCATCCGCGCGTTCCAATTGCGCGAGTCCGATTGCGGCGCAGATGTTCGTCATGCGGTAGTTGTAGCCGATTACGTCGTGCCAGTATTCGCGCACAGTCGAAACGCCGTGCATTTTAAGGTGGTATGCCTTGTCGTACATGTAGTAATCGTTCGAAACCACCATACCGCCTTCGCCCGTAGTGATTGTCTTGTTACCGTAAAAACTGAACGTCGAAATATCGCCGAACGTGCCCGCGTATTTTCCCTTGTATTTCGAGCCGAACGCTTCCGCGCAGTCTTCGATTACAAAAAGATTGTGCTCTCCCGCTATTTTCATTACTGCGTCCATATCGCACATCTGTCCGTATAGATGAACTACCATTATGGCTTTCGTCTTCGGCGTGATTTTCTTTTTAATGTCTTCAGTGTCCACCTGCCACGTGGATTCAAGAGAGTCTGCGAATACGGGCGTCGCTCCGCAGTAAATAATCGAACTTACGGATGCGATGTAAGTGAATGTCGGGACTATAACCTCGTCTCCGCTTGTAATACCGAGCGTTTCGAGCGCAAGATGAAGCGCCGTCGTGCCGTTAGAGACGGCTGTCGCGTATTTTACTCCGATGTATTCCGCGAATTTGTCTTCGAATTCTTTTATGAATTTTCCTTTCGAGGAAATCCAGGTCGAATCGAGGCATTCGTTCACGTATTTTTTCTCGTTGCCTCCGAGAAACGGGACGTATAATGGAATCTTGAAAGCCATAAATTATTTTTTAAATTTATTTACGGTGTCGACTATCAAATCAAGGTCAATCATCGAAATGCATTCGAGATTGTTCGGGCATACTCTCTTCCAGCACGGCGAGCATTCGAGGTCTTTCTGGAAAATCTTAATACCGTAATCGTATAGTTCGATTTCTTCCCAGCAGGAAAGCCCGTACCAGGATATAATGTATTTCTGCAGCGCGATTGCAAGGTGCATTCCGAAACTGTCGCCCGATATCACGATGTCCGGAACAGACATGTAGCAAGCGCCGCGGCGGATGCCTTCGGTCGTCGGTGTGTTGATTATCCTTTTTTTCTGCTCCGCGCCGAAAGCGTTGTATATCTTCTCGTTTCTTTCAGTGTCCTCGCGCCCGCCGAGAAGTGCCACGTCAACGTCCGGATTCTTAAGTATGTTCGTAATTAATGTGATGTGCTGTTCGATTGTCATCTTCTTGTTGGGGAAGAGTTCCGAGCAGCCGGTATTGAATCCGGCGTAAACTTTTTTCGGGTTGTAGCCGATTGATTTCTTGTATGATTCTATGAATTCCTTTTCTTCATCCGAAAAGTTGAACACGTACCTGTCGCGCTTGAATTCGAGTTCGAAAACTTCGTGTATAATGTCGACGCCGGAGCGTTTGTTTTCCCTGAACTTCTTTTGGTCGTCTATTCCGAGTATGTAACTGTACATAGCGCTTTCGTTCGCGGGAACAATCTTGCCGTCTTCATTCAGCAGGAATCCGACTTTCTTCTTCGCGTTTACTTCATTGGCGAACGCGCACGCGTACAGCGATTTATCGGCGTTCATTACTATGTCGTATTCTATATTTCGGACTATCATCCTGCTTTCGTCATCCCACAGAAATAGTTTGTCGATGAACTGGTTGTAGTACATGATTTTCTCGGCATTGGGCATCGTCATCCAGTGTATAGTGCTGACCGGATACTTGCGCTTGATGGCATGAAGTATCGGGGTATTGTCGAGCACGTTCCCGAGCGCGTCAAGCGAAATTATGAGTATCTTCGTTCCCATCGCGGCGTCCGGGGCAGCGCACCCGTTCTCAAGACAGTTGTAATAAGGTTTACAGGGCTTATAACCCGAATAGTTCCTGCATCTTGGTACTTTAAGGTCTTTAAATTTCATTTTAAATCAATATGTTTTAAAACTTCGTCCGTTGAAATTCCGTTTTCAAAAGCGCATTTGTTCCTGTCGGAACTGCAGTAAGTATCGCAATATTCTTTTGTGACTTCAAGGTTAATAGATTTCTTATTAATGACTCCCCAGAACTTCGCGCAGTTCATAGGTCTGTGGCAGTGAATGCCGATGCATTTAATACCGAGCGCGTCGGCGAGATGAATCGGTCCTGTCGACGAGCACACCATTAAATCGGCAGCCGAAATAATTTTTATAAAATCGCGGAGGTCTTTGAAGTCGGGTGAGACATCGATAATTCTGTCGCCGCCGATTGCCTTTACGGATGACTTGAACTCATCCGTCATTTCGTAAGCGGTCAGCATGATAACGAAATTCTCAGAAGGGAATTTCCTGACGATTTTATTGAGAAGTTCGAGATATTTACTTTCGCTCCAATTGGGCGCGGAATTTTTCGAGCCGGTATGAAGAATTATTTTGTAAGTATCGCCGCTTATGTTTTTCTTCCGGAGAAAATCCAATGTCCATTTCTTTTCTTCGTAGGTGATGAAAATTTCAGGCTGAATATTGTCGGTCTTAACTCCGATTTTCCTTGCAAGGTCCATGCAGTAATCGGCTTCATGCCTCAGGTTGACGTACTTGCCGCGCGATACGCTGCGCATCAGCGTAATTACTTCGTAAAGTTTCCTTCCGACGCCGACGCGGTTCCAGATACATGCGAAAAACATCTGGTACGCGGCGCGTTCCGTGGGAAGTACGAGAAGTCCCGTGCCGAACCTGTGTTTGCGCATTTCTTTAACAACATACCAAAATGTTTCTTTCGAAAGGTCGTCGGTGATAATCGCGTCAAGATAAGGATTGTTAAGAAGGATTTTCGCTGTGTTCGGCTGAACAAGCGCTCCGATGTAAGCGTCAGGATACTTTTTTCTAATTTCACGTATCATCGGAGTAATCATTACTACGTCGCCGACTCTGTCAGTCCGTACTATTAAAATCCTTCTGCCCATCAGATGTTAAAGGGAATTTTCAGATGATTCTTATTGATGAGTTCGGTGAACTTATCGAGTATGTATTCCTTCGGAATTTCCGTCATGCAGATATTGCCGATAGGGCATTCGAGAAGGTTGCAGTGCAGGCATTCGAGTTTTTCGTTCTGCACGATTACATTCTGCTCGCCGTAAGGTCCCTGCAGATGCGGATTTGTCGGACCGTAAATTCCGAGTACGGGTTTGCCCATCGCGCCGGAAATATGAAGCGGTCCCGAGTCGTTTCCTATAATTACGTCGCATCGTTTAATAATCGCTGCAAGGTACCGGATGGGGCTGTCAGGGATTATGAACGCCTGATACGGGAAAAGTTTCTGTATGTGTTCAGCGTCGCGCAGTTCTTTCTTGTTGCCCCAGAGAAGAACGTATTTCACTTTGAACTTTTCGTTCAACATCATTATCAGTTCGACGTAATCGTTGAGTTTGTATTTCTTCGATTCCCATCCGCCAGTAAGGGCTATGCCTATAAGGAAATCGTTCTGAAGATTATTTTCTCTGATGAATTTATCCGCGAATTCCTCGTGTACTATGTTCACCGACAGGTTAAGTTTCTTAGAAATTATGGGAATGCCGGCCGCGGTAAGCGCGTCGAGGTTGAAATCGGTATTGTGCACTTCACCGCCGCGTCCAACCTGTTTGATGTTATAAGCATAGTTTCTTCCCCTGAACCTGAAACCGACGCGGTATTTCGCGCCCGTAATCCATGTAAGCAGAGCCGTTCTCGGATTACCGAAAAGGTCGATTACGAGGTTGTAGCCTTTATGGCGGATATGGCGCAGCAGGTCGATTGACTTGTCGATTCGCATATCATATGTAAGCACGCGGTTGATGTAATGGTTATCCATCAGAATATCGCGGTTCTTTATCAGCGTCAGGTAATCGATTTCCGCTTCGGGAAAATACGCCCGCAGATTCGGGAGAACGGGAGTCGAAAGAAGAACATCGCCCATTCCGCCGAATTTAATCACGAGTATTTTCCGTATTTCGTCTCTGTTTATGTTCACTATAAGTTTTCCAGTATTATAAAATTATTCTCTTTAACCGCCGATTTATTGTTATCCCTGTAGAATTTTTTTTCACCGAAACCGCACAGACTGTAAACCGGGCATTCGCCGCACAGCGGAGCGGCCGCTTTACAGATGCTTCTGCCGAGTTTAATAAGGTTCACATGAAACCCAACCTTGTTGTCGTCGGGGACAATGTCTTTCGCCGTTTCGAAAGTCTGCTCAGGCGTTTTCGTATCGACGATTCCCATCCTGTTCAGAACCCTGTGCACGTGCGTATCGACGGGAAACGCGGGTCTCTCCATACCGAAAGCGAGGAGGCATGCGATCGTCTTCGTGCCGATGCCTTTGTATTTCAGCATCTCCCCGTAAACTTCCGGGTCATCCTTGCGCCGCAGATGCTCGAGGGAAATCCTGCCGTAATTCGCTTTCATATCCTGAAGCATCCGCTTAATGTCTTTTGATTTCGTGTCCGCCATTCCGCAGACTTTTATTTCTTTCCTTATATCGGAAAGCGGCGCGGATGAAACTTCTTCCCAGTCCTTGAATCTTTTCTTCAGGTTCAGAAAAGCCTTATGCGAAGTTCTGTCCGTTGTATTCTGCGAAAGTTTTGTCGCAATCAGAACGTCGAGAAGGTTTTTTTTCTTCTCGTTATTCTTTTTCTCCGCGGAATTGAAATGATATTCAAGCCGGCTGATTATTTCTCCGGTGCGCTTTCTGTTCACCTTCCGTCCTTCAGAATCTTGCCGAGAATTATTTTAACGATGCGTCCCGCGGTTTTACCGTCATAGTATTTAATCGCTTTTCCCTTTTTAAAAGTCCCTTTTATAATCCTGTTCATTTCTGCCGAGACTTTTTTCCTGTCGTTGCCGCAAAGTACGTTTGTGCCTTGTTTAACGGTTACGGGCCTTTCCGTATTTTCGCGGAGAGTGATGCACGGTATACACAGATAGGATGTTTCTTCCTGAATGCCGCCGGAATCGGTAACGACAAACTTTGAATTAAGAATAAGAGAAAGAAAATCTATATAACCGAACGGTTCGGTGATGATAAGGTTTTTCACAACATCGAGCCTATTTCTCAGACTGAATTTGTCAATCATCTTAATCGTTCTCGGGTGCGCGGGGAATACGATATCCAGTCCCGGCGCCATTCTGTTCATATCTTCGAATATGGAAATAATGTTCATGAAATTTTCCTTCGAGTCTACGTTTGACGGTCTGTGAATTGTAACGAGAGCGTAGTTTTTCACGCTGAGACAGAGTTCATCAAGCGTTTTCGATTTCCTTGCCTGTTTGATGTAGCCCGTCAGCGAATCTATCATGATATTGCCCGTGAAGAAAATCCTTGATATAGGCACGCCGCTTTTTATAAGATTCTTCATTCCGTCTTCTTCGGGAACGAAGAGATAATCCGCGATTGAGTCAGTAACGATGCGGTTAATTTCTTCGGGCATCGTCCTGTCCAAACTTCTGAGACCCGATTCGACGTGCGCGACCGGAACGGGTTTGTTGCCAAAAAGAATTTTCGAGCAGACAACCGAAGCCGCGAGTGTCGAATTAACGTCGCCGTATACCAGCACCAGGTCGGGTTTTTCCTTAAGAACTACCTTCTCAAACCGTTTCATGATTTCGGCGGTTTGCTCCGCATGAGTGCCCGAGCCGACTTCGAGGTTGATATGAGGTTTCGGCAGTCCGAGCTGATTGAAGAAAATTTCCGAAAGGTGCTTGTCATAATGCTGACCTGTATGGACGATTTTATGAGTCACTTTCCCCGGATATTTCGACAATTCCTTATGCAGGGGCGCCATTTTCATGAAATTTGGTCTTGCGCCGACGACTGACAGTATCTTTTTCAAATTTTTGAAATAATTTTGTGAATTTAGCATTTTTAATCTGCATTTTACAGGCAAATACTGCTGACGAGAAATTAGTAATTAAGAGAATATGATTTCCCGAACTGTTTAAGTTTTAATTCGGTTATTATTCAGGCTGTCTGTTACAGAATAACATTTTTTCAATTATTAATTCCTAATTATTAATTACTAATTGAAAGTTAACCTGACTTGAAAGAAATTTCAATATTTGGTATATTTATCTTTTGTAGAAAATAGCTCCCATCGACTAGGGGTTAGGTCGTCACTCTTTCACAGTGAAAACACGAGTTCGAATCTCGTTGGGAGCGCAGCGAAGCCCGGCATACAAATGTTTGCCGGGTATTTTTTTTATAGCAAATATCAAAATTAAAAAATCAAAAATATTTATATGTAAAATAGAATTCCCGGATAAATATTATGATATGCATTGGTATTTGAAAAAGTTCATATATCGATCAAATATAGTTATTGATAAAGTAAATTTAAAACAAAAGGTGTATTTTCCCGTATTATTGATATTCGGGAATTAATTAATAAGCCGGTAGAGCCGGCAAAAAAGATAAGGTATATTAGTGGATAGAATTTTACGTATGGAGAGGGAGAGTCCCGGTAAACTGATATTCAGTTTTTCTCTGCCGGTAGTTATCGGTATGATGGTAATGGCGTCGTACAACATAGTCGACAGGGTTTTTGTCGGAAGAGGTGTGGGGGCGCTTGCGATTTCGGGTATCGCGATAACATTTCCTTTCATAGTCATATTCATGGCGTTTAGCATGCTTGTCGGCGTTGGAGCCGCTTCAGTCTTATCTATACGTTTAGGCGAGAAGAAGGTAGGCGAGGCGGAGCAGACGCTTGGCAACGCGCTAACACTTGCCGTTATAATATCGATTATAATGACGGCGGTGTTTTACATTATGCTTGACCCGCTGCTGTCGGTATTCGGAGGAAGCGGCGAAGTGCTTCAGTACGCTAAGGATTTTTCGCACGTGATGCTGATAGGCGGCGTATTTCAGATGGTTTCTTTCACGATGAACAACCTGATACGCGCAGAAGGAAATCCGAAGATGGCGATGACGACGATGATAATAGGTTCGGTGATGAACATGATACTGAATCCGATATTCATATTCATGTTTCACTGGGGGATCAGGGGCTCGGCATGGGCGACGGTAATCTCACAGTTTATTAATTCTGTATGGGTGCTGGCATATTTTTTCGGGAAGAGAAGCCATGTGCATTTTCATTTCGGTAATCTTAGGCTTCAGAAAGAAATTGTAAAGAAGATTTTTTCGATAGGAATATCGCCGTTCATAATGCAGGTATCGGCAAGCGTGGTTATTGTGATATTCAACAATTCGCTTGCGAAATACGGCGGCGACCTTGCTATAGCATCGATGGCGGTTACAAACGCGATTACGATGTTCATTGTGATGCCGATATTCGGGCTGAATCAGGGAATACAGCCTATACTCGGTTACAATTTCGGAGCGAAACTGTATCATCGGGTAAAACGGATATTCGAACTTGGGATAATGGCAGCAACGGCATTGTGCATAATAGGATTTTTCGTTGTGATAATATTCGCGGACTCGCTAGTGTCCGCATTCGCGCAGGACACTCCGGAACTGATAGGCATAGGCGCAAGGGCTTTAAGAATATATTTGCTGATGCTTCCGCTTGTGGGTTATCAGATAATCGGCGCGGCGTATTTTCAGGCGGTGGGTAAGCCGAAATATTCGCTGATACTGACGGTTCTGAGGCAGATAGGCATACTTATTCCCGCAGTTTTCATACTGCCATTGTTTTTTCAGTTAGACGGTGTATGGGCGGCGGGTCCTGTGGCGGACGGAATTTCGGCGGTGCTGTCGGCAGTGTTTATATTGAACGAGATGCGGGTGCTGAAGAAAGCTGTGTCGAAGAAGCCCGTCGAAACTGAAAAGGCGGGGGATTTAGCAGCGGATTAACCGGAATTTATTAGCAAACAGGAAGAGCGGATTGAACAGATTTGCACAGATTGTTTTAGATATTTTTCTGCCACGGATTTGCACTTATAAATACGGATTAAGGCCTTAGAAAAAAATATTTTTAATATTTGATTTGTAATTTTGATTTTTAAAATTTGATATTTAATTTATTTTAAAGTTAATTGGATTTGTATAGTTGCCGTAAAAAATAAGAAGTATAAAAAGAAATAAGAAAAGCCCCGCATTGAGAGCGGGGCTTTTAACTAATGATTAATCGTAAAAAGTTATTCCGTAAAAATTTAGGTTTTCCGGAGTAATTATTTTATCAGAATCATTTTTCTTATGTCCCTGAATCCGCCAGTATTAATTTCATAGAAATAAACACCGCTTGCTAAACGGGAAGCATCGAACGTGAGTTCGTAACTTCCTGCCTGCTGTTTTGTGTTTACGAGTTCGGAAATTTCCCTGCCTGTCACGTCGAACACTTTAAGCGAAACGAAGCCTTCGTTCGCGAGAGAATAACGGATTCTGGTAACAGGGTTAAACGGATTGGGGTAATTCTGCATGAGCGAATATTTATCCGGGCTGATGTTATCCGTTATCATGTCAGGTGCGTCGCCTGTTATGCTTGTTTTCCAGACAGAATTCGAAACAGCGCCCGCGAAAAAGTTTCTGTTGTTACCGCCGAGACAGTTTACGGGGACATTCAATGAAATTCCGCTGTTGAACTTGTTCCATGATTTCCCGTTATTCGTTGATTTATAAATCCCGCCGATATTTGTTCCTGCTACTACAGTTCCGTTATTATAGCAGATAGAAGTGATGCAGGAGTCTTTAATGAGCGCATTGGATTTTTTCCATGTCTGACCTTTGTCAGAAGAGATGTATATACCGTCTTCATTGCCGAGGAAAACAAAATTTCCGTTCACGGCAACCGAATTTATAAGAGAATATAAGTACGATTGGAATACTTCATTCCATGTTACGCCTTTGTCATATGAAGCGTACAGCGAACGCCACGGTCTCGAGTGCGTGCTTGACTCGACCATATATACCACACCGTTACCGACCGCTGATAAAATAAACCTTCCGTATTGAAGTGACGTCGTGTCCCATGAAGCGCCCGCGTCAGTGGACCTTATAATACCGTTGAAATATGTTCCGGCGTAAAGAGTTTTTGCATCGACGGCGACAGTCATGATATTGAGGTCGGGAATATTGTTGTTTATCGGCGTCCATACAGGCATGCCCGGGGCTGTCTTAAAAATTCCCATATCCGTACCTGCATAGACAGTATATTTATCCTTGTTAACCGCAAGGCATCTTACATTGTAATCAGGAAGGCCGTCATTATAATCTGTCCATGAGTTTCCGTTATTGGATGAATAGAAAATTCCCGCTCCCGTATTGCAAGTATAGACGTCGTTATCGAGATTTACGATATTATTGACAGTCAGAGTTTTAAATCCGTCGTTTGTCATCCACACCCAGTCATTGCCTTTCGATGCTGAGCGCGAGAGCCCGAGTTCGCCCATGCCCGCGAAGACGTAATTGTTGTTCGCGCCGAGCGAGTTTACATTTGTCGAAACGATATCGTTATTCACGAGAGTCCAAGTCAAACCGTTGTCATTGCTTCTGTAAACTCCGTGCTGCGCTGAACCGTCGTAATCCGTAGTAAGCGCGAAAAAACTGTTACCCGATACAGCGAATGAAGCGATAGTAAGGTTGTTAAGGCCGGAGAAAGACCAGTTCGTGCCGTTATTTGTTGAGCGGTACACACCGGTATTACCGTAGGCGCCGACGAGAACATAAGCGCCTTTTGCAACTATGCAGCTGTACTGTGTACCTGACGGGAGTCCTGCGGTATTGTTTGTCCAGTGAACGCCGTTATCCGAGGAGCGTACAACGTTATCGATACCCGCCGCGTAGATATATTTATCATTGCTTGCGAAGGCATAGAACGGATTGAGAGTAAGCGCGTCCGGAATGGAAGACCAGTTCGCGCCGTTATCTGTTGATTTAATAATTCGCGGCAATGTGTCGTAGATAGCGGCAAACAGATAATTTCCCTTGCTGCCCAATGTCCAGATAAAATTATCGGGAAATAATAAAGACCACGAGTTTCCGTTATCTTTAGACCTGTAAATCCCGGAATTCTGGTCTACGGCGAATACCGCATTCGAAGTAAAGCAGAAATTGCCGATTGGATTTCCGAAAAGACCGGACTGAGTCCAGTGGGCGCCGTTGTCGGTAGACCTGTAAACTCCGTTGGTAGATTGCGAGGCGAAAACCGTGGAACTTCCATTGCCGGCGATTGAATATAGAGTCCCTCCCTGGGGACCTGAAGTCTGCAGCCACTGTGCATTAACATTCAAAGAGAATGAAAAAAAACAGATGGAATAAGACAATAAAACATGAAGCCATGTTCTCATGACAAATACCCTTTGACTTAATATTTGATTTAAACGGATTTGAGATGGAGAAATCCGTTCAATAAAAATTACCCTTTGGTAAAAGTAGAAATTTCCTTGCATTTTATCAATAGCAAATATTAGAAAAATATTAAACTAAGCGCTTGATTTTTATGTACCTGACTTACGAAATGGATATATCTTTTTATACGAATATAAATATGCCGCAAGGTATGTCAGATTTACAATAGTATTTTCATGGTTTTCGAATATTTAATCCAATAAATGAAAAAAATCAATTTTATTTTCTGTTTTCAGAATCATTGATCCAGCTTCCACCTGAAATTTTTTCTATAGTTTTTTATCCGAATCTTTCATCGAGATATCCGAAGACTTTGCACCCGGCTTTGATGGATGCTTTTTCGACAGCGCAGATGAAGGGTCCGGTTCTGTTATAAAAGCCGGTCGAGAGAAAATTGGAACAGCCGCACCAGTTTGCGCAGTAATCCTTAAGCGAGCATTTTGAGCATTCAAGTTGTGTCAGCGCAAGGCAGAGTTTGCCGCACACGGGATCCTTAATATTATCCGGATAAAACACATTGCCTATGCAATGTTTATTGTCGCTGCCGTCGCCGAGCAATCTTTCACAGGGAAAGATGTTTCCGTTCGGAGCGAATGCGAATTCGGCTTTTCCCATCCGGCACTTATCGTTTGTCTTATATCCGTCTTCGAGCAGGACGATAATTTTTCCGTCAATAATATTCAGAAAGGCCGGATCGTCATTTTCGTACCATTTTAAATAGATACCTGCAAGTTTATCAAAAACCGAATCTACCTTTTCGCAGTCAAGAGCCGACCATTTTGAAGAATAGTCAGCGTTTATATAAATTTTTCTGAGGCCGAGAGAGTATAGGTATTCTACGGATTCAGGGAGCAGTTCATAAGTTGACGGAGTAAAGACCGCATTAACCATAAGAAACGGAAAGGTATTGATTGCCTTTATTATGTTTTTCTCGACTACGGCTGAACTTTTTTCACCGTCCGGAAAAAGTCTGTTGGCGTCCTGAGCCCGAGGGATGCCGTCGCAACTGACGGCATATACAATGTTATGTCTGAGAAGATATTCGGATATTATATCGTCCAGAATTGTGCCGTTTGATATAACCTGCATCTCGACATCTCGCGACGCAATCTTATTCTTTTCCTCAATCATTCCTGTGATGAAGCGGAGTTTGTCGAATTCAAGGAGCGGTTCACCTCCGAAGAAGCCGACTTCAATTTTTTCATACTTCGGAGTATTACGGAAAATGAACTCGACAGTTTTTTCCGCGACATCGCGGTCAATGACCGAATGATTTTTCGTAATGTAGCAATACCTGCATCTCAGAGTGCATTCCTGAGTAAGTAATATCGTGTACTTCATAATGTCAGAATTAAATAGAACAGCCGCTGCTGTGCGGCTGTTCTGAAGATGTTACAGCATTTCCACCGCTTCCGCAAGAGCGGAGACCTGCGCGAAATTTACTTTACCCGCATTCGCGATTTTTTCTTTAATGCCTTTGAGAATTCCTTCTGAAAAGGTTTTCCATTGCTCGTCATTCAGCAGATAGACGTCGCCGTCGAGGTGCAGGTGGGGGAATATCGGTCCGCCGTATATCCACCATGGTTCAGAGAAAACAAATTCCTGAGCCGTCTCGCGGGTTTGCGGTAGTTTCATTTTTTCCAGATTGAACTTCTTAACCGTTTCCTGGATATACCCGCGGTTTCTGTAAAAAATCGGGTTATGCGGACCTGCGAGAATTCCCGGCATTATATCCTGAATATGTAACGGATAGAAATTCGGCAATTTGCGGTACATAATTTACCTCCTTTACGATTTTAAAATTGTTAGGAAATACGCGGAAAAGGGTGCAGCAGTTACTGAAGAATAAAAAACAATCATTTTCTGAGCAAAATGAGTACGCAGAAGTCGATTCCCTTGTTAATAATATAGATTATTGTAAAATAAATTACTATAATACATTCGTGTAAACGAGCAATTTTATGCTTTTTCACGAAACGAAGTGAAACCGGGGAAAAATATTCCGCTAAATGAATTTGCGATTGTGCTCGAACGGAAAAACTACAGCAGAGAAACGATTCGGGTTTATTCGAGCG
>JAJTBN010000323.1 GCA_021286895.1 Bacteroidota bacterium | reverse complement strand
ATTTTGTTGATTCGTTCGGCGGCGCGGTTGTTATGACTTCCGCTAAACATAAGTCGGGCACAGACAGAATCACCGAAGCCGCGCGGACAGTTAAAACGGACATTGTCGTAAACATTCAGGGCGACGAGCCGTTCATAAATCCCAAGACTATTGACGACGCTATTCTTCCGCTGATAAAGGATAAAAAACTAAACGTCTCGACTCTTGCATGCAGATTCAAGAACGAAAAAGACGCTGCCGACCCGAACAAGGTGAAGGTTGTTATTGACGACAACGGCTGCGCGCTTTACTTCAGCCGTTCGGTGATACCCATGAATTTCAAAGACGTGAAGAATGTGATTTTTTACAAGCATCTCGGGCTTTACGTTTACAGAAAAGATTTCCTTCTAAAGTTCAGCAAAACTCCTCAGTCGGTTTACGAAAAAGCCGAAAGCCTTGAGCAGTTAAGGATTCTGGCGATGGGAGAAAAAATAAGAGTAGTGATTTCAAAAGCGGATTCGCTTTCAGTCGATACGCAGGAAGACTTAAAACAGATTTTAAAACATATTAAACCGGGGAAATAAAATGAAGCAGACAAAGTACATTTTCATTACGGGCGGTGTTGTTTCGTCGCTCGGCAAAGGAATAGCAAGCGCGTCGCTCGGGCTTCTGCTCAGGTCGCGCGGACTGAACGTCACGATACAAAAGTTCGACCCGTACATAAACGTTGACCCCGGCACCATGTCGCCGCTCCAGCACGGAGAGGTGTTCGTTACCGACGACGGCGCTGAAACCGACCTCGACCTCGGACACTACGAAAGGTTCCTCGACGTCAACATGACTAAGGACAACAACACTACTACGGGACAGGTTTACAACGAAGTGATTACGAAAGAGCGCCGCGGGGATTACCTCGGCGCGACCGTGCAGGTGATTCCGCACATCACGGATGAAATTAAGAAACGCCTGACGAGGCTCGGCAAGGACGGAAAGTACGACGTTATAATTACGGAAATCGGCGGAACGGTCGGAGATATCGAATCGCTCCCCTTCCTCGAAGCAATCAGGCAGTTGAATCTCGAACTCGGTAAAACGAATTCGCTGTTCGTGCATCTCACGCTCGTGCCTTATATTAAGGCGGCCGGAGAACTGAAGACGAAACCGACTCAGCATTCGGTGAAGACGCTTCTTGAAATCGGAATTCAGCCCGACATACTTTTATGCAGAAGCGAAATGGCGCTTTCGAAAGACATGAAGAAAAAGATTGGACTGTTCTGCAATGTCGACCCGAACTCGGTGATGCAATCGCTCGACGCGAAATCGATTTACAGCGTGCCGCTTAACCTGCATAACGAAGGTTACGACGAGGTTATAATAAAGAAACTCAACATCAAATGCAGCAAACCGAACTTGACGAAATGGAATCAGGCGGTGAATAAAATTGTTAATCCGAAGAAGGAAATAACTATTGGCATTTGCGGGAAGTACAATCTCGTGCCCGACGCGTATAAAAGTATTTTGGAATCGTTCGTTCACGCGGGCGCGTTCAACGAAGTGAAGGTAAGCCTGAAATGGATTGACGCGGAAGAACTCGAGAAAAGTCCGGCGAAGGCGAAAGAGATTTTCAAGGACATTAAGGGACTGCTTGTCTGTCCGGGATTCGGGGAAAGAGGAATCGAAGGAAAAATTCTCGCGGTGAAATACGTGCGCGAGAACAAAATTCCTTTCTTCGGCATCTGCCTCGGCTTGCAGACGGCTGTAATCGAATACGCGAGAAACGTATGCGGGCTGAAGAACGCGAACTCAAGCGAGTTCAAGATAACGAAACACAACGTTATTGATTTGATGGAATACCAGAAGTCGGTGGTGCTGAAAGGCGCGTCGATGAGGCTGGGCTCGTACCCGTGCATAATCGAGAAGAATTCTCTGGCGTACAAAT
>JAJTBN010000322.1 GCA_021286895.1 Bacteroidota bacterium | reverse complement strand
CCGTTCCGGCACTTTCGCGTATCCGTAGCCGGGAAGGTCAACCAGATAAAACTCCTCGTTAATCAGGAAATAATTAAGATGCCTTGTCTTGCCGGGTACGGAACCTATCTTAGCAAGACTTTTCCTGTTGCAGATTTTATTGATCATAGACGATTTCCCGACGTTCGAACGCCCGACAAACACAAACTCCGATAGCACGGATTTCGGCAATGTTCTGAGGTCGTAGATGCTGCTTATAAATTCTGCGGAATTAATCTTCATTTTCCTGTTAAATTATGAATCCCTAACTTGTGGTGAAAAATATTTTTTTATATAAAATTCCAAAAGTTAAGGATTTGGTTTGTTAAAATTAATAAATCCGCTCGATTTATGAAATGAAAAAATCAGGTATTATGGAAATGACTTGATGTTGGTAAAAAAAAGGCCGTCATAGTTGACGGCCTTTTTATGAATTAAATTCTTTTTATTCTTCTTTTTTCTTAGGAGTCTTCTTTGCGGCTGCCTTCTTCACGGGTTTCGCATCCTTTGTTTCATTCTTTTCTGTTTTCTTTGCCGTCTTCTTTGCTGCCGGTTTCTTTTCCGGTTTTTCAGCGGCTTCTTCAGTCTTCTTTACTGTTTTCTTCGCGGTCGTTTTCGGCGCTGCAGTCTTCTTGCTTTCACCTGCCGTTTTCGGCGCTTCAGCTTTCTGCTTCTCCACTACGCTGAAATCAACGAGTTCAATAATCGCTTCGTCTCCGCCGTCCCCTATCCTGAATCCGCTTTTCAGCACTCTTGTATATCCGCCGTTGCGCTCAAGGATTTTCGGGCCGATTTCCTTTAGAAGGACTGTGATTGCTTCCCTGTCCTTGAGGAATTTTCTTATTTCCCTCGCGTAATGTACGTACTTCTCGGGGCTTTTGTCCTTAAGGAGCACAGCTTTTTTCGCCTTCGTAAGAAGCGGTTCCACGTACAGTCTGAGTTCCTTCGCTTTCGCGAGCGTAGTTTTTATTCTTTTATGTTTAATAAGCGACATCGAAAGGTTCGACAAAAGCGCTTTCTTATGACTTGCGGTCCTTTTTAATTTTCTTCCTTTTTTTCTGTGTTCCATTCTTTACAAAAAATTTGTTTATCAAAATTTAAGACGCTTACTTCTTTTTTTCTTCGCCGATATATTTTTCGACGTCCATGCCGAAACTGAGTCCGAAACTTTCAATAAGTTCGCCGAGTTCAGCAAGCGACTTTCTGCCGAAGTTCCTGTAATGAAGCATGTCCGATTCCTGCTTGCTGACGAGTTCCGCTATGTTCTTAATATTAGCCGAGCGCAGGCAGTTCTGCGAACGGACAGAAAGGTCCAGTTCGTCGACGGGAGTAAGAAGTATTTTCTTTATATTTTCGAACTGTTCGTCCTTCACTTCCTCGACGGTATCCTTGAATTCCGCATCGGGGCTGAGGTTGAGGAACAGTTGTATATGCTCTTTCAGTATCTTGGAAGCCTGAATCACCGCGAGTTCCGGCTCGATCGCGCCGTTTGTTGTAACGTCAAGCACTAGTTTCTCGTAGTCAGTCCTCTGTCCTACGCGCGTGTTCTCAATAATATAGTTCGCGTTGAGAATCGGCGAAAACAGCGAATCGACGGGTATGAATCCGATAGGAAGGTCGTATTTCTTGTTCTCTTCCGAAGGAACATAGCCAACTCCGTTGCCTACCCTGATTTCGACATCCATCACGCCTTCTTTGTTAAGGGTCGCAATGTGAAGTTCGGGGTTGAGAATTTCGTACTCCGAAGTCGCTTCCTGTATATGCTTTGCCTTTAGTTCAGCAGGACCTGAAATTTTAAACTCAATCTTGCCGGGTTTTCCGGACAGGTCCTTAAAACGAACTTCCTTAAGGTTAAGAATAATTTCCGAAACGTCTTCAACAACTCCCTTTATTGTCGTGAAT
>JAJTBN010000064.1 GCA_021286895.1 Bacteroidota bacterium | reverse complement strand
GAACAAAGAACAGTTGTTTTGGGGATTGCTCATAGCCGTCATAAATCCTCTCTATCTTCACTTTACAATCAAAAACACGCCTGAAGTTTATTCTGCATTAATTCTGGGAATTTCGCTTTTTTCTTACATTCGGCTTTTAAAAACCGGTAAAATAATATATGCGGTTTATATCACTTTGTCGGTGCTCGCTGGGATGTCCATCAAACCGGTATTCTTCCTGATATCAATTACAATGCTGTTTCACTGGATTTTCATCAATAGAAATAAGAAACTACTTGCAATCCATATCGTGATCATTGTTATTTCACTGTTTTCATATTTCGCTTTTCAGTCCCTGACAAAACTCGAGAGGCAACAAATGAATTCCTATGGATTCGATGATATTCTTTCCAGAGTCTTTTTATTTGACGCGATTAAGGAAACAGGAGAAATCAATCTTGGCACGACTGAAGACCTGCTCCTGCATGGGCCCATAAAATCCAATTATTTGCTTTGCAACGAAAAGTACAATGACTGGCTGAAAGATTATTCGGCTTCGAACCCCGACTGGACGGAAAGCAGGCTGGCATTTGATTTTACTAAAGCGCACCTGCTAAAATCTGTTCTCTTGCGGGCCGCCTCTCCCGTGCTTTTTATCTCATTAACATCGAATTCAACCGAAACAATAATTTATTTCTTCCTGTACGGTTTTCTTTCTGTGATAACTATAATTTCGATAAAGAGAATGTACCGGAACAACAAAGAAGATATACTGATTATACTTTATGTTCTCGCAGGTTATTATCTTGTTTTCTTTCTCACTCTCAGTTATGCCCGTTACAGCTTGCCGTTTATGTCGTATTTCCTTGTTTTCAACGGAATTCTCATTGGAAAAATTTCTGGTTTCAAATCGGGCACAGGAAAAAATTCGTAAAATTCTTACCGGTATCCGATAGCCGCGTACCCAACCCAGTGACGCAGATAAGCGGGAGCAGTCGTACCCATGCCTGAATCTTTCACGGGAACATGCGGATGGTCTATGCTCGTCGCGTATTTCAGAAGATATCCCGATAGATTTTCCCCGAAGGACTTCTGAAGATTAAGGACCGTCAGCAGGCCGAAGGGCACTGAATAACGGCCGCACCAGGTCCATTTGTAATCACGATAGTTTTCTTCGCTGACAGTATATTCCGTGAATTTTTTTATTTTCCCGGCAGTAATATTTCCCGTTAGACAGTTGTCGATAATCTCATGCTCATGCGCGACAGCGAGCCTGTAACCGGAAGAATCGGAACCGTAAGGGGCATAATTATTTCCTCCCCATTCTTCGTCTCCGTAATGTACCGCGTCGTTCGAAATTATTACCGCAAAATCTTTTCCCCATTCGAGATTATTTGCGGAAACTGCCTTATAAATCGCGTCCGAAAGATTTTCTGAAATACCGCGCATCCTTTCGTATGGCATATAAGGAACGAGTATACTGATAATCTGTACATCCCTGTCGTAATATTGCAGGAAAGGAATAATCGCTTCAACGGAATGCTCTGCAGACTGAACGGAATCGTGTACTATGTAATAGTCAGAATTCATTCCGCTTATAACGGACTCTCTCAGACCTGAAACCTTAACAGGTCCGTATGGCATTTTCCATTATTCAAAACTGTCAAAAATGATTTTATTCTCGAGTTTAAAAAGTTTTGCTTTATGACAGACACCGATGAGAAAAATCGTCTTTGCTTTAACGTTTTGCAAAAGCGCCGGATATAGATATCCGACGTAAGTATAATCATCGTGAGGACATATGGCAGATTTCCAGACAGTAGTTTCATCCGCACCCGCTTCTTTGAGAGCTTCATCGATGCTTTGTTTTCCCTGCCCTGACATATATTTCATGAACTCGTCCATCTGCGCGGCTTTTGAAGTAAAGCCGACAGAGTCGACCATAGACCTTATCTTGTCCTGCGAAAAGGAGTAATGTGAGAATAAAAGACAGATTAAAAGGAACCACGTTTTTGTCTTCATACCTGTACAAAGTTAAAAGAAAGTTGCTAATTTTTTTGAAAACAATAAACCCTCAATTTACTTCATATAAAAGAAAACGGTCTGCAGATTCGCAGACCGTTTTTATAACATAATAATCTTAATGATTTATTCTACTGTAAAATTCTTTGTAATGGGCTGCGAGTTATCCGTCGCTATTTTTACTGTTACGGAGTAATTCCCCGCCGGCAGAGTTTCTTTGGGTTTAAAAGTAGAACTGATATACCCGCTTTCGGCTTCCACTTCAGCAGTACCTACAGTTTCACTTTCCTGTTTCCAAACAAAACTCACTTTTGTCTTAGCGGGAGCGTTATTGAGGCTGGCAGTGCAGTTAATAACCTGAACGTCAGCATTGAATTTGCTTAAATCATCTCCGCAGGGATTTCCGTCGGAGGAAGAGCAGAGTTTGACGTTTGATAAATTTGCAGTTGATACGCCGCATGAGGGAAATAAACTTGTAAAGCAGATTAATGCCACCGCAAGAAGCGGAAAAACAGTTTTCAGAATTTTCATAAGTTGTTTTTAATTTGTTGCTTATATAACAATCCTCAGTCTTTAAAATTCACAACCAATACAATCTGTCGAACGGTTGGTACAATATAAAAACGTTGAATTTGGGTTAATTGTTTATTAGGTTTTAGAAGGTTTGAGGTTTTTATTTTTCGAATAATCCGCCGCATCCGGCTGTATGTTAATTTCCGCGGCTGTAAATTACGGAGGAATCATGAAACGAGGGAGTCAAATCATTAATTCCGCGATTTTAATTCACCGTTTTATTCTCAATGCCGGAGTTGCAGTTTCATATAAGAAAGTTCACCCATATATAAAACTTATTCTCCCGCTAATTCTATGTTCGGTTATAATAATTTATTCGCCGAAAAATGTTTTCGCGCAACGGACACGACTATATACCAGACGCCGACAATCGAAGTAGATGAGTTAAAAGGCATGCCGAAGGTGATACCCGTTACTTTTGAGACCGTGAAAAGAGAAGCAATTACACAGCGCTACCGGGTCGAGAGCCTGCCGGTTTTTCTTAACGGAAATACAAGCATTAACGCCTACACTGAATCCGGTTCGTTCATAGGCTATTCCTACTTCACGATACGCGGCTTCGACCAGAGAAGAATCTCTATAATGATAAACGGAATTCCCCAGAACGACGCGGAGGAACACCAGGTTTACTGGAATGAACTTGCGGATATTACGTCCTCACTCGAGAATATTCAGGTGCAGAGAGGCATGAGCACCGCGCTTTATGGATTCTCGGAAATCGGCGGAGTGATAAATCTTCAGACCATAGACTACTTCAAAAACCGTTTCATAAGCGCGAGCGGGGGATACGGCTCTTTTAATTCTAAAAGATTGTCCCTTGAATATTCGTCGGGGCTGACCAAAAGCGGATTCGGTGTTTACGGAAAGGTATCCAGAATAAACACTGACGGTTACAGGTACGATTCGTGGGCGGATCAATGGTCGTACTTTCTGGGAATCGGAAAACTTCTGGGGAAAAAATCCGTTATAAAATTTAACGCGTACGGCTCGCCTTCCGAGAGCCATCTCACGTACCTGGGAGTTTCAAAATACTATCTTGCGGGAACGATAACCGGCGACAGAGATTTCGACAGAAGGTACAATCCTCTTTCAAATCCAGATGACAGGGAAAAATATTTCCAGCCGCATTTCGAATTGACGCTCAACCTTCAGCCTTCAGAGAATTTTTTCATATCTAACACTTTCAATTATATAAGAAGAGATGAAAATTTTTACCGGTACTTTCTTACGAGCGGGGGTTATGATTTTTCCGATTTCCGCTTGAACTATTTTTACGCGCAGGATACAACCTCATACAAACCGAACTGTTATCTCAGAAACTGGGCAGGCAAAATAATATATGAGAATGGAAAGGGTTACCGCGTTGTGCAAAGCGACATGAAAGTAAAATCTGTGAACAACGGCAACGATTTCGGATGGTTTCCGAAGGTGCATCTTAAGCATTTCAGCGATATCGGGAATTTAATAATAGGAGGCGAGGTCAGGATACACAATTCGGAACATTCTGGCGAGATAGTTCAGGCTGACGCGTTACCCCCTGGTACTCCCGATAATTACAGGTACTATTCGTATAACGGTGACAAGAAAACATATTCGGTTTACATTAACGAATTTACGAACATAGAGAAAAAAATCTCAGGAATGGTAGGAATCCAATTTACGCATCACCGATACAGCGTTGAAAACAACGTAGCGGGATATAACTTCGACTTGACTCACGATTTATTGAATTACAGAGCCGGATTGAACTACAATATTAGCGATAACTTCAGGGGTTTTCTGAACATCTCGGTCGCAAGACGCGAACCCCGACTAAGCGATATTTACGACGGATCGTTCGTGAAATCAGCCCCCAATTTCAGAAATATAGACTCCGTCAACGGAACGTATTCAGACCCGCTTATTAATTACGAAGAACTGAAGGATTACGAACTGGGTTTCGCGTACAGCAGGTATCCGCTAAAAGCCAACATAAATTTTTACTGGATGAATTACAGAAACGAAATTGTCGGCAGCGGGCAGTTGAACAGTTTCGGAAATCCGATTGCGGCGAACGCGGGAGAATCGATACACCGCGGAATGGAACTTGAGTTTGAATACGACCTGCTCACAAAGTTATTCGAGACCGCGTTGGAGAAAAACCGCGTGTTGACTCTCAGCGGCAACCTCACATGGTCGGAAAATTATTACAAAAGTTATATCGCTTTGAAAAGCATGGACGAGCAGGGCAATATAATTCTGAACGCGGATTATTCAGGTAACAAGATACTCCTGAACCCGCAGTTAATCGGAAATCTTTCTCTGAGTTTTTATTACGGAAAAGGATTCAACGCTTACGTAAATTTTCAGTACATAGGAAAACAGTATCTGGATAATACTGAAAACGAGAAAAATAATCCCGACGCCCGGAAATGGTGGGGGTACATAGATAAGGTAGCGGACGCGTACACGGTGTTGAACGCGGGGATATCCGCAAACATATTTTATCTTTTCCCTTCGACGAAACTTGTAAACCTGTTGAGGTCGCTCGAGGTATCGGCTCGAATAAACAACCTGTTGAACTATATGTACGAACCGACGGGCGGGATAGACAACAAGGGAGCGCCTGTCTGGATACCCGCCGCAAAGCGAAATGTATTTTTCAATGTTAAGGCGGTGTTTTAATTTAGAGTTGAAAGTTGAATGCTGAGGGAAATTTCGGCTATTATAACCAACCTCCGCCCCGAATTGTGTGTTTTCTTTATTTCGGCATCGTCAAAATAATATTTTCCAATACTCATTCTATCTTTAATAGAACAGTAAACTCATCTTGCTTCCCAGTAAGGCTTTGGATATTTTTATATTTTTCCCTTTGACGTTTGCAAAGTCCCTGTATGCACCGCTCTGTATTACCGCGGTCCTGTGAGGAATATCATCCGACATTTCGACCAAAAGTTCCTCATTACGGTTTATCACCGTTCTTAATTCATAATCACTGTGAGTAAAGAAGGGAATATATTCTCCTTTGTTTTCAGCAAAATCAATTTTAAACACAGGCAAAAGCACGTCGAAATGAAAATGCTCGGGCTTGAACGCCTCAAACTTCCCAAGATTAAAAACATTTTTCCCGTCGGGAATATAATATTTATCTGTTTCCCTGCAGTGTATTAAAGGATTGCTGAATTCCGATTGCGGAGAAGTTATAAGACTCGCGGTTACTTCATTGCTGTTCTTTATTTTTATCCTCAACGCCGAATCAAGATCTGCATTTATGTAGAAATAATTTTTTCCTCTGTTGCGTGCAGCGCTTGCGCTCTCAGTCGCGGCAGCAAGCTTAAGACCTGTCTCGTAGCCCTGCAGCATCTCATATCTCTGTCTCTGATAAATAAAACTGTACAACACTGAATCCGGATTTACTTTAATTCCGTCTTTAATTTTCTGTGTGGAAAACTTCTCAAAATCCTCCGCAAGAATGCGTTCTTTCCCTAATAAGCCTTTCGATGCCGTTTTTTTCTTTAAAATTTCCGTGTTTAAATTTTTAAATTTTGACATTATTTGCCTTTCTCAAAAACCGTCGTAAGCTCGCTTAAAAGCATATCTATGCAATACTCTACGCGGTTTTTGTTCCTGGCGAAGTCCCCGTCTGCGAAAAACTCCTTTGTTAGTTCGCTTGCGCCTCTTTTTTGCCCTCCGTCGGTTATGCCCTTCAGAAAAGCGTCTATAACATTATACATGCATTTTTGATCGTTGTCGGAAAAATTCTTCTTTGAAAAGTACTTTCTCAGTTTTGTGTTGAATTTCTGCCTGAATTCCTCCAATATGAATTTATAATGTATATTTGTCTCAATTTCTTCCTGTCTGGCGCTTTTTTGCGTGGATTCTACCTTCTCGATTAAACTGTGTTTGTAAACATACACAAGATCCCCGAATGAAACCGCTTTTATGTATTCATCCTGTTCGTTCACGATGTTTAATAATGAAGATAAGAAAGTCTTAGCGTTTTTGAAATCTACTTTGGAATGTGCGGCGCTCAGAATTTTTTCAAGTTCTTCCCTGCCGCAGTACTCTTTTTCCGAAAAATCCGTTTCCTCTGTGTGCACGAATCTGTCGCTAAATAATTCCGTTACGAAATAACCGCTCCTGTCTATCTCAAGATTCAGATTCCTTATTATCCGGGCTGTGACGGGGTCGCTGTCCTTGTAGATATTTACAAGATTCTTCTTCGCGACCGAGAACAGGAATGATTTCAGGATTGCTTCGTAATCGTCTTCGGTATCGGGCTTCTCTTTAAGTTTGTCAAAAAAAGATTTGAACTTTACCAGTGTATTTCCATCCGAAGTGAATATTTCCGATGACACTTCTATCGCTGCATCGTATGGTGTGAGGTCCATTGGAAGGAAAATCTTTCCTTTGCTCGAAAGAAAACCGATGTATTTTTCTATCCTCTTAATACATTCGTTGATGAATCTGCTCATTTCGGCATACGACCCGTATGTGAAATCCATTTTCAAAAATTCAGGAAACTAATTAATCAGTTATATTTTCAAAAAATAATATTTCCGCACTTACTCATAGTAAATGCATGTATTGGACATATTGATGATTAAAGATTTTCGTTCACTTTGCATGAAGAAACATAATATAATTATTATTTTTCAAACGTAAAATATAAAATATTTTAATTCTGAATTTTTTTCCTATAACATGCCTGCTTTTACACTGCTTCAAAATCTCTATTTGCAAAAACACGGATTTCCGTGTTTCACACGCAGGTTTCCAAGCATGTCGCCGTATTACGTACTTATAACATTAAAAAACTGTCTTTTTTGCGTAAAATTCCGAATTACATATTTTTCTGTTAATATGAATAAATGAATTCAAAATGTATTAAATGAATAATAACCGCTAAGGTAATTGGCATATATCGGGATACGAGCAGAAACAAAATATCCGTACATATCGAAAAACTTAATCTTGAAGTATGTGTATGAGAAAGAATATTCATCTTAAAGATGATGTCCCCATCAACATTTCCGCTTTTAAGAGAAAGTGGCCCCAAATATCCTCGGCTCCGGAAAATAGAGGACATAGTCTTCTAAATATACGCGAAAGTAAAAATATTTTGTCGGATAACTGCGCAAAGTAAAGTAAAATTTCCGCTGAGTTATTTCTTATAGCCCATTTTACCTGAAACAACCATATAATGTTGAGTGTTTAATTTTTACTGCCAGCCGAAAAAAGCGCTCTTTTTTCCGAAACTTATTCACGTTGCTTGTATAAGTTTATATGCAGAATGGAATAGTCACAAGAAATCTGGCGATGCAGTCTCTGCTGGCTGAAATCGAAAGTATAAGAAATTCGGACTGCCCTGTCCTGCTGGTAGGAGAGACAGGGACAGGAAAGGAAATACTTGCCGATTATATACATTCAACAAGCAGACGGAGCAATAAAAGATTAGTAAAAGTAAGTCTCTCTTCGCTTCCTCCGACCCTTTTCGAGTCAGAAATTTTCGGGCATATGAAAGGCTCGTACACGGGCGCAGACTATGCACATCAGGGGTTTTTCGACGCGGCCAACAACGCAACGCTCTATCTTAACGAAATTGACGATTTCCCTCTTTATTCAAAATGATGTCAGGTTTATTTCCTCGTCTAAGACGGGGCTCAAGGAAATGGTGGACAAAAATGAATTCAGTCCGGATCTTTTCTACCGGATTAGTGTTTTCAAAATAACCATTCCCCCGCTGCGCGAGAGGAAAGAAGACATCCCGCTGCTACTCGAACATTTTATGAAGCGCAACGGTGCGCCGGTTGTTTCGAGATTAAAACCGGGCAAACTCGACCTGAGTCCCCTTCTGGATTATGACTGGAAAGGCAACGTACGCGAACTCAGAAACTTCACCGAGAAACTGGCTCTCTACCCCGTAAGCGAAATCTACGAAAACTTTGAGAACATATTCTCGGATTTTGTTAATATTTCGCTCGAAAAAAACAGCCGAGTTGACACGGGCAGTGAGATTCAACAGGAAACCGAATCATTCGATTTCAAAATCTGCAAATACGAGACAGAACTAATAATCGGCGCACTTAAAAACAGTATCGGCAATGTAAACCTTGCCGCCCGTCTGCTCCGTTTAAAACCTTCAACTCTGAGAGACAAAATAAAAAAATACCGGATAGATCTCGGGAAATACAAACACTGATAATTTATATTTTGACTAAACCTGAAAAGCGATTAATATGATTCTCAACAGCCAAAATAAACTTAAACCGCGGGAAAATTTCGACGGCAAAAATCTTTCGTGGAGAAATTTTATTTACTGCAATCAGTGGATACTTATTCTACTGACGGTAACCGTCATAATGATTTATCTGATAATCAATCTAAATTAATGCAGCCGAACTTCCGTCTGAACCAATTTCTTTCTCTGAAACGAAATAAACCAACAATGGTATGGGACATCTCAACTGTTGCAGATAAGATATTACTAAAAAATTTCCGGAAATTTTTTCGAATGATTATAGACATAATCGTGCGAGATAAAAGATATTTTCATTTTTTAAAACCGGTATAGATTCTCCCGTGATTCTTTTGCAAATTCGATGCGGAATCAATTCTGTAATCTTAAAAGTGCTAAAACACACCTTTATATTACCAGCATATTACATGCATAATGGTCATTTTTCGAATCAATAATACCTTCCCCTTATTATATTTGTACGATTAAATTTGTTGTCAGAAACTTTAGGAATTGAAAATATAAATGAATGTCGTCAAAATAAGATCACCGAAAAACCTGACTTCAGAAATATTTTTTCAAAGCCCGTGAAATGGTATTCAAATTCCGCGGAATATTTGCCGGAGACGCACGATTTCAGGAAAAACACAGTCAAAAATAGTCTCATATTTATTTTTAACATTCCCAGAAACACAGACGCTATTTCTTTGTCATTTGACACTAAAGTGTTACTCGTTCTTTGATATATAAATTTAATATTTTTTATTATTGTTCTTATCCGTTTTGCGAATGAACTGCATGGCAATACTTTTCTAAATATTTCATCTATGCAGCTTTTGAAATCCCAACAAATAAATCAGTACTGCATCGGACTGCCTCGATAAGTATAAATCTTTCAAAATCATTGCATCCAATCTTGAAACCGCCGTAATTAATTGTTATATTTATACTTATTAATCACGGGTACGGAAAAGATTCTTAATCTAACAGATGATAAACGTACTGATTGAAAAATATTATACTGCATCCGGGAAAGTCGAAAGAACCAACAGCCCCAGAAGAAAATTAATTTCCATAGTTAATTTTTTCCGTGAATGCGAAGACACCGGTTATTATCCCCCGGACTTCGCTTTTCTCGAGGATTTCGTTCCGGTGCTTCTTGGTATATTCAGGAATGCGGGAGTGAATTTCATTGACCCGTCTTACCTTCGCGACGCCAAGGACATACTTCTTCTTTCTTCGGAATATTATGAAGATAAAATCGTACTGAACGAAATAGATACTGTCGTTAACCTGATTAACATGCAGCTACTGAAGATGTATTTTCATCTCGGTGAACTTGAAGAGGGCCTCGTTATTCTCAACAAGATGATAGACCGCCGGGAAACTTCTTCCTCCGGCAGGAAAGAAATTCTTGCACCCAAGGCTGATGCAGGCAAGGGAAACGAAACAGCTGGCAGCAAATACGCGTTGATCAAACCGGATATTTTCAGGAAATCGAGAGCGCTCGAGATACTCGAGGAAATAAAGTATGAACTTGAGAGGCTGAACGGGTATTCTTATGATGAAATAAACACTATATTAGTCGAAGAAGAAAACACCGAAACCGGAGACGCGAATCTCGGCCTGATTCTTCCCATGCACTGCAGGCTCGCGAAGCAGGGCGGCACTTCAGGCAGAATTGAATTTGAAAATAACACCGACCTGACGGAACATGATTTCAGGGAGTCGCTTGAGAATATAAGAAATACGGTCAGACTTCTTCTTCACGGAGAGGGCGTGCACAAAGAGCCGTACGGGAAAATACTATTAGGCTACGATAACATGAGCAACGTTTACAAGGGAACATCATTTCTTTTTGCAGGCAGCGTCATTTCCTTCTGTAAAGTATATAACGAAAGACTTTCCCGGAAAAGATTCGCCGTCAGCAGTTCATCGGCATTCACAGGCAGCCTTGACAGGCATGGCAGCCTGCAGAAGCTTCCTTCTGATTCGCTGAAAGCGAAAATTAACACGGCATTTTTTTCATGGATAAAAAATATAATTTTACCCGCCGAAAACGCGGAGGAGGCTAAGGAAATAATCGCAGGACTGAACAGGATTTATCCGAACAAGACTCTTAATGTTACCGGCCTTTCCTCGTTGAATAAAATAACGGATATCTCAGACGTTATTATTACGGAAGAAGATTCAAAATCAGTTCATGTCCGCAAATTACTGAAGAGATATTCTCTGCAGGCCGTACTAATGCTCTCGCTCATAATACTTGTAACAGGCATATACGCTGCTTACATGTTTCTGCCGAGAGATATAAAGCCGCTGCCGGTAACCGAAAATCCGATGTATTTAATCTATGCGCCCGACAGGGATACAAACTGGATATTTCAAAATGAAAATTATTTCGGAGGCGATACAATTGATTTTGGTGATGTAGCAATTGGGGACTTGTGGTTTCCAAAATTGGATTTGCTAAATAACTCAAGAAAAAAAGAAAGATTTGTTGTTGAAATAGAAGGAAAAGATAAAGATGAGTTTGAAGTATTGTGGCGAAGCGAAGGAAACCAGCCCGATGCTCCACTTTTAAATCCAGATTTCAGTCAGAGACTATATATTAAATTTAGACCGATTAATTATGATAGCCTTGGGCCTAAACTAGCAAAATTAAAGATTTATTCACTTGAAAATGCTAAATCGTATAAGGAAATAACACTAAAAGGAAAATCAGTAAAATACTCAAATGGATATTCACTTAATTTTAAAAACGGAAACGAGCAAATGGTTTTAAATAATAAGGTAAATGTTTTGAAGGATGAGTTTACGGTTAGTTTTTGGATAAAACCTTTATTAGATAATTATCAGTTTAAGGAAAATAATTTTTTAATTTTAAGAAACGATGATGGATCCACAAATAAATTTTATATAACCGTAGAGGGTGACTCTTCTATAGTATTTTATTTGATGACGAATAAATCCTATTTAACTCCCGAAAAATATAAATCAATAAATAAAGTTAAATACAATGATTGGAATTACGTCGCTGTTACATACAATATCAAAGAAATATTAATCATATTAAATAATGAAAGAACTATATATGAAAACAAATATAATTCTTTAAAATTAATTCCGGATTGTATTAGCATAGGCGGAAGTAAGACACCGGATAAGCGAAATTTGGAAAAACCGACTAAAACTAATTATTCATTTTTGCTTAATAATCTGAAAATTTGGAACAAATCGGAACCTTTGGATTTTCTTGTGAAAGATATGTGGGATAAAAATTTAAGCGATTCAAAAAATTTATTTTTACAATACGATTTTGATGAAATGAATTATGAGTCGGTTTATGATTTATCTAAAAATGAATTGTGGGCTACAATATATGGTGGCTTGACAAGGAAAATGGATAGTCCTGAATATCCATCTGTTAAAAATGAATATAGAGACAAAAGTAACGAAAACAACATTTTATATCTGAAAAATAAAGGTGTTATGGTTTTTACGAAAAATTTATTTCAAAATCCAAGTTCATTTAGCATTCAAATTGATGCGAAATATATAAATCCAGATACGAGCTATGATAACCACTGTTTTGATATATCTCACCCGGATTTTATTAACCGTTTTATGATGAAATCCAACGTCTTAGAACTTGTTATGTGTGATAACATTGATCCTTACAGTAAAATCGAAAAGCGAGACTACAGAATTGACGATAAATGGCACCGATATATTTTTTCATATTCACTGGAAAATGATTATTCAATATTATATATAGATGGGAAGGAATATTTAAAGTTAGATTCACTAAAGAAAAAATATGATATATCCAGGTGGTTTTATAATATTTCGTTTGGCAATTTAAATTTCTTTTATTCTCCAAGGTTTATTACAAAGGGTATTTGCATCGATAACGCAAAAATATTTAATAGGGCATTAACTCCAATTGAGGTATTAAATAATTCAACAAAGGGGTTATTAGCATTTTGGACATTTGAAAAGAGAGAAGGGGACATTGTTTTTGATGAAGTAAATGAATTACCTGCTAAAATATGGAATGATTATGAATTTAAGCAGGAAACAGTGGCAATAAATAATTGATATTGAGGAAAAGAATACTAATAATTATATTCTTTCATTCTTTCACTGTCTCATAACCTTTCAGATCAAAAAGGTGATTTTAATAGTAAGAATATTTTTAAATAAGGGAAATTTATTATGGAAGTAATGTATGTCGTTAGAAATTATCAGGGAATTTTCTGAGTCTGTAATTATTTTTTGTGCAAAATTGGATTCTTGTTCATAACAGATGATAAACGTACTGATTGAAAAATATTATTCTACCGCCGGAAAAGTCGAAAGAACCAACAGCCCCAGAAGAAAATTAATTTCCATAGTTAATTTTT
>JAJTBN010000321.1 GCA_021286895.1 Bacteroidota bacterium | reverse complement strand
TCCTTTACGATATCAAGTTTGCTGAGTTTAACTGTCATCTTTTCCGATTCTATAAGCGAAAGGTTAAGTATCAGGTTCAGGGTTTCCATCAGTCTTTCACCGCCTTCATAAATCAGATTTATATACTCGCGCGAGTTTTTATCCTCGACCAAATCCAGGAGAATTTCAGCAAATCCGAGAATTGCTATCATAGGCGTTCTCAATTCATGGCTCATGTTCGCGAGAAAGCAGGTTTTAAGTCTGTTTGATTCTTCCGCTTTTTCCTTAGCCGAGATAAGTTCTCTTTCCTTCATTTTCTTATCAGTAATATCCTCCTTTACAGCAAGGAAATGTGTAATTTCCCCTTTAATATTTTTCACGGGAGAAATTGATTCCGATTCCCAGTAAAATTCACCATTCTTCTTTTTATTTTTTAATTCACCATGCCATACTCCCCCGTTTGTTATCGTATCCCAGAGCGATTTATATGTATCCGCGGAAGTCTCGCCTGACTTCAATAATTTAGGATTCTTGCCCAGAATCTCAACAGGCAAATATTCTGTTATCTCCGCAAATTTTGGATTCACATATTCAATATTGCCTTTGAAATCCGTAATGACAATCGATGCCGGTCCCTGTTCAATAGCGGTTGAAAGAACCTTGATTTTTTCTTCGGTTTTTATCGCGTCCGTAATGTCGCGTCCTATACATAAGATTCCCGTCAACTTGTCATCCTCAAACAATGGCTGCCCGGTTATCTCGCTGAATTTAAAATCTCCCCATTCGGTTTTTAATTTAACTATTATTGTTTTAGTAATTTTTTCCTTCTTTACCGTTTCATAGGCTGAAACAGTAGTCTGCAAATCATCTTCACAAATGATGTTTATAAACGGTTTGCCGATAAATTCGCTGATTTTAAAGCCGGTAAGTTTTTCAAAAGCAGGGTTTATTGAAGTGAAGATACCGTATTCCACGTCCAGTGTGAAGATAACATCTGAAGCCGTGTTTACCAGATTTTCATATTTTTTTTCCGATATGATTTTTTGCCGTTTAAGTTCGACTTCCTCAATGGCATGTTCAATAGCGGGAACAAGACGGATAAGATGATGTTTCAGTATGTAATCTGACGCCCCGCGCTTCAGCATGTCGATGGCTATTTCTTCTCCGAGTGTTCCCGATACAAAGATAAACGGATAATCGGAATATTTTTCGCTGCATACCTTAAGCGCGGATATGCCGTCGTATGTCGGAAGATTATTGTCGGCAAGTATTATATCAAATGTATTTTTCTCAAGATTTTCAATGAATGCTTTTTCGGTTTCCACCCTTGTATAATCGACTTCATATTCTTTGGATTCAATTTCGGACAATATGAGTTCACTGTCAAAAGAATTGTCCTCGAGATGCAGAATTTTAATTTTTTTCATTTTGTAAAAAAGTTTTATTCTGAAATTTTTCTTCGCTGTAAATTTTTATTGCTTAACCATATTCATCAGGCAATAAATCATACACTATAAATTAAGATAGTCATGATTAATGAGTCTCTTTATAGTTCAGAGATTTAACCGCATTCAGAAAATCCGCGTATTCATGCCTCTGTATAACGACAGAATGAGTTTCGAGGCAATAACCTTCTATAATGTTTTTTTCCTCCTGGGATGAGGTTAATATTACAAACGGGATATATTTCGTCTTCTCATCAGCGCGAATCCTTTTCAGCAATTCTATGCCGTCTATTTTTGTGAGTTTCAAATCGATAAATACCACCACAGGATTTCCCCCTGCCCTATTCGACCATTTGCCCCGTTTGAAGATGTAATCCGCAGCGTCTGCCCCGTCCCTTACTATGTCGATATGATCCTTAAGGTTATAACTTTTCAAAACATCAAGCGTCATATCGAGGTCGTTCTCATCATCTTCGACAATGAGAATTCTTTTAGATACATCCCTCATAATTTCTTTCT